>JBEDFR010000147.1:0-14768 GCA_041175045.1 Pseudomonadota bacterium | reverse complement strand
AAAGCTGAGAATGGACAATGGGCCGCAGTTCATCTCGATCACTTTGGCACAATGGGCTGAAGAGCACGGCGTGGAGCTGGAATTCATCAAGCCGGACAAGCCAATGCAGAATTCCCATGTCGCGAACGGTTCAACAGAACATACCACGACGAAGTTCTCGATACGTATGTGTTCAAAACGTTGAACGAGGTTCGAGAGATAACGCGGAACTGGATACGAGAATACAACGAATAGCGTCCGCACGACTCACTGAGCGATCTGACTTCGTGGGAGTATTTGGCTGAACACCCTGGGACGGTGTAACAAAAACAGAGAGGTTTACATGAGTCTGCAGTGCCGCTATGGCGCGGTCGTGCTATGAGTGTCCGCATTATGGGCTGGGATGACAGATGATCTACCGGATCGCGCTGACGGCGTTGATCGCTTTGTTCAGTGTCTATGCAACTTGGATCGAACCTTCTTGGATCAAGGTCAGTGTCCACAAGACGCGGTCAACCGAGATCCAGGATGCTGTGCGAGTCGTCCAACTATCCGATCTACATATCCAAAAGATAGATAAGCGTGAACTGGCGGTTCTCGATCAAGTCAAACGGCTTACACCAGATTTATTGGTGCTTTCCGGGGACGTCATTGACAAGGCAGATCGTCTGCCCGAATTGCATGCATTTCTTGCAGCATTGGAGGGGATTCCCACGGTGGCAGTGTTAGGCAATTGGGAGTATTGGTCTGGTGTTGATCTAGGGGCGCTAAGCCAGGAGTACGAGCACCACGGGGTACGGCTTTTGGTGAATGACCGCACTTCCTATCAAGTTCGTCAACGGGGGCTACAGGTCGTAGGTATTGATGATTTTACGGCAGGCCAACCCGACTACGGGATATTTAAAGATCGAATCGAAGAAGACATCGCGGTACTAGTGCAACACTCACCAGGCTATTTCAGTAATTTGCCGGCGGATATCAGTTCCAGCCAATTCGACCTATGTTTAGCGGGGCATACTCATGGCGGTCAAATTGCTCTTTTTGGACGGCCACTATGGAAGCCCCCGGGAAGCGGATCCTTTACGTCTGGTCTATACGATACGAAAGCTTGCAGACTCTTCGTGTCAAGGGGTATCGGCACGTCGCTGCTTCCCATCCGATTTGGAGCGCGGCCAGAAATCGCGGTATTCGATCTCTGAAATACACTTTGGACATGATCTGGACAAAACACTTTGCACATTTCAGGGACTGACCTGCGAATCCGAAAACTCTCAGCGCGTTGTCTAGCTTAAACCGGGGAATTGTCGGAAGCTTTGGATGGTCAAAGATCAACCCTCTCATTTCTGATTAGTGCCAATGCCCTTTTGTACTTTCTCTGCCTCAATAAGTCGTCTTCACTCACAGCAGAAATACGTTTCATATCCATGTTATGTTCAATATCTGCAATTTTTACTCTCCTACCGATAGGATTTTTTTTCACTCTTCTTATAAATGCGAAGTAGTCTGTATCCTCGGGAGACTTGGTCACTGATCTTAATGCTTCAATAATCTCTTCTGAAAACCCTTCATCTACAAGTCGCTCAAACGTCCACTCGGAGTCCTCGACGACATCGTGTAACACACCTACTATTTTTTCGGCATCCGACTCTAATGCATGCATGACGGCGAGTGGGTGCAATACATAAGGACGCCCACCCTTATCTACCGAACCTTTATGTGCCTGTACGGCAATTTCGATGGCTCTCTCTAAATTCACGTGTAATCCCCCTGTCTAGAACCCCATGTTGTCCATTTGCCGGGATAGTTCCTCGCGAGTAAGGCCCGGACGCTCCTCTAGTATCTCGTCCATCAGTTCATCCCTGAAAGATCTTCCTCGAGATTGCAAGGCCAAGCCTTTTACTGGCGTTACTGGAACGGTAATTAGGTCATCACTCTGTAACGGTATACCCAAGCGGGAAAGACCGACGAGCGCCTGATCCAAGATAACTTCGGGTGCGTTTTCTTTGCGTTCGTGCGGCATATGGTTGCTCCGTAATTTTTGACTTTTACCCCTAGTATTCGTCCTGCTCTTGAATCGCCAACCGAGATACTGTTCCGCAGTTTGAAAACTGAGTGGGTGCCGGCACTCGGATACAGCAATGAAGCGCAGGCAAAAAGGATCTTGGGATATATCTGATGGACTATTTCATCTAGGTCAGACTGCACGTTTACAACAACGGATTGCCACCGGCAAAGGCTGAGAAACTATCTGAAAGGTTCTCCGGTTTTTGTTGACCACTACAAGCAACGATTGCAGTAGGAGGCAATAGCGCCACGGATATCTTGCTGAACCAAGTCAAATACGCCAGGTATCCGTTTCTGTGTATTTTCATCCATGTAGGTGTCCCTGCGAACTTCTATCATCACAGATTCGACCTGTTTATCGAGATGGTACCAACGATGAGGAACCAGGGCCCCAGCAAAGGGAATGTTCACCGATACGCTTCGGCTAGCGCGTTCAAAGTAATTTATCAGCCAGTTAGTGAGCTTTTGGGGTGTGTGATAATCGTCAGTCCCGATGCAAATATCCGGTCGATTCGCATTTTGCAAGCTTTCATACGGAAGCGCTTTTTCAGGATAACTGTGGCAGTCGATGATCAGGCAGTGACCGTGGCATCTCAGCGCTTGATCCACAGCGTTGGCAAGTTGCCTGTGATGAGGATAGTACCAGTCGTCCAGTAACGCCTGCCTTTGCGCCTGACTTATTGGTTTTCGCAGTGTTTCAGCATCATGGGTCTGTGTGTAGACAACTCCCATCCCTACGTCGCTCATGGGCTCGAGGGTGTCATCTTCAAATCGCTCCACATCGACTACAAGCCTGCTCACTGGTGCAGCGACAACTTGGCAACTACTCACGCCTTTTGCAAACAAGTCGTGGGTGTGGTGGTCAGTCATTTTCAGTATTTCATCATCCAGTTCAGCGTCGCTCAGCGCAAACTGGTCTCTTACTTTGGAGGGTATGCAGGTGGAATCGTGCGGAATATGCAACACAACCCAATTCGGCAACGTTGTCAGGCGGCGATTGTGCGAAGAGACAACATACCTGCGTGAGAATATCGGATCGTTCGGGTCATTTGCCAACGACCAGGTCCCCTTAGCCATACGCCGCCTCCGGGTCTGTTATGTCTAAAACCTCGGCCTTAAGGCCCAAGCCTAGCGATTGCCATTCCTCCTCAGCCAGCTCAAAACCGACAGCAGCAAATTCCGCACGCAGTTCCACTGGTGTAAACGTTCCAGCATACTGACGATCTCTGGGAGCATCCTCGGTTGAACAATACAGTTCCCAACGTTTACCTTCCTCGATCCTTTTTGCCCAGTAATGTGTGCGCCAGTCACACCCTGGCATAGAGGCATACGCGTGCTCACCAAGGTAGAACACGCTTTTGCGCGTGCGAGCGGCAACACGGCTGATATAGCCTGGATGGGACTGTATTGATGAGATAATTGCAGACATAAAAAACCCCCAGTGAGAAACTCAGTGGAGGCTGACGCTGTAGTTGCCTTGCGGCCACATTTCCTTCACGGGGTACCACCTTGCTCAGCTGCAGGTTGGCGGGGCGTCAGCCCTCTCTCAATGTGTTTACAGAATCGTCTCATTGCTGGAAAAAGTCAATACCAGCGAACCTTCGTGGAAAACGGCGAGGCAGTTTTAAGTTCTCACTATACTGACAACAACCAACGGAGGAGTCGCTTCTCACACGATTCAGACCCAGTTATTCCTCACAGTCCAAGTAGTTGGATGACAGACAGCGAATGGCTTGCGCCTGCGCTCTGTCTCGTGCCTTTATCGAAATTCGATAATGCATGATGTCAGTTCCTTCTGAACCCAATGATTCACCTTGCGCTTCTGCCACAGCGAACCACAGGTATGCTTTAGACACACTTTGTGCAACACCCATCCCATGGAAGTAGCTCAATCCAAGATTCAATTGCGCAAGAGCATTACCCTGCAGGGCCGCCAATCGATACCATTTCACTGCCTCTTGATCGTTTTGAGCCACAGCGACTCCGCGCCTGAAATATTCCGCAAGATGAAACTGAGCGGTTGAATCGCCCTGCCTCGCTGCCAATTCAAACCAGCCATATGCTTGGGTATCGCTTGGCTCTACACCCTCTCCTCTTGAGTGCATCAAGCCCAGACTTGATTGAGCACCGGCATTCCCTTGCGCGGCTGCCAGACAATACCAATTCAAGGCATCGTCATAGCTTTTCTCTACACCTCGCCCGAAATAGTACATATTGCCAAGACAAGCTTGAGCGTCAGCGTTACCTTGATCTGCTGCCAATCGAAACCACTTCGCTTCTTCCTTCTCGTCTGCTTCTACGCCACTACCCATCCCGAACATCATGCCCAATAGTAATTGAGCGGAGACATCTCCCGCTTCAGCCTGAGTTTTGATGTTCTCAATGTCAGGCTGAGCAAGTACTGACACGGGTGCGCTCAGCGCTACAAGCATGAAAAGAGATTTCATTCCCCTTGTCATCTGGAATCTCCTGGTTCATCGCGCCACAAAAAAGCCAATTAACTCTCCCAGTAGTCCCTCAACTTTATTCTTGCGTCGATAGATTTCTTGCGCTTCTCGTCTCCACCATCAGTGTTCGTCATTCCCAGCTCACTGATGCTGAAACGGCGTTTCATCCCATTGTTGACTTGAGTGGTAATGACAAAATTGCCATCGATATCGATTACCTTGTACTCCTTGCCATGAACTTCAATCATGCAGTCAAGTTCGACAGCCTTGCCGTTCTTGTCAATGATCATATAGCCCGCCTCCGTACAGTGAGCGTGGTTGAATGGATACGATGAATGGATGTTCCAGCAGGCTATCTCAAAGCGAAATGGAAGGGTTAAAAATTTTTTATATTATTGTTTTTAATATATTTTTTACTCTCCACCGTCCTGTCAGAGTGTCTCTGGCGGGCAAAGGGATGGCCTCCACACTGAAGATTGTAACTACAGAGATACCTTGAGTCCCTGCTACACTCGGCCCCAACACAATAAAACCAAGGAGCCGCCCATGTCCCGCCCACATTCCGTGAACCGCACCGCGCTGTCTGCATCCCTTCTGCTGCTGGCTGTCTTGCTGCAGCCCACTTCAACCAGCGCGCAGCTTGTCTCCGGCATCAATGCCGAACGCCTGGCGCGGATCGATGGTGTCCTGCAGTCCTATGTCGATAACGGCGAGCTGGTCGGCGCTGTCGCTCTGGTGCTGCGCAATGGCGAGACAGTCTACGAGAAAGCGGTTGGCTTCAGTGACCGCGAGGCCGGTCAGCCCATGACCACGGCGAATCTGTTCCGCATCGCTTCGCAGACCAAGGCGTTGACCAGTGTGGTGATTCTGTCCTTGATGGAAGAAGGCAAATTGAATCTGAATGATCCGGTGAGTCGTTTCATTCCAGAATGGGCCGCCACGACCGTTGCCGAGGTTACTGAGGCAGGCATGAAAATCGTGCCTGCGCGGCGCCAGATCACACTGCGGGACCTGCTGACGCATACCGCCGGCATTTCCTATGGCACCCAGGCACATATTGCGGATCTGTACGCGCAGAACGGTCTCGGTCCTGAGGCGGGTATGGGCTGGTACACGGCGGACAAGGAAGAGCCTGTCTGCAGCACCATGGAACGCCTCGCTTCCCTGCCCTTTGTCGCTCAGCCCGGAGACCAGTGGGTCTATGGCTACAACACGGATGTGCTGGGCTGTGTTGCGGAACGTGCCTCTGGCATGCCGCTGGACGAGCTCATCCGCAGCCGCATTACCGGACCACTGGACATGCAGGATACCGAATTCTTCTTGACGCCTGCACAAGCGCAGCGGCTGGTGACCGTTTATTCCAGTGACGACAGCGGCAAGGCGGTGCGGGCCGCCGAAGGTTCGAGGGGTCAGGGACACTACGTGGACGGACCGCGACGCAATTTTGCTGGCGGAGCGGGGCTGATTTCCTCGGCTCGGGACTACAGTCGATTCCTTGAAATGATTCGTCAAGGCGGCGAACTCGACGGGGTGCGGATTCTGGCGCCGCGCACGGTCGCGCTGATGACCAGCAACCAGGTCGGCACCCTGCATTCGAGCACCGGCCTGGGTTTCGGCCTGGGCTTTGAAACAACCGATCGTTACGGGGCCAACGGCATGGACTCGGTGGGGTCTTTCGGCTGGGGTGGCGCTTACGGATCCCTCTATCGAGTAGATCCGGAGGCGGGTCTCAGCATCCTGCTGATGATCAATCAGTTGCCCAACAGCACGGATATCCGCACGAAGTTCCCGACCATGGTCTATCAGGCTCTGGAGTGAGAAAGTGCCGGGAATCAGGCTCGTTTAGGGTCACGTCTCGTGATCTGCCATTTGAGCAGCGATCTTCCGCTGATTTCTCCTGGTCAAGGACTGACCGTTGTCCGTTTCCCTAGATCTGCAACAACTTGTTGATCTTCACCGCAAACCCACGATTGCGCAGCTCCAGGCCACTGGGGTGCCCGAACGGGTCGGTGTTGCGGTCGTCGCTGTACACCACGAAGAACTCGCTGCCCGGCGCCCATTCCCAGCGAAAGCGCAAGTTGGTGCTGAAGGAGCTGGCGTTGGAGTCGTACTGAATCAGCCCGCCCAGATACATGCGCGGCGACAGCGTGTAGGTGACGCGCAGGCTCGACAGCTCCGTGCGGAAGTCCCCTTCCGGCAGTTCCACCTTGTTGATGGAATAGCTCGGCTCCAGCGACAGCTGCGGTGACAGTTCGATGCGACCGCTGCCGAAGCCGATGGAGGTGTTGGTGCCACTCCAGAAATCCCCCACGCGCAGCGACAGAATGCCGCTGACCTTGCGCTGGGCGCCGAAGTTGTAGGACGCCTGATAGCTGGTGAAATCGTATTTGCCGGGGCGCAGTGTCACGCCAGGGGCAATGCGGAACGGCCGCACCAGCATTTCGAAATCGTCACTGGCGGACAGCGTGAAGATGTCACTGGTTTCAAATTCCGTCGCGAAACTCAGCGTGCGCTGGCGTGACTCCAGAGCGTCCGTGGTGGCCGACCAGTAGGCCTGGGTGCCGGCCTCCAGATTGAAGCGGCGAATCCACTCGATGGACGCCGGACGCGGACTGTAGCGTGCGCCGCCGGAGAACTGCTTGAAGTTGTTGCGCCTCTTGAAGCCGATCTCCGGGTTGAAATTGTTCTCCACTACCAGATACCCGGTGTTGAGGCCGAGCAGGTCACTGTCATAGGCCACATTGGCCATATAGCTCCTGTCGTCATCGCGCAGGCCCGGGCTGTCGGTCCTGGCCAGGTAGGTGTCGAAGGAAAAGTCCTCCAGAAAGTCGAAGGCCCCGTCGATGGCGTACAACTGACTGGCGCCATTTCCCACCAGGGATTCCGACCGGTCAGTCAGCATCACGCCCACCGTGCTGCGACTGAGCACGTCGCGCTTGATGCGCAACACGGAGAACCCGGTGGATTCCAGCGTGGCGAAGTCCTCCGCATCCGTGTTGATGGTGAGGGCGCCGATCTCGTAGTCGCCGACCTTGCCGGTGAGCCTGGCGCCCGCTTCGATCGGCACGATCTGCCCCTGCTCCAGGCCGATGCGGCGACTGAAGAACATGGTGGGCACTTCGAGTCCGCGCGCCTGGGCAAAGTCGAAATTGCCGCGGCCTTCCAGGAAGAATTCACGCTTTTCGGGGAACAGCTGGCTGAAGCGTGTGAGGTTGACCTGGCGCTCGTCCACTTCGACCTGGGCGAAATCGGTGTTGTAGGTGAAGTCGGCGGTCAGATTGTTGGTGATGCCGAACTTGACGTCGATGCCGGCCTCGCCCTGCGCCTCGTTGCTGATGCGGGGCGTCACTTCGCGATTGGTGGTGACACTGCCCAGAGCATAGGGCTTGACCTCGAGATTGAAATTGCGCGCCGGCACCTGCAGGTTCTCCAGCGTGCCCGCCTCGGAGACGCGCCACATGCCCGAGACCAGGCTGTTGCCACGGGCGGCGGCGATGGGCACTTCGGTCAGATAGGACGCTTCGTTGAAACGGCGGATGATGCGGCGCAACTGCAGGCCCCACACTTGCTCCACGCCCGGTTCATAGCGCAGCGAACGAAAGGGAATCTCCATCTCCACCGTCCAGCCGCCGTCGAAGCGGCCCACGCGCGAATCCCACACCACATTCCAGTCAAAATTGACGCCGCGGCCGCCGTCGCCTTCATTGGTGATGGCGAAATCCGAGAAGCCGCCGATCGGGGTCACCAGAAACGCCGAGCCATTGCGGCGATCGAGATAGGTGTCCACCAGCACCGAGAAGGAATCATTGGTGCGCAGCTGGAAGGTGTCACGTCGCATCTCATTGGCAATCCACTCACTCTCGGGCACGGATTCATACACCCGCGCCGCAACGTACAGATTGTCCTCGTCGAAGTAGATCCACGCCTCGGTCTTCTCACTGGCAGGCGCGCCGGCGTTGGGGATCTGCTGAATGAAATTGCTGAGCGGCGCAATCTGCGTGTAGACGGCCTCATCGAGCGTGCCGTCGATGCGCACCTGCTCTGTGACACGCGTCGCGTTGACGACGATGTTGCCCTCGGCGTCACGCCGGACAACGATGTCCTGGGCGACAGCGAGGGAGCAAACCATGGAAACAAGCAGCAGACTGATCTGCCGTGCAATGTTCTTGTCCATGTTCATCTCGTGACCCTCGCGTGAATGCTCATGGCCGATCCTGCAGGCGTCCGGCGCCGCCGAGTTCGTAGTAAACCAGCGGGACAAAATCCAGGGCTGTCCAGCCTGCTTCCTGCCCCCATTGGGCGTCGTACTGCGCCGTGACATTGGCGGCCATCACTTCGTCCAGGTGCTTGCCCTGCATGATCAGAGCGAGCACCTTGTCGCGAATGTCCAGAATCATCGCGCGGAACTCCTCCATCTCGGCACGGCCCACCACCTCCAGGCCGTGACCGGGAATCACCTGGGTGTCCGCGTCGGCCATGGCGATAGCCATGTCCAGTGCCGCGATGGTGCCGGCCAGGGTGCCGCCATTGAACTTGTCGATGATGGGGTAGCTGCTGGTGCGGAACACATCGCCCAGATGCAGCACATTGGAGGTGGGGAAATACACGAACACATCGCCATCGGTGTGGGCCGGCGGCGCGAGGAAGGCCCGCACCTCTTCCCCATTGATGTGAAAACTGATGCCGTCGTTGAAAGTGATGACCGGCCGCGCAGCCACGGGCGGCGGGGGTGTGAAGCTGCCGCCCTGCCGTGGAAAGTGACTCTTGTCCTGGAGAAAGCGCAGGCGGGTGTTGTCATGGGCAAAGATGAGCACCCCGAGCTCGGCCAGATTTTGATTGCCGCCGATATGGTCGATATGAATATGAGTGTTCAACAAGAATCGAATTTCACTGTCTGTCACCGAGCTCACCGCGGCCACCAGTCGATCCGCCAGCGGCGCGAACAGGGAATCCACCAGCAAGACACCATCGGGCCCCACCATGACCCCCACATTCCCTCCACCACCAGGGCGCTGCACCATGTAAACGCTGCCCGCCACAGGGACGATGTCCAGCTCGACGCCCTGAAACTGGTCGCCTTGTGCGCTGCCCATGCGCGGCACCAGCAGCAGCGCAACCACCACCCACAGGAGGCGGGAAAGTTCAGTCGGTTCACTCATTCAATGTTCTCCTTCCGGCATTTCGAGCCCCCTTTCGCGTAACACTTCTGCGTAGAGGCGCGAGGCATTGATGCCGCGCGGAAAGCCGGCGTAAAGCGTCGCGTGGGCAATCAGCTCAGCGATCTCCTGCACGCTCAGGCCATTGTCCAGACCGCGGTGCAGATGGGTACGCAGTTGCTCGGACTGATAGCCAGCCAGGGTGACGGCGATAGTGGCCACACTGCGCTCGCGGGGCGTGAGCGGTGTGCGGGTCCAGGTCTCGCCGAACACCAGGCCGTCGATCAAGGATTCCAGATAGGGCGCACCGGCGAAACGGCTGTCGCCCAGCGGCAGGCTTCGAGCAGCGAGCACCTCGGCCGTGATGCGCGACGCGTTCACCGCGCTGGGAAACCCCCCATAGAACGCGATGTGGGTGATGACCTCGGCCAGTTCGCTCTGCGTGACCCCGTTGTCTAGGGCACGTGGCAGCTCTGCCCGCAAGGTGGTGGAGGCGTAAAGCGTGCTGGCGAGGGCGATGGTAATCAGGCTGCGGTCGCGCAAGCCGAGCACAGGGCTCGCGGGAAAGGGCGGCAACGCAGAGGGCGGCGCGACTGGCACCGAAGCAGCGCCGACGCTGTCAGAAGACAGTCCCCGCGCCGCGAAAAGTTCGGCAGCGATCCGCAGCCCATCTACCTCTGGCGGCAACTGCCGGAACCACTGCACCTGGGCAATGATTTCCCCGATCTGCGCTGGAGTGAGACCGTTGTCCAGCCCGCGCCCCATGTGCAGCTGCAGCTCTGCGGGCGCATTGAGTGCCTGCGTCACGGCCACGGTGATCAGGCTGCGGTCGCGTGGCGACAGGCCGGGGCGCTCCCAGATGTCTGCGTAGACATAGCTGTCGCGGATCTCGCCCAGATACGGTGCGGCGTCATAAGCGCCAGGCGGGGGTGGCGGCAGCTGGGCCTGGGCTGGCGGCACAGAGATGCCTGAAAGCAGAAGAATCGGCAGTGCACAGCGCCAAACTGGGTGCCGGTGAAAACGCAGAAGACCCATGTCAAAGACCACTCAGCTGGTATTGTTGTTGTAGCGCAAGAAGTGTTGTGATGACGATACCACGAAAGCAGATACAGCATTTCTCCGCGTACCGCCAATATTGCACAATGCGTCTGATATCGCACATCACCCTGGATTCCCGGAGCAGATCATGACAAGAATGACAAGCACTGCACTATCCGCACTGCTGCTGACCAGCCTGGTGCCGCTGAACGGCGCCGCCGACGAGCAGTCTCTCCACGCCATCGGTACTGCCCCGTCGGCGCAGCGCATACAGACTGACATTGCCACTCTGGTCAATTTCGGCACCCGCCATACCTTGTCGGAAACCGATTCGGACACCCGGGGCATCGGTGCGGCGCGGCGCTGGATCAAGGCAGAATTCGACGCCATCGCGGCCGCGTGCGGCGGCTGCCTCGAGGTCTTCTACGTCAGCGACATCGTCTCTGGCACCAACCGCATTCCGAACCCCGTTGAAGTGGTCAACGTGATCGCTGTGCAGCGTGGGACACGCGATACCAATCGCTACGTGATGATGACGGCAGACATCGACAATCGCATCAGCGACCCCATGAACTTCACTGACAATTCCCCCGGCGCCAATGACAACGCCTCGGGCATGGCCGGCGTGCTGGAAACGGCGCGAGTACTCACGCAATACGCATTTCCCGGCTCGATCATCTACGCCGGCCTTTCCGGCGAGGAACAAGGTCTGAACGGCGGAGAAATCTTTGCGCGATGGGCGTTGGAGCGTGACTGGGACCTGCAGGTGGTGATCAACAACGACATGATCGGCAATATCCGCGGCATCACGGGGGTCGTCGACAATACGACGGCGAGAGTGTTCTCCGAGGGCACGCGCTATGACGAGACCCCAGAAGAAGCCGCGCAGCGACGCTCCCAGGGCGGCGAGGTGGATTCAGCTTCCCGCAATGTGGCGCGTTACATCGACCACATGGCCGATCTCTACGTGCCCAATCTCGACGTCATGATGGTGTATCGACTTGACCGCTTTGGACGCGGGGGGCATCACCGCCCGTTCAACGAAGCGGGCATTCCTGCAGTGCGCATCATGGAGACCAACGAGAACTACCATTGGCAGCACAACGATGTGCGCGTCGAGGATGGCATTGCCTATGGCGATGTGATCGAGCATGTGGACTTCGACTACGCTGCGAAATTGACGGCACTCAATGCCGTCACCCTGGCAGCCATGGCCTGGGCACCGGCGCCGCCGAAAGAAGTGAGCATCAGTGGTCAGGTCAGCCCCGACACCACCCTGCGCTGGGCGAAAGTGCCAGGTGCCACCAGCTATCGCGTGCACTGGCGGTTGACGACAGAGCCACAATGGACCTACTCACGCACAGTGGGCGATGTAGACGAATTCACACTGGAAAATGTAGTGATCGACAACTATTACTTCGGGGTGTCAAGCCTGTCAGAGAGCGGCGTGCAGAGCCCGGTCGTGTTCCCGGGCCCGGCGGGGGCGTTCTGAGGCCAGGGGGACAGTTCAATCGCGCGTCATGCCGAACAGAACCAGGTCGATGAGGCGCATGAGGAAATCCTCTGTCACGGCGGATTGCTCGATCAGAATCCGGTGCATGATGGCGCCGGCGACAGTAGTAAGCACCAGCTTGACGTCGGTGCTGCGCGCCAGCTCGCCTCGGGCGATCGCTCTCTCGAAGATGGCCCCGGGGCCCTGGGACCCTTGCTGCTGAATCATGGCGGCAGCCAGCCCCTTGACCTCTGGATTGGCGCCCTCTGCCAACAGTGTCCGCAGCACGGCCAGACCCAGAGGTGACTCGACAAAGGCAACTGCTGCGCGTGCCAGCGTGAGCAGATCGGCACGCAGGTCTCCAGTGTCCACAGCTTCCTCGGCATGCCCCAGTGAAGCGCCCAGCGCCTCGCGTACCAGGTCGCCCTTGGTGGGCCAGCGACGGTAGACACTGGTCTTGTTCAAGCCGGCACGTGCGGCAACCTCTGGCACGCTGAGGCGTTCGTAGCCTTGGGCAGCGAGCTGCTCCAGGACCACTTCCAGCACTCTGCGTACCACCGGCTCGCCTCGTTGCTTCATCGTGCGTTGTGTCGTCATGGCCGCAGGATAAAGCGTCTGCGCCCGAACGGCAAGTTATTGCAACATTGAGTTGCAATAGTGAGAGCCTCTCTTATAATGCAACAAAAAGTTGCTTTGAAGGAGAAGCCCATGCTGGACCAGGCACACCCGCTGATGATGTTCCTGCAGGCCTTTGCAACCCAGACCATCGGCTACTTCGCCGTGATCGCCCTGGTCTTTGTGGTGGTCTGGCGCTGGGGCGAAGTGCGTTTCCAGGGTGCACGAATTCAGGCGAAGAAACGCTTCAATCGCAGACAACTGGTGTTCGAAGTGAAGAATACGCTGGGCACGCTGGCCATTGGCACTGCCAATGCTGTCGTGATCTCGCTGTGCTATGCGGCAGGGCTGACGAAGCTTTCCACCGATGCCGCGGCCTTCGCATGGTGGGAAATGCTTGCCAGCTTCATCGGGCTGCTGTTGTTGACCGATGGGTGGTTCTATCTGTGGCACCGACTGCTGCATCTGCCCTGGCTGTATCGACGCGTCCACGCCGTCCATCACAAAAGCGTGGATGTGAACCCCTTCTCGGTGTACTCCTTTCATCCTTTCGAGGCCTTCATCCTGGGGTCTGCCGTTCTTCCGGTGTTGTTTCTGGTGCCGATCTACCTGCCAGTGCTTGGTTTGCTGCAGGTGGTTGGCCTGGCCAACAACATCATGTCGCACCTGGGCTATGAGTTCCTGCCGCGCTGGTATGCCCGAATCCCGCCGTTTCGCTGGCTGAATACGGCGACCTTCCACAGCCTTCATCACACGACGCTGAACGGCAACTACGGACTCTTTTTCCGCGTGTGGGATCGTATGCTGGGCACCGAAGTACCAGAGTATGAAACGACATTCCTGACACGCGGTGCCGCTGTGCATGCACCCACAGTCACCACGCCAGATACCAGATAACCGGAGACCCTATGGACCTGCTTCAACAACTGCAATGGCGATACGCCGTAAGACAGTTCGACGGCACACGCTGCACCAGCCATGAATTGATCGAGACACTCGTTGCCGCAACGCACCTGTCACCTTCGGCCGCAGGCCTGCAGCCTTACCGGCTGGTGCTGATTGAGAACCGCGCGGTGCTGGGGACGCTGGCAGAACACTCGATGATGAACAAGGACAAGATCATCAGCGCGGATGGCCTGTTCGTGCTGGCAATCTACCGCGAAATGAGTCTGCAGGCCTTCACCACCCATGTCAGTCAGATGGTGTCACGGGGACTGGTGCCACCCACTCCTGAGGCCGAAGTCGCGCTGCGCCATCAGCGCTTCATGGCCAGACTGCCGACACCGGAGGCCTTCCAGGCCTGGGCGCACAAGCAGGCGTATCTGGCGCTGGGCACTCTGTTGACCAGTTGCGCCGTGCTGGGAGTAGACGCCTGCCCCATGGAAGGCTTCGACATGGAACGCTATGACGAGATTCTGCAACTCGCGCAGCACGGTCTCACCGCTTCCGTCATTCTTGCCTTTGGCCGCAGGAGTCCGGCTGACCCGGGACAGTTCAAAAGCAAGTATCGCCGACCGCTCGATCAGTTCCTTCTGCACCTGACCTGATTCTTGTACGAGCAGTCAGACACGGCACCAGCTTACCGTGGATTCACGCAGGCCACCTCGCCATGCTTCATCACGGTGTGGATGTCGCGCACATTGGCGATGTTCTCGAACGGGTTGCTGTTGAGAATCACCAGATCGGCGATATAGCCGCGCGCGATGCGCCCCAGCTGCGCGCCCGCCCCCAGCGCCTCGGCGGCATCGCTCTGGGCAGAACGCAGCGCCTGGGCGACAGTCAGACCCGCTCCCACATAGATTTCCAGCTCGCGGTGCAGGGAATCCGCATGGCCCACGAAGGGCGAATCCGTACCTGCCACGATGCGCCCGCCACCGTCGACGATGCGTTTCAGAATGTCCTGCTGCACGGCCAGATCACTGCCGCGCTCCGACAGCGCCATGGTGGGCGTGACGATGACGCGGGACTGGGTGATCA
>JBEDFR010000146.1:0-18834 GCA_041175045.1 Pseudomonadota bacterium | reverse complement strand
GCGCGTATTTGATCCACTGGGCATGCAGGACACTGTGTTCTGGGTAGATCCTGCGCGTGTCGACCGCCTGGCGACGGTCTACCGCCCGGCGGCCGACGGGACCCTGCGCCCGCATGAAATGGAGGAGATTCCCTTCACGCAGAAGGTGCCGCTGGTGGAAGGCGGCGTCGGACTGGTGTCGTCCACGCTCGACTTCGCCCGCTTCTCGCAGCTGTTCCTCAACGGCGGCGAGTTGTTCGGCCAGCGCATCCTGCGGCCGGAGACTGTGCAGCTGATGATGGAGAACGCCGTGGCAGACGAATTGCTGCCGCTGGAAGACAGTGGCTACATGGCGGCCTCGGGCTGGACACTTGGCGGCTTCGCCTATGCGCTGGACCCCGCCCGCTATGACCACACGGTCAGCCAGGGGGAAGTCTGGTGGGATGGCTCTGCCGGCACGCGCTTCTGGATCGATCCAGTGCAGGGCATCGTCACCGTCATCATGGCGCAGATTTCCCCAGCCAGCGGTCGCGGCTTCCGGGAAGAGTTCAAGAATGGCGTCTACGAGGCCATTGTCGAGCGGCGCTGACACACAGCCCGGCGCGTTTCGGGTTCAATGTTCGCGCACGAACACCAGGTCGTTGACCACATGCCCCAGCCGCTGGCCGCGTTTCTCGAACTTGGTCAGCGGCCGCTCGGTGGCAGTGGCAAACTGACCCGCGCCCGCCGCATTGCGGTAGTCGGGCAGGGCGCTCATCACCTCCATCATGTGCTGCGCGTAAGGCTCCCAGTCTGTGGCCATGTGCACCTTGCCGCCGATGGCCAGCTTGCGGCGAATCAGCTCCATGAACTCGGCCTGCACCAGGCGGCGCTTGTTGTGCTTCTTCTTGTGCCACGGGTCAGGGAAGAAGATCTGCACACAGGACAGGTCGCCATCGGCGATGCAGTCGCGCAGGATATCCGTGGCGTCGTGACAGTAAACGCGCAGATTGCCCAGGCCCTGCGCCTGGATCTCGTGCAATAGTCGGCCGACACCCGGCCGGTGCACCTCGATGCCAATGAAGTCCTTGTCCGGATTGCTGCGCGCCATCTCCAGGAGGGAGTCGCCCATGCCGAAGCCGATCTCCAGCACCAGAGGCGCCGTGCGGCCAAAGTGCTGCTGCGCCTCGAACGGGGCCTGCACATGGCTCACGCCGTACACGGGCCAGAGCGTTTGCAGCGCCTGCTGCTGCGAGGAGGTCAGACGTCCTCCGCGAATGACATAGCTGCGGACGGTGCGCCGATGCGGCTCGGAGAAGGCATCGAGAGTGTCCTGCGCAGCGCAGGCTTCTGGATCTGACTTGACGTCTGACATGGGGAAAGCCGTTGATTGCTGAAGTAGTGAACGCCGAAGAGGCGGGTCAGAAAAATGTGCCATCCACCGGTGAGGAGGCACTGGCATACAGGCGGCGCGGCATGCGTCCTGCCAGGAAGGCTTCGCGGCCGCCTTCCACTGCTTTCTTCATGGCCGAGGCCATGAGCACGGGATTGCGAGCCTCGGCGATGGCGGTGTTCATCAACACGCCGTCGCAACCCAGCTCCATGGCGATGGCGGCATCGGAGGCCGTGCCGACGCCAGCGTCCACGATGATGGGCACCCTTGCGTTCTCCAGAATCATGCGGATGTTGTAGGGATTGCGGATGCCAAGACCGGAACCGATGGGTGCGCCCAGCGGCATCACGGCGACACAGCCTATCTCTTCCAGGCGCTTCGCGATCAGCGGGTCGTCACTGGTGTAGACCATGACGTCAAAGCCATCCTTGACCAGCTCCTCGGCTGCCACCAGCGTCTCTGTGACGTTGGGGTAGAGCGTCTTCTGGTCGCCCAGTACTTCCAGCTTGACCAGCTTGTGGCCATCCAGCAGCTCCCGCGCCATGCGACAGGTGCGCACGGCATCGGCCGCCGTATAGCAGCCAGCCGTATTCGGCAGGATCGTGTAGTCGCGCGGAGAGATTACTTCCAGCAGACTGGGTTCGTTCTGGTTCTGGCCAAGATTTACACGCCGGATGGCGACCGTGATCATTTCGGCACCACTGGCCACCAGCGCGTCCCGGTTCTGCTCGAAACTCTGGTACTTGCCGCTGCCGATGATGAGGCGCGATACGTAGTGTCTGCCCGCGATGAGCAAGGGGAAATCCTGTGGCGTCATGGAATACCTGCGTTGGTGTGAGGGGAGCGGCTGCGCTCAGCCGCCGCCGATGGCATGGACGATCTCGACGATATCGCCCTCTCGCAGCACATGGCTGGCATGCTGGCTGCGCGGGATGATGAGTTGATTGCATTCCAGCGCCAGCCGCGCTTCAGCGAGCTGCAGCGTGACCAGCAGGTCCTGCAGCGTTGTTCCCGCAGCAACTTCGGTTTGCGCACCGTTGACCAGAATCTGCATCGCTTTCCTCAGGCTTGCACGCGAGCCATGGTCCAGGCCAGTGTCGCCCAGCCCGCGAGGAATGCCACGCCACCGATCGGCGTGATGGCGCCGAGCCAGCGAATGCCGCTCAGGGCCAGTACATAGAGGCTGCCGGAGAAGATGAGGATGCCGGCCATGAACAGGTAACCGGCGACGCGCAGGCCCGTCTGTGCTGGGAACTGCGCCACCAGGACCCCTACGGCCAGCATGGCCAGCGCGTGGTACATGTGGTACTGCACCCCGGTCTGGAAGGTGGCGAGCAAATCCGGACCGAGCATGGATTTCAGCCCGTGGGCTGCGAAGGCGCCAAGCGAGACGGCCAAGAAGCCGTTGATTGCAGCCAGCACCAGCAGAATATTGTTCATTGCCGCCCTCGTTCCGGCGTCATACCGGGTTCCAGAAATGAAAAAGCCGCCAGGCAGTGACCCGAGGCGGCTTTTTCGGTACAGGCCGGGATCACGCGGTGATCATGGCCTTGACCTTGTCCATGGCGTTCTTCTCGAGTTGACGAATACGCTCGGCAGACACGTTGTACTTGGCCGCCAGCTCATGCAGCGTGGCCTTGTCATCGGCCAGCCAGCGGCTGGTGATGATGTCACGGCTGCGCTCGTCGAGCTCGCCCATGGCCAGATAAAGACTGTTGTTCGTGGTCTCTTCCCATTCTTCGGCTTCGATCGACTCCGCCATGTCGGAGGTTTCGTCCTCCAGGAAGTACGCGGGTGACTTGTAGGCCACGTCGTCGTCAGCATCCGGGTCGGCGTCGAAGGCCATGTCGTAGGAGCTCATGCGGCCTTCCATCTGGCGCACCACCTTGGCGTCGACTCCCAGCTCTTCAGCCATGGCCTGCGCTTCGTCGTTGGTCAGCCAGCCCAGGCTTTTCTTGGAGCTGCGCAGATTGAAGAACAGCTTGCGCTGCGCCTTGGTGGTGGCGATTTTCACGATGCGCCAGTTGCGCAGGATGAATTCATGCATCTCGGCCTTGATCCAGTGCACGGCAAAGGACACGAGGCGGACGCCGACGTCGGGGTTGAAGCGCTTCACCGCCTTCATCAGCCCGACATTGCCTTCCTGAATGAGGTCTGCCTGCGAGAGACCGTAGCCGGCATAGCTCTTGGCCAGATGCACCACGAAGCGCAGGTGCGCGAGCACCAGCTGGCGTGCCGCATCGACGTTGTTCTCGTAGAAATACTGATTGGCCAGTTCCCGCTCCTGCTCCGGAGAAAGGACAGCGATACTGTTCACGGACGCGATGTAAGCCGTCAAGTCACGACCCGGAACCACGGGGCCCATAAGCTGCAAACTTTTTCCGTTACCCATAATCAGCCTTTGACTCTCATCTATGTGCGTTGATTGAACCCTGCGACCAGCAAGAAGGCCAGAACTACCGCGTTTTCAACCCTAGCGACTTGATTCTAGCACCGCCTCTTCGAATCTGGCTACCAGGCCGCAGAGCCACTCGGCGAGCCTTTCAGACGCCCCGGGAGTCCTTTGATGGGGGCGTCGCTGCTCATTTCAAGAGCAGTTTTCAAGCACTTTCTCATGCCGGCCATTCCAATCTCTGCATGGCCGTGATCGAGACACTCAATCCGCTCAGCGGGGTTCGATGGCCGCCAGGTGCTGCCGCACTGACAGCAGTGCTCCCAGCCAGCCCAGCAGGCTGCCACCCGCCAGCAACAGTCCCCCGCCGCCAGGGCCGAGACCCTGCAGGCGGAACTCGCTGCCGTAAAGCACGAGCAGACTCTGCGCCGGCCCTTGCAGCAGGAGCATCCCCAACCACAGCAACAGGCAGGCCGCGATCGCGCCGCCGAGGCCATAGAAGGCACCACAATAAAGAAAGGGCAGCGCGACATCGGCATCCGTGCCGCCTACCAGCTTGACCACGACAATCTCGGCCCGGCGTCCTTCGATCGCCAGTCGTATCGTGTTGCCGGTCACGAAGGCTACGCCGAGGCACAACACGAGCAGAAGACCGGCAGAGGCTCGACCGGCCAGTGTCAGAAGCTGCTGCAGGCGCTCGACCCAGCCCAGATCGAGCTGCACTGACTGCACGCCGGTGAGACCTTGCAGGTCAGAAAGCAGAGTCTGCGCTCCGTCGGCACCGAGCAACTGCGGTGTCAGCACGATGACCCCAGGCAGGGGGTTGTCAGACAGTGCCGCGAGAATGTCGCCGAGTCCGGAATAGGCGATGAATTCCTCCGCCCCCTCTTCCGGCGAGACATAGTGTGCCTGCTGCACATCCTCGCGCTGCTCGAGTTGTTGCACCAGGGTCGCGGCCTGCGCGGCACTCACGCTGTCCTCCAGATAGACGGACACCTGACTGACGCCCCCGAGATTGCCGCTGAGGCCGCGCAGATTGTCCAGTGCCAGCAACAGGCCCACCGGCAGAACCAGTGCGATGCCGATCACAGCCACGGTCATGGCCGTAGCAACCGGGGTTTGCAGCAAGCGCCAGAGGCTCTGCCTTGCGGTGCGCCCATGTGTCCGGGCAGCGGACTGGAGTGTTGAACCCAGCGTTCGACGGTGTTGCCGGGCGCCGGTCGGGCGGCTGGGTCTGCTCATGGGCGCGGCCTCCGTGCTGAGGGCTCGGCTCCCTGCCAGGCGTCATGCACCAGACTGCCCTGATCGAGGGTCAGGATGCGGTGCTGCAGACGAGTGATCAGCGACAGATCGTGACTGGCAATCAGCATGCTGACGCCCACCTGATTGAATTGCTCGAACAGCTGCATGATCTCGGCAGCCAGTTCCGGGTCGAGATTGCCCGTGGGTTCATCCGCCAGAAGGATCTGTGGCCGATTCACCACGGCGCGGGCGATTCCCACGCGCTGTTGTTCGCCGCCCGAGAGCTGCTGCGGATGCATTTTCTCCTTGCGCAGCAGGCCGACCTTGTCGAGCGCGGCGCGCACCCGGCGGTCCGCCTCGTGCTTGGGATAGCCCTCGATCTGCAGGGGCAGGGCGACATTGTCAAACACGCTGCGGTCGAACAGCAGCTGGTGGTCCTGGAAGACCACGCCGATGCGGCGGCGATGAAAGGGGATCTGCCGGCGCGGCAGGCGGCCGAGGTTGCGGCCATCCACCAGGATCTGCCCATGGCTGGGCTTCTCCATGACCATGAGCAACTTGAGCAGGGTGCTCTTGCCGGCCCCCGAGCGCCCCGTCAGAAAGGCCATCTCGCCGTCGGCGAGTTCGAAGCTCACCTGGTTGAGCGCCTGGTAGCCACCGGGATAGCGCATGCTGACATTGTCGAACCGGATCATGCGAAGACCTGCTGCAGACGGTGAGGCTCAGGACTGGGTGAAAAGGGCGTCGACGAATTCGCGGGCCTCGAAGGGCCGCAGGTCTTCAGCGGTTTCGCCCACGCCGATGAAGCGGATCGGCAGGCCCAGCTCCTTGGCGATGGCGAACACCATGCCGCCCTTGGCCGTACCATCGAGCTTGGTCAAGGCGATGCCCGTGACCTTCACGCACTTGTGGAAGCTGCGCGCCTGATTGAGCGAATTCTGACCAGTCGTGGCATCCAGCACCAGCAGGGTTTCATGCGGGAGTGCCGGGTCGAGCTTCTTCAGGACACGCGTGATCTTCTCCAGCTCCTGCATCAGATTGTCCTTGGTGTGCAGACGCCCGGCGGTGTCGGCGATGAGCACATCGGCCCCCCGCGCCCGGGCAGACTGATAGGCGTCGAAGATCACAGACGCGCTGTCGGAACCGGTGGGCTGGGCGATGACCGGAATCTGGTGACGCTCGCCCCAGACCTTCAGCTGCTCCACTGCCGCGGCGCGGAAGGTGTCGCCTGCCGCCAGCACCAGCTTCTTGCCGTCCTTCTGCAGCCGGCGGGCCAGCTTGCCGATGGTCGTGGTCTTGCCGGCGCCGTTCACGCCCACCACCAGGATCACGAAGGGACCTTCTGTGGCGCGAACAGGCAAAGGTTGTTCGCAGGGCGTCAGCAGTTGGGTGAGTTCGTCCTTGAGGCTGTCGAGCAGGGCCTCGGGGCTGGCGAGTTGGCGCCGGTCCAGTTTGCGGGTCAGAGCGCTGATGATGTGTTCGGTGGCGGCCAGTCCCATGTCGGCGGTGAGCAGCTGGGTCTCGATGTCCTCGAGCAGCGATTCGTCGATGCTCTTGCGTCCGAGAATCAGGGAGCTGAGAGAATCTGCCAGCACGGCGCGAGTCTTGCCAAGGCTCTGGCGCAGACGCGCGAACACACTGCCGCTGGATTCCTCGGGAGCCGGCGCTGCTTGCGCGGCGGCGGCAGACGCTTCAGGTGCAGCCTCGACCGCATTCTGCGGCGTGGCGTCTGCCGCGGTGTCGGCCTTCTTCTTCAAGAAACTGAACATGGCTGAATGTCTTCTGAGGGTGCTGGAAAGGCCAGCTATGCTACCATCCTCCGCGATTCTTAAACACCGAGCCGCCGCACGCACAGCCTCCCATGAAAACGTCCCGGGCCAGAGCCGCCAACACCCTGCGCATCATTGCCGGCCAGTGGCGCAGCCGACGTCTGGCCTTCCCCGATGTCGACGGCCTGCGTCCGACCGCCGACCGTGTGCGCGAAACCCTGTTCAACTGGCTGCAGGACAGTATTGCCCGTGAAGACTGTCTGGACCTCTTCGCCGGCAGCGGGGCCTGCGGCATGGAAGCACTCTCACGCGGCGCGCGCCATGTCACCTTCGTTGACAGTTCGGCGGCCGCCACGGCGGCCATCCGCCAGAATCTGGCCCTGCTCGGCGCTGTGGGGGGGCAGGTGGTCTGCGACGACTCCCTGCGCTGGCTGCAGCAGCAGAGTTCTCAGGCACGTTTCGGCCTGGTCTTTCTCGACCCGCCCTTCGCGGCCGACCTGCTGGCACGCAGCGCGGCGGCGCTGGAAGCGAGTGGACTGCTGCGCGAAGGGGCCCTCCTCTATCTCGAGTCGCAGCAGCCCCTGACCACGCTGGCCCTGCCGCAGTGCTGGCGCGCACTCAAGGCGAAGCAGGCCGGCAAGGTCCACTTCGGTCTGTATCAGCGCCAGGCCGGCGCCGTGACCAGCCCATGAACGCATCCGACTTCCAGCCCCCCTGGTGGTTGCCCGAGGGTCACAGCCAGACTCTGTGGCGGCGTTTCGTGCCTGCCAATGGTCTGTACCGGCGCCGTGAGCGCGTGCAATTGCAGGACGGCGACTTCCTCGACATTGACTGGCTGGATGCCGCCGCCGATTCCTCCCTGCCGGTGGTCCTGCTGCTGCACGGACTGTGCGGCTGCTCGGCCTCTCCTTACATCCTGTCCCTGCAGCGTCTGCTGCAGGCGCAGGGCTACACCAGCGTGGCGATGAATTTCCGCGGCTGCAGTGGCGAGATCAACCGCCTGGCGCGCGCCTACCATTCGGGCTGCCGCGAGGATGTCGAGGAAGTCTTTCAGCGCGTGCGATACGCGGCTGGTCAGCGCCCCGTCATTGGCGTCGGCTTTTCCCTGGGCGGCAACGTGCTGCTGCACTGGCTGGCGGGCCGCAGCGCTGGCGAGGGCGTGCTCGGGGCGGTGGCAGTGTCGACCCCTTTTGCCCTGGCCCATTGCTCGGAAGCACTCAATACCGGCCTGAGCAAGCTCTATGGTCATTACTTCCGCCGCCGTCTGGTGCGCGACGTGATGGCCAAGCTCGCCTATTTCCGCCTGCAGGGCTGGCAGGAGCAGGCCGAGCGTCTGGCTGCGCTGGGCGATCTGCGCCGGCTGCGCACGCTGTGGGAGTTCGATGACCAGGTCACCGCCCCTCTGCATGGCTTTGACGGGGCCCGCGATTACTATGACCGCTGCAGCAGCGGTCCGCTGTTGCCGGATATCGCGCTGCCCACTGTGCTGATCCAGAGTCGCGACGATCCAATCATCCCCGAGCGCTCCTTGCCCGACCCGGCGCGTCTGCCGGACCACATCCGACTGCTGCTGACCCGGGCAGGCGGCCATGTCGGCTTCACCAGCGCTCGCGAGCCGGACTGGCTGGAGCAGCGCATTCTGCAGGCCATTCAGACACTTGATTGAGGTGGTCGGGGGCATTGATTAGAATGGCCGCGGCTTGAGCGTGGCGCCCGCCAGGGTGCCGGGGCAGCACATCAGAAACCCGGGGGAGGGGCACACCTTTCACCGTCAGGGGGCAAGCATGAAGATCGCCGTCTATCCCGGCACTTTCAATCCGATCACCAATGGTCACACCGACCTGGTCGAGCGCGCGGCCCGCCTCTTTGACCACATCATCGTGGCGGTGGGCAGCAACCGGCAGAAGACGACGACTCTCTCGGCGCAGACCCGGGTGGAGCTTGCCTCGCAGGTGCTCGGTCATCTGCGGAACGTGGAAGTGTGCGCCTTCGACACGCTGCTGACCGACTTCGTGAAGCAGCGCGGCGCCAACATCATCCTGCGCGGCCTGCGCACGGTGGCGGACTTCGAGTACGAGTTCCAGCTGGTGGGCATGAACCGGGTGCTGGAACCCTCCATCGAGACAGTCTTCCTTGCGCCTGCCGAACATCTGTCCTACATCTCTTCCACACTTGTGCGCGAGATTGCCTCTTACGGCGGCGACATTTCCAAGTTTGTGCATCCGGTTGTGGCCGCCGCCATGATGACGCGAGCAGGGCAGGAGTAGCCTCCTCTCAGCGCTGGCAGAGTGGACAGAACACCGTGCTGCGCTGGCCCAGACGCACTTCCTTGAGCAGCGTCCCGCACTGCGTGCAGGGCTGACCGCCACGTCCGTAGACGTGCAGGGACTGCTTGAAATAGCCCGGCTTGCCGTCGCCCCCCACGAAATCCCTCAGGGTAGTGCCGCCCATGGTGATCGCACGGCCCAGAATCTCCCGGATGCAGTGCGCCAGGCGGTCGCAGCGCGCCGCCGAGAGTCGCCCGACCGCCTGAGTCGGACGGATGCCCGCCATGAACAGAGCTTCATTGGCGTAGATGTTGCCCACGCCCACCACGACATGACTGTCCATGATAAAAGCTTTCACCGAGGTCTTGCGGCCGCGCGATCCGTCGAACAGCGTCCTGCCACTGAAATGCTCGCCCAGTGGCTCCGGCCCGAGTGACTGCAGCAACGGGTGGCGTGTCGGGTCTTCCTTCAGCCAGAGCATGCAGCCGAAGCGTCGTGGGTCGCAGTAGCGCAGCACGCGCTCGCCTGGCAGCACCAGGTCGATGTGATCGTGGGCGAGCCGAGGCTCGTATGCAGGGGCAATGCGCAGGCTGCCAGACATGCCCAGGTGGATCAGCAGGCAGCCATCGCCGGCGAACAACAGCAGGTACTTGCCGCGACGCTGCATGCGCTCGACATGACGCCCGGGCAGTTCCCGGGCCAGGGCATCGGGCACCGGCCAGCGCAGGCGAGGGTTGCGGACAACGACTTCAAGAATCTGTTGTCCAAGCACGTGCGGGGTGATCCCGCGCAGGGTGGTTTCGACTTCCGGCAGTTCTGGCATGGAGGTTCCGCGAATGAATTCAGAGTTCGGCAAATGCCGTATTTTGATGCAGGGAGGCCGTGTTTACAGCCCCGGAGGCCCGGTGTATAAGTGGCTCGTGAGCTGTCTGCACTATAGTGCGCAAATCGCTGCAATTACAGGGTATTGAACGCAGATCGCCGCGCTCAGGGTCTGTGCTCTGACGCGTATTTCACTGCCAGGTAAACCGCAGGACTGCAGTATGCGTTGTCGCCTCTGGCGCCACGCAGGAAGCGGGCGCTTCCACGAGTATTCAACGCTAAGCTCGTACGTCAGGGTTGCTCCGTGAAATTCTTCAGCCGACACCAATTGCTGATCATCGCCGCCGTGCTGCTGGGCAGTGTGCCAGGCAGCATCCTGGCACAGGATGGGCGTCAGGCGAGCACTGATGTGAGCACCGTCATGGCGGCCGACGCGACCGAAGGCGAGGCGGACGAAGCTGCGGTGCAGGTGCTGCACCTGGAACCACCGATTGCACTCAGCCGGCTCGAAAGCGAAGAGGCCGCAGCGCTGATCGCCGCCTTCATGCAGCCAGCGCCGGCGCCGCAGATCGATAACCCTCAGCCTGTGTTTGCCGACCTCTCGCTGGAGCAGCAGGCCTACCTGCAGCGATTGCAGGATATCGGCAGCTACGAGCAGGCACTGGAAGAACTGGAATACGAAGGCGGGGCCTGGAGTCAGGAGGTCGCGCTGGAACTCGAGACCCTCGGTGGCCTGTTGCTGCAGCAGGGCGAGTTCGAGCAGGCCGTCACGGTCTTCGATCGTGCTGTGCACATCAACCGGGTGAATCACGGCTTGTTCAGTCCGCAGCAGGTGCCGCTGGTGCAGCGTGTCGTGGAAGGGCATCTCGCGCTGGGGCAGTGGAAGGAAGCCGACGAGCAGCAGCAGTACGCCTTCTATGTGCAGACGAAGGCCTACGGCCCGAATGATCCGCGCATGATCTCGGTGTTCGAGGACATGGCGCGCTGGAATCTCACCTCGTTCTATCGCGGGGTGGATGAAGATCCGACCCTTCGCCTGCTGGAGACCTTCCTGCTCTATCGCGCAGCTGCGGACACAGTGGGGACCCACTTCGGGCCGCGTGATCCCCGCTATCTGCAGCTGTTGAAGAAAACGGCCGACGCGTCTGACATGATGATGCGCTTCGCCCTGCCAGGCACCAATGTCGGCACCCAGGCCAATCCGAACATGCGGCTGGTCTCGGAGTTCGCCGGTCGTTCGACCCGTCCGCAGGGAGGTGGCGGAGGCGAAGTGGCGCTGGCCAGGATCGTCGATTTTTACGCCGATGAAAGGCGACCGGATACGCAGGAAACACGTATCATGCTGGCCCGTGCGCGCGCCGAGCTTGCCGACTGGTACCTGCAGCGCGAGCGCCGTCAGGCGGCTCTGAGAACCTACGAAGAGGCCTGGCAGGCGCTGGCCGAGTCCGATGGCAGGGAACTGGCGCAACAGGTGTTTGACGAGATTGTGTTCCTGCCCTCCTTCTCGAGCTTCGCTGCGGAGAAGAAGCAGGCGCTGGGTCTCAACGTGGATTCCGGTGCGCGCATAGGCCATGTCGACATCGCCTTCGATGTCAGCCGTTACGGGCGCATGACGGACTTCGAGATCCTGAGCCAGGAGCCGCCCGAGCTGCGCCGTATCGATCTGCAGATCATCGGTGCCATGCGTGACAGAATGGCGCGACCGAAGATGGTGGAGGGACGCACGGTGGACTCGCCGGGCGAGCGTTACAGGATTCATTTCTGGTACTGAGAGCCGCCGTCGTGCGGACCAGATGGCAACAGCCCCCGGGCAGAGGCAGGACATCATGAGCACAGCTAAATCGAAACAGTGGTTGCTGGCAGGCGCCATCGCGCTGGTGCTGGCAGGTTGCGAGTCCACCAGTCAGCAGCAGTCATCGCAGAGCTCGATGCCGTCGATGCCCTCCAGTACTTCCTCGTCCTCCTCGTCGCCGTCGGTGTCCATGCCCTCGCCGTCGATGCCGAGTAGTTCAAGCTCAAGCTCCAGCTCCCGTTCGTCGTCCAGTTCCAGCAGCACGGCGTCTTCCGCCGGGCGCAGCGGCAGTCCTTCCATGCCCGCGCCGGCAGGTCGCGAGACGGCCTCGGGCACTGCCGCGTCCCCGGGCGCGGCGCAGACAGCCGCGGGCAGCGTCATGCCTGCCACGGCGGGCGGTCAGTCCGGGTCTGCCGGGGCGCCAAGCGCCAGGGGTGCCTCCGGCGGCACGACTGCCGGCACTGCCGGGGGCTACAGTCTGGACACCCTGCCGGGAGGACTCGGCGATGGCGGCACCGGTCCGATGACGGCGGCTGAACGTCAGGCGGTGCTGACGGGCGCTCTCAACCGTGGCTATGAAGAATTCGACGGCGTGATTCTGGCCGAGCGCGCCCGCGCCCAGGCTGAAGCCAATGCCGCCCGCAACACCGAGATTCCGGGCGACGCAGCCGACGGTGCCGCAGGTTCTGGGGCAGGGGCGGGCGGTGGTCCGGTCATCGTGGCAGCCCCTCCCGCAGGCGCACCCACTGGCCCGCAAGGCATTCCCGGCGCGGGCGGAGGCCCGGGTGCCGAGACCGAGCAGACCTTCCCGCCGCCCGAAGACATTCCGAGCGGACGTGACGACGACATTGTCGCCCGCCAGCTGCGCGAGGCGGCGATGCGCGAGCCCGACCCGGTGCTGCGCGAGGCGCTCTGGGATGAATACCGACGCTACACAGGGCTGAGTCAATGAACATGAACATCTCCATTGTGCGCTTGAGTGTGCTGGCGCTGCTGAGCGCCCTGCTGCTGGCGTGTTCCACGACGACGGTGAAGTCCACCCAGTACGTGCAGGTGGTGCAGGACACCGCTCCGCCCGAGGAACTGCTGCTGGATATCGGGGTCACGGTGTTCGATCCGGGCATCGACGAGCTGGATCGCGACGAGCAAGAGCGGGTCAGCCCGGCCATCCGCAATGCGGAGGCTCGCTACGCGCCCTTCCTGCTGGCGGAAACGCTGCAGCGCTCCGGCAACTGGGGCGCGGTGCGGGTACTGCCCAATGAAACCTCCACCATGGATATCTACATCCACGGCCAGATCCTGCAGTCCGACGGCGAAGGCATGCGCATCAACATCAGCGTGCGCGACTCCACGGGTGCCATCTGGTACACGAAGGAATACGAGGAGCACATCAGCGAGTTCGCCTACGAGGCCTCGCAGCGCCAGGCCAACGACCCGTTCCAGGTGATCTACAACACCATCGCCAACGATCTGCTGGCCTGGCGCAAGGCGAACCTCACGCAGCAGCGCATCGGCACCATCCGCACCGTGTCGGAACTGCAGTTCGCCCGCAATTTCGCGCCGGAGCTGTTCGAGCAGTACCTGAGCGTGAACAATCGCGGCATCACTCAGGTGGTGCGATTGCCCGCGGACAACGACCCCTCGCTGGAACGCATCCGCGAGATCCGCCAGCGCGACAATCTGTTCGTGGACACCGTACAGGACTACTACGCCAATTACGCCCGGCAGATGCGTGTGCCCTATGATTCCTGGCGTGAGCAGAGCTACCAGGCCACCATGACGCTGGATCAGCTCGAAGCCTCGGCCCGCCGCCGCTTCATTGCCGGCACGGCTGCCATCGTGGGCGGCATCGCGGCCGCCACCAGCAGCAATGCGGCGGTGCAGACGGGTGCGCTGGTTGGTGTGGGTGCGGGTGCCTACATGATCAAGAGCGGCTTCGACAAGAGTGCCGAGGCCGAGATCCACATTGCCGCCCTGCAGGAGCTCGGTGAGTCGCTGGAACAGGAAGTGGCGCCCAGGATGATCGATCTGGACGACCGTACCATCATGCTCAACGGCACGGTGGAGGAGCAGTACCAGCAGTGGCGCGACATTCTGGTGGAAATGTACCAGGCGGAAACAGGGGGCATCTGACGTGCAGGGGTGGCCGCTGCGCGGCTGCCATTGCGGGTGCACAAGGCAATGACAGAACATGACCTGAACGACAAGACCATTCCCGGTGCCGCGCCCGCGGCCACTCTGCGCCCGCTGGCCGCCCGGCCCGGGCCCTCGCCGCTGGTGTGGCTGATGCTCGGGGTGCTCATCCTGCTCGCCCTCGCCGTCATCTTCGTGCTGCCCGGTGTGGTCGCCGAATACGAACTGCCCCTGACGCCGCGCGCGCAGGTGGAGCAGGTGCAGACGCCCGCCAGCGCTGCCGCGCCCACCCTCAATCCAGTGTCGCCCTTCGAGGAAGCCCAGCGTGCGCGGCAGCGCCAGGAGGCACAGGAAGTGCTCTCGTCCCTGCTGGAGCGGCAGACTGCCCTGGAAGACCTGCAAGTGGGCAGCTGGGCCCAGCAGGCCTACGACGAGGCGCTGAATTTCGCCCGCACCGGGGATGAAGCCTATCGTACCCAGGCGTTCGACCAGGCCACCGAGCAATACCGCAATGCCGACAACGCTCTGGCGCAGCTGCAGGATTCCATCCCCCAGGTGCTCGCCGATGCCCTCGCGCGGGGCAATGCCGCGCTGGAGGCCGGCAATGCCATGCAGGCCACCGAGGCTTTCTCGCTGGCGTTGCTGCTGCAGCCCGGCGCCGCCGACGCCCAGAGCGGCCTGCAGCGCGCGGCGACCCTCGACCAGGTGAATGCCCTGCTGGCGCAGGCAGAACAACAGCGCAATGCCGGCGCGCTGGAAGACGCCCGCAGCACACTGGAACAGGCCCTGGGGCTGGACGCGGCGCACGCCGAGGCCCGCAGCCAGCTCGACCAGGTCCGCCAGGCCATCAGTGACAATGCCTTCACCCGCGTGATGTCTACCGGCTTTGCCGCCCTGCAGACCGGGGACACCGATGGCGCCATCGCCGCCTTCGAGCAGGCCCTGGTCATGCGGCCGGGCAATCCCGAAGCGCAGGAGGCCATCACCCAGACGCGCGACCAGCTGGCCGTGAGCCGCATCAACGCGCATCGCGACGCGGCGCAGACCCATGTGGCCGCCGAGCAGTGGGAGGCCGCTGTTGCCGAATACGACGCCGCCCTGGCCATCGACGCGGCGCTGGTGTTTGCGATCGATGGTCGCGATTACGCCGCCAAGCGGCTGCAGCTGGATCGCCTGCTGCAGGACGCGATCGACCAGCCCGCACGCCTGGCCGACACTGCCGTCCACGCCCAGGCCGTGCAGGTCTACTACACCGGGCTGGCGCTGGAGAATCCAGGCCCCCGTCTGCAACAGCAGTTGAGCCAGGTGGAAGTCCTGCTTGCCCGTGCCCAGGTGCCCGTGGAAGTGCAGCTGCTGTCGGACAATCTCACCGACGTCACGCTGTATCAGGTCGGCGTGCTGGGGCGTTTCCAGAGCCAGACGCTCAGCCTGAAGCCCGGTCGCTATGTCGCCGTGGGCACACGCCCCGGGTATCGCGACGTGCGCACGGAGTTCGAGGTGGGCTTTGACAATCGCAGTACGCCGGTGACGGTGGCCTGTACGGAAGAAATCCTCGCGGTCAACAGGCGCTGAGCTCATGCAGGATCATTCGAAACCCACAGCCGCGCCGGGTGGCGATGCCGCCTCCGCCGAACTCGCGGACCCCATCGTCCCCATCGACTTCACCCCCCCGGACGCCACGCCGCGCCGTGCCGCGCTGCGCCTGCGCTGGCCGCACTTTCTGGTCGCTGGCTTCCTGCTGGTGGCCGGCGTCAGTGGCTGGTTTGTCCTGACCGCCCGCTCGGTGCTGGTGCAGGTCACGCCGATCACGGCCAGTGTGGAGTTTCTCGACGGTTTCCAGCTGCCGCTGGGCGGGCGCACCCTCATGCTGCCGGGCAGTTACGAGGTGCTGATCCGCCATGCCGGTTACCACGATGAGCGCGTGACGCTTGCCGTCGGACAGGAGCAGGCGCAGGACTTCCCCGTATTGCTGCGCGAGCTGCCCGGGCTGGTCAATATCGAGGCGCGGGGAGAGAGCGGCCCGCTGGCCGGCGCCCTGGTGCTGCTTGACGGACAGGAGCTGGGCCGCACCCCGCTGCGCGCTCTGGAGGTGGAGCCGGGCGATTACGAACTGAGCGTGCAGGCCGAACGCTATCTGCCGCTGACCCAGCCGTTCACCGTGCTGGGGCGCTCCCAGCAGAACGATCTGGCACTGACCCTGGCGCCCGCCTGGGGCGACATCCGCTTCAGCACTACGCCCCCCGGCGCGGAGATCCTGGTGGACGGTCAGCTGATCGGCACCACGCCCTTCACCGGCGAGATCCTGGAAGGTGAGCACGAGCTCACCCTGAAACTCGCGGCACACAAGGCCTGGCAGGGCGAACTGGTAGTGCGAGCGGGCGAGGCTCAACAGCTGCCTGCCGTCAGTCTGGAGCGCGCCGACGGACTGGTGTTCATCCGTTCCCAGCCCAGTGGTGCCAATGTCACCATCAATGGGGAGTTTCGCGGGCAGACCCCGCTGGAAGTGGCGCTGCCGCCCGGCCGCGCCCATGAGCTCACGCTGTTCCGCAGCGGCTTCAATGCCGCCAGCCGCACCCTCGAGACCCGCCCCGACGAAGAGCAGGACATCACGGTGCCGCTGGTACCCATTACCTCCTCCGTGCGCATCGTGGCCGAGCCAGCCGAGGCCCAGGTCTATGTGGATGGGGAGCTGCGTGGCCCGGCGAACCAGACGCTGGAACTGATGGCGGCCAGCCAGATCATCGAGATCCGGCAGGAAGGCTATGTGCCCCATACCGTCAGCTTCACCTCCCGCCCGGGGCTCGAGCAGGAGCTGCGCGTCACGCTGAAGTCGCTGGAAGAGGCCCGGCTGGAGGCGATCCGCCCGGTCATCACCACGGCCGCAGGGCAATCCCTCACGCTACTGTACCCCGGCCAGTTCACGATGGGCGCGTCACGCCGCGAGCCCGGCCGGCGCGCCAATGAGGACTTGCGCGACGTGCGCCTGGAGCGGCCCTTCTATCTATCGCCGCATGAAGTCACCAATCTGCAGTTCCGCGCTTTCCGCCCCGAGCATTCCTCCGGCACGCTGCAGGGTCAGACCATCGATCTGGACACCCAGCCGGTGGTGCAGGTCACCTGGAAGGACGCCGCCCTTTACTGCAACTGGCTGAGCGAGCAGGAAGGCCTGCCGTTGTTCTACCGTGTGGAAGGCGACGAGGTGGTGGGGTTCAATCCAGACGCCACGGGCTATCGCCTGCCTTCGGAGGCCGAATGGGAATGGGCTGCGCGCACCGACGGCAACGGCAATACTCTGCGCTTCCCCTGGGGCGAGCAGATGCCGCCGCCCGAGCGTGCGGGCAATTTCGCCGATGTCTCCGTGCGCAGTTTCATGGGGGCCTATCTGGCGGGCTATGACGACACCTATCTCGGCACGGCCCCGGTGGGTCAGTTCCCGGTCAATGCCCGTGGCATGCACGACATGGCGGGCAATGTCTCGGAATGGGTGCATGATTACTACGGCACCATGCTGAGCGTGGGCACCAGTGTCGACGTCGACCCGCTGGGGCCGACCGAAGGCGCGTATCACACCATCAAGGGCTCGAGCTGGGCACACAGCACCGTCACCGAGATCCGTCTGTCCTATCGCGATTTCGGCGACACCGCACGCAACGACCTGGGCTTCCGCATCGCCCGCTACCTGGAGGAATGAGCCATGAGAATCGTACTCGCAGCGGCCTGCATCCTGGCGATGAGCGCCAGCCTCGGCGCTGGCCCCGTGCTGGCGCAGACGGCCACGGATCAGGCCGACGGCGCTGGCCAGACCCCCGCCGGGCAGACCGCAGAGCCCGCCGATGACGGCGCCGCCATGCCCGACGATGCCTTGAACCCCGATGCCCAGGACATCGCCCAGGTGGGCGATGACGCCGACGCCTCGCCCGGGCGCTTCATTCCCACCGAGCAGCTCTCGCAGGATCTCGGCGCCTCCTTTCCGGTGGACATCTGAGGCCGGCGCGCCTCGCCACCGCCACACAACGACTGACACAAGGGTCCGTGCATGAAGCAGAACTACCTCTCCGAAGTGATCTACCAGGTCTTCGCCCTGATCATCTGTGTGATCGTGGTCCACGCGGTCTACGTGGCGGTGATCCTGCCCAATGCCGACCTGGTGCTGGAACAGCAGGCCGCGCTGCAGGCCGCGGACGACACCTACGTGGCCGAGCGCTCCCTGTACGTGATCCTGCGCGACATCGAGCAGGAGACCTGCATCATCCTGATGTTCTGGGCGCTGTCGATCATCGGCATGAAGACCCGCCGCGTGCTGCAGGAGCGATCGCTGCTGGAGCGTGAGCTGCTGCAGGTGTCCGAGGGCACCAGCATCCTGCCGGAAGACGCCCGGCACTATGCCCGCCCCGTGCAGGCCCTGCCCGACGTGGAGCGCAGCTTCCTGCTGCCGCGCGCCGTGCTGGCCGGGCTGCATCGCTTCGGCAGCACGCGCAGCATCCAGGACGCCTCCAACACCATCAAGGACATCTGCAGCGGCGAGGCCGATCGCCTCGACAGCGAACTGAGCATCGTGCGCTACATCGCCTGGGCCATTCCCTCCATCGGCTTCATTGGCACGGTACGCGGCATCGGCGCTGCCCTGAGCCAGGCGCACCAGGCCGTGAGCGGCGACATCCTGGGCGTGACGGTCAGCCTGGGCGTGGCCTTCAACTCCACCTTCGTGGCCCTGGTCACCAGCATCCTGCTGATGTTCCTGCTGCACCAGCTGCTGCTGCTGCAGGACCGCCTGGTGCTGGATTCCCAGAATTACTGTGACGAGCATCTGCTGCGCTATCTGCAGGTGCCGGACAAGGAAGCGCTTGAATGACTGGGCGGGTGCTCGAACTCAATGACGCCGGGCTGCGCCTGAGCGATGAGACCGGCGTGCTGTTGAGCAGCCCCGGCTATGCGCTGGTCATGCCCAGGCGTATCGAGTTCGGTGAGAGCGCCCGCAGTCAGAGTCGACTCAATCCGCTGCACTGCTTCAATCAGTTCTGGCACCGGCTCAGTCTCGACCCGTTTCCGCGGCCTGTGGCGCATTT
>JBEDFR010000145.1:0-6192 GCA_041175045.1 Pseudomonadota bacterium | reverse complement strand
GCTGAAACACAGGATGGGCAGTACACGAGTCAGCATGATCAGAAGTCCCCGAAGCGATTGAAAAGGCGGCCCATGAAGGAGGCGTCATCTTCACAGTTGACGGCCGGCTCCGGCAAGCGGCCCGGCAGGAAAGGCAAGGAAGTGGTCAGGCGACAGTCGCGCTGGGCGCCATCGCGCACTGGCCCCACGGCCACGCCCTGCCACACCACGTTGGCGGGCGGAATGGTCAGGCGCGGCTGGATGTCCAGCGCCCGCATGATGTCTGTCCACACCCGCAGGGCGCCGGTGGCGCCCGTCAGCCCGGTGTCGGAATTGTCGTCGTTGCCCAGCCACACCACACCCACCAGGTCGTCGCCATAGCCGGCGAACCAGCTGTCGCGCAGATCATTGGTGGTGCCGGTCTTGCCCGCCAGCGGCAGGCTGGCACCGAGACGGCCACTGGCGCTCTCGGCCGTGCCGCGTTGGAACACGCCCTGCAGGGCATACTCCAGCAGGTACATCGAGGCCGGGTCCACCACCTGCTCGGTCTCGATGCCGTAGCGCTCCAGCGGCTCGCCCGTGGGCGTGGTCACGGCTTCCACCGTGCGCAGGGGCGAGCGGAAACCATTACCGGCCAGGGTCTGATAGAGCTGGGCGACTTCCACCGGGGCCATGTCCACGGCGCCCAGCAGCAGCGAGGGGAACTGCGGCACCTCGCGCTCGAAGCCCAGGCGAGTGAGCATCTCGCCCACCTTGTCCAGCCCCACCTGCATGCCCAGGTCCACCGTGGCCAGGTTCATGGAACGCTCCAGGGCGTCGTGCAGATACACATCGCCGAAGATCTTGTCGTCGTAATTGCTGGGCGTCCAGGCTGGCGCGCCGCGTGACTGCAGGGTGACGGGGCGATCGGACAGCACGGAGGCCAGGGTGAAGCGGCCCGATTCCAGCGCCGCCAGATACACCGCCGGCTTGACCAGCGAGCCGATGGGGCGCACGGCATTCAGCGCCCGGTTGAACCCGGCATAGCCGCGCTGCCGGCCGCCGGCGACGGCCCGCACTTCGCCCGTGATGGCATCGGTGATGACCACGGCGGCCTCCAGTCTGCCCTCACTGACCGGCCGCTCCACGGCTTTTACGGACTCTTCCAGCGTGGCCTCCATGGTGTTCTGCACATGCAGGTCCATGGTGGTGAAGATGCGCAGGCCCTCGGTGCGCAGGGCCTCGGCGTCGTAGTCACGCGCCAGGTCCTGGCGCACCAGCTCCATGAACGCCGGGTAGCCGGCGTTCTGGCGCGGGGCGCGGGCGTTCACGCGCAGGGCGGCGTTGCGGGCGTCTTCGTAGTCCGGGGCGCTGATATAGCCCTGGGAGAGCATGCGGGCCAGCACCGTGTTGCGCCGCTCCACGGCGCGCTCGGGGAAGCGCATGGGGTTGTAATAGGACGCGCCGCGCGGCAGGCCGGCCAGCAGGGCGAGTTCGTCCAGGCTGAGTTCGTCCAGACTGCGGCTGAAGTAGAACTCGGCGGCCAGCGCGAAGCCGTGGATGGCGCGATTGCCCTGCTGGCCCAGAAAGACTTCGTTGAGATAGGCGGTGAGGATCTCGTCCTTGCTGAAATGCAGCTCCAGCGCCAGCGCCATCAGCGCTTCCTCGGCCTTGCGGCGCAGGGTCTGCTCGCGGTTGAGGTAAAGGTTCTTCACCAGCTGCTGGGTCAGCGTGCTGCCGCCCTGCACGATCTCGCCGGCGCGCAGGTTGGCCACCAGGGCCCGCAGAATGCCGATCGGGTCCACCCCGAAGTGGCTGTAGAAGCGCTGGTCCTCCACCGCGATGATGGCTTCCACCAGGTCGGGCGGCACGTCTTGCAGACTGATGGGCACGCGGTCTTCGCCATTGCCCGGGTTGATCAGCGCGATCTCGGCCGGCTCCAGCCGCACCAGGGGCACCATGCCGGTACGCTGGTCGCCCCACATCTCGCGGATGCGGTTGCCGGCGAATTCCACGTTCACATAGAGGCTGGGCTCGGCACCGTCCCAGAACTCGAAGCCGCGCGTCCACAGGCTGACACGGTTGCCGCTGGCCTGGAATTCGCCGGGGTTGCGCAGCTCGCCGGCCTCGCGATAGCCCAGGCGGCGCAGCTGGTCGGTGAGCTGAGCGGCGCTGACGTGGGCGCCGGCATAGATCTCCAGCGGACGGGCGTAGATGCGTGCCGGCAGTTCCCACTGCAGCGCCTCGAAGTCGCGGCGGATCTCGTAGTCGATCTTCACGCACCAGGCGATGAAGCCCAGCACGGCCAGCCCCAGCAGGGACCAGACCCAGGCAAAGCCCTGACTGGCGCGGGGAAGCGAAGAAGGCGGCTGTGCTCTGTGATGGCTGGGGTTCATGGGCGGGCATTATGGCACCCGGCGGCGGGGCAGGCACCTTTTCTGCGTCACATATCCGCGCTTGACGTGCGGGTGTCGAGCGCAATACTGTACATAAAACCAGTATTTTCCGTGTGTCTCCCCCATGCCTGCCCCCGCTTATGCCGAGCTGCACTGCCGCAGCAATTACAGCTTTCTGCACGCCGCCTCCTTCCCCGAGGAGCTGGTGCGCCAGGCCCATGCGCTGGGCTATGCGGCGCTGGCGCTCACCGACGAGTGCTCCCTGGGGGGCGTGGTGCGGGCCCATCTTGCGGCGCGCGAACTGGGGCTGGCGCTGATTGTCGGCAGTCACTTCGTGCTGGAAGACGGCCTGTGCCTGGTGTTGCTGGCGCCCGACCGGCGCGCCTACGGGCAGATCAGCGCGCTGATCACGCTGGCCCGGCGCGCGGCGGCCAAGGGCCATTATGTGCTGGAGCGCGGCATGCTGAAGCCCGAGGCCCTGGATGCGTGTCTGGCGCTGTGGGTGCCGGCTGCGGCCGCGCTGGTCGAGGACGATGGCCGCTGGCTGGCGAGTCTGTTCCCCGGGCGGCTGTGGCTTGCGGTCGAGCTGCATCTGCGCGGCAATGACCGGCGCTGGCTCGACACCCTGCAGGCGCTGGGTGCCACGCTGGGGCTGCCGCTGGTGGCCAGTGGCGGCGTGCTGATGCATGAGCCGGCGCGGCGGCCGCTGCTGGACACCCTCACGGCGATCCGCCTGGGCTGCACGCTCGACACCCTGGGCTTCGCCGCGGCGCCCAACAACGAGCAGCATCTGCGGCCCCTGCCCCGCCTGGCCAAGCTCTACCCGGCTGCGCTGCTGGAGGAAAGCGTGCGCATCGCCGCGCGCTGCCGCTTCTCTCTGAGTGAGCTGCGCTATGAATACCCGCACGAACTGGTGCCGGCCGGTCACACCCCGAGCAGCTGGCTGCGCGCGCTGACCGAGCGTGGCATGCGCGAACGCTGGCCGCAGGGGTCCTCGCCACGGGTGCGGGCGCTGGTGGAAAAGGAACTGAGTCTGGTGGCCGAACTGGGCTACGAGCACTTCTTTCTCACGGTGCACGACATCGTCGTGTTCGCCCGCGCCCGGGGCATTCTCTGCCAGGGCCGGGGCTCGGCAGCCAATTCGGCGATCTGCTACTGCCTGGGCATCACGGCGGTGGACCCGGAGCGCATGCAGCTGCTGTTCGAGCGTTTCCTGTCGAAGGAGCGGGACGAGCCGCCGGACATCGACGTCGATTTCGAACACGAGCGTCGCGAGGAGGTCATTCAGTACATCTACCGCAAGTACGGCCGCGAGCGGGCGGCGCTGGCGGCCGCGCTGATCTGCTACCGCGCACGCAGTGCCATCCGCGATGTGGCCGGCGCTCTGGGCATCGATGCACAGGCGGTGGAGGTGCTGGCGAAGTCGGTGGACTGGTACGGCCAGGAGATCGTCACCGGCCCCGAGGTCGAGGCGCTGGCCCTGCCACCCGGACGGCTCGCCCTGCTGGTCAGCCTGGTGCGTGCCCTGCTCGGCTTTCCCCGCCATCTGTCCCAGCATGTCGGGGGCTTCGTGATCAGTCAGGGCCCGCTCTCGCAGCTGGTGCCGGTGGAGAACGCGGCCATGCCCGGCCGTACCGTCATCCAGTGGGAAAAGGACGATCTCGAGGCCCTGGGCCTGTTGAAGGTGGACGTGCTGGCGCTGGGCATGCTGACGGCCATCCGCAAGGCCATTGCCCTGGTGAACGAGTATCCGGCGCGCGCCGCGCTGCCGCCGCTGACGCTGGCCGGCGTGCCGGGGGAAGACCCGCAGGTCTACGACATGCTGTGCGCGGCCGACACGGTGGGCGTGTTCCAGATCGAGTCGCGCGCCCAGATGAGCATGCTGCCCCGGCTGAAGCCGCGCCATTACTACGATCTGGTCATCCAGATCGCCATCGTCCGGCCCGGTCCCATCCAGGGCAACATGGTGCATCCCTATCTGGCGCGGCGCAGTGGTCGCGAAGCCGTGACCTACCCGAGCGAGGCCATCCGCGAGGTGCTGGCTCGCACCCTGGGGGTGCCCATCTTTCAGGAACAGGTGATGAAGGTGGCCATCGTCGCCGCCGGCTTCACGGGCGGCGAGGCCGATCAGCTGCGCCGGGCCATGGCGGCCTGGAAGAAGAAGGGCGGGCTGGAACCGTTTCAGGAAAAGCTCAAGGCCGGCATGCGCGAGCGCGGTTACAGCGCAGGCTTCGCCGAGCAGATCTACAGCCAGATCAAGGGCTTCGCCGACTACGGCTTTCCCGAATCCCATTCCGCCAGCTTCGCCCTGCTGGCCTATGTCTCCTCCTGGCTGAAGTGCCATTACCCGGCCGCCTTCACCTGTGCCCTGCTCAACAGTCAGCCCATGGGCTTCTACGCGCCCTCGCAACTGGTGCAGGACGCGCAGCGTCACGGGGTGGACGTGCTGCCGGTGGACGTGAATCACAGCGAGTGGGACTGCACGCTGGTGTTCACGCCGGGTCGTGAACATGCGCCCGCGCTGCGGCTGGGGCTGTGTCTGGTGAAGGGACTGTCGGCAGCGGGGGCGCGTCGGCTGTGCGAGGCGCGCCAGGCCGGCCCCTTCCGCTGCGTGCAGACGCTGATCGAGCGCACGGGCATCGACGCCGCCGACCGCGAGAGTCTGGCGGCCGCCGATGCGCTGCGCGCGCTGGCCGGGCATCGCCATCGTGCCTTCTGGGACGTGGCCGGCCATGAGGCGCCGCTGCCGCTGTTCGCCGCCTCGACTGCCGGGCAGGCCGACTGGCCGGCACCGCCGCCGGTGGCACTGCTGCTGCCGGCGCCGTCCGAGTCCCAGGAGGTCATCGCCGACTACAACAGTGTCGGGCTCACGCTGCGCCGGCATCCGCTGGCGCTGCTGCGCCCGCACCTGCAGCAGTACCGGGTGGCGCCGGCTGCCAGTCTGGTGGAACGCGGCCATGGCGCGCGGGTGAAGGTGGCGGGCATCGTGACCTCGCGGCAGCGGCCGCAGACCGCGGCGGGGGTGACGTTCGTGACGCTGGAGGATGAAACCGGTTTCGTGAACCTGGTGATCTGGCCGGCGGTGACGGCGCGCCAGCCGCGCCTGGTGCGCGAGGCACGCCTGCTGGGGGTGGCGGGCACGCTGCAGATCAGCGAGGACGTGGTGCATGTCATTGCCGCCGAGCTGGTGGACTTGAGCAGCTGGCTGGCGCAGATGTCGCTGCGCTCGCGGGATTTCTGCTGAGCGTGCCTCAGTCGAAGATACCGTGCACGAACCAGCGCCGCTCGCCTTCGCGCTCGTGGAAGATCCACAGCCGCATGCCGTGCGGATTCACTGCCACGTAGTAATCCCGGCACACCTCCTGACCGCTCCACCAGCGCGTCTCGATGCGCTCGGGGCCGCTCACCAGCTGCAGGGCACCGCGGTAGAGCAGCTGCCCGGCGTGCTGCTGCAACAGCACCGGGGCCGGCAGCAGCCAGCACGGGCGCCGGGCCTGCAGTGCCAGCGTGGGGGGCGGGCCGGCCTGTGCGTCACCCGGCGTCGGGCTGGCTGCCAGCTCCGGGCAGTGGTCCGCTTGACACTGCAGGCTGTGCACGGCGGCATCGCCCAGTCTGGCCTGCAGCAGTCCCAGCAGCGGCGCGATGCGCGCGGGCCCGGCCTGTGCCGCCGCGCCTTCGGCAGCGCCGAGACCGGCGAGCGGCTGTGTGCCCGCCGCCGCGGCCTTGAAGCGCCAGGCCTCCAGCTGCATGCCGCAGACGGGCGCCGGCAGGCTCAGGGTGCTGAGCCGGGTTTCCAGCAGCAGCTGCAGCGGCGCCCGTCTGCGGCATGCAGCTGGAG
>JBEDFR010000144.1:0-7046 GCA_041175045.1 Pseudomonadota bacterium | reverse complement strand
CCTTTCTGCACCGAGCCCGCGTAGTTCTTGCGGATGATGCCAAGCCCGCGCTCCAGGGCCTCGCTGCTGATCTCCAGCAGAATCACCGCAATGCCGGCATTGGCGAAGCACATCGCGATGCCCCCGCCCATGGTGCCGCCGCCCACCACGGCAACGTGCCGGATGTCCCGCACAGGGGTAGCTGCCGGCAGATCACGGATCTTCGCTGCCTCACGTTCGGCGAAGAAAATGTGCCGCATGGCACGTGACTGTGGCGAGTTGAGCAGCTCTAGAAAAAGGTCGCGCTCGCGAAGCAGTCCGTGATCCATTGGCAGGGTCACCGCCGCCTCCACCGCCGAGACGATGCGATCCGGGGCGATCTGGCCACGCGCACGTTCGGCCAGATGACGGCGGTAGTTGTCGAAGAAGCCTGGCTCCAGCTTGCCAGGGTCCATGCTGATGTCACGCACCCGCTTGAGCAGAGCACCGGAATCCACCAGGTCGCGGGCATAGGCGATGGCGCCCTCGCGCAGATTCTCGTCGGGCAGCACTTCGTCCAGCAGGTTCCGCTCGGCGGCCTCGGCGGCGGTGAGTGGATTGCCGTTGATGATGATCTCCAGTGCCGCCTTGACCCCGGCCAGGCGCGTGACCCGCTGCGTGCCACCGGCACCAGGCAGCAGGCCGAGCTTGACCTCGGGCAGACCGACACGGGCGGAAGGCACCGCGCAGCGATAGTGACAGGCCAGCGCCGTCTCGAAGCCGCCGCCCAGAGCGGTGCCGTGCATGGCCGCCACGATCAGCTTGCGCGAATTCTCCAGCGCAGCCAGTACCTCGGGCAGCGAGGGGGGCTGCGGCGGCTTGCCGAACTCCGTGATGTCCGCCCCGGCGATGAAGGTGCGCCCGGCACACAGCAGCACCAGCGCCTCGCTGGCATCCTTCTGCGCCGCAGTGACTGCGTCCAGCAAGCTCTTGCGCAAGGCCTGGGAGAGGGCATTCACCGGCGGATTATCGACGGTGATGACGCCGATGTTGTCGATGAGTTCGTATCGGACCACGCTGGACATGACGCCCCCTTTGCTGCGCGTGCAGAGACTTTTCATTCGATTCGTTCAAGAAAGGCGACAAGGCCCTGGCTGGCGCAGACAGCCCAGTCCCTGGGTGGAGATGCCTCATCGCTCACGATCACAACCATGTCACTCAACGGCAGGCTTGCAGGCAACGCATCTTGCACGCTGCGAGCACCGGCCTCGGTCCCGTCAGGCCCGGCTCGGGAGCGGGCATGGTAGCACAGCGCCGCAAAGGGGTGGAATTCGCCTATCTCTGCCCGTAAGCTTGCGCAACAGAGTGAAAATTCAGGAGTTTTCGATGATCTCGGCCGAGAGTCTGCTGCACCTGTACCAGGGCACCAGTCAGATCCAGCAACGGATGATTGCACGAAACATGATTCGGGAGGCGGGCTGAGGCCTGCACACGATGCCCTCCCACGAACTGCGCATTCTCAGTCTCAACATCCACAAAGGCTTTGCCCTGGGCCCCAAGCGCCTGGTACTCGGCAAGATTCGCGAATGCCTGCGCGAAAGCGGCGCGAGCCTGGTGTTCCTGCAGGAGGTGATCGGCGCCAATGCCCGGCACCAGAAGAACGTGCGCGCGTGGCCCTCGCAGTCCCAGCTGGAGTATCTGGCCGACACGGTGTGGACGCATCATGCCTATGGCAAGAACGCCATCTACCAGCACGGGCATCACGGCAATGCCATTCTCAGCGAGCGGCCCTTCGTGCGCTGGGACAATATCGATGCGTCCATCCTCAGCTTCTCGCAGCGCGGCTTCCTGCACGGCACCATCGAGGGCGGGCTGCATGTGATCTGCGTGCATCTGGGCCTGTTCGAGCGCGAGCGGCAACTGCAGATCGCGCATCTCATCGAGCACATCCGCCGCACGGTGGGGCCGCAAGAGCCGCTGATCCTGGCGGGAGATTTCAATGACTGGCGCCTGCGTGGACATCGTCGACTCGTCGAGGCGCTGGGCGTGGAAGAAGTGCACGAGGCCATCATGGGACACCCGGCCCGCACCTATCCGGCGTTCATGCCGCTGCTGGCCATGGACCGCATCTATGTGCGCGGACTGCGCATCGGCCATTGCCGCTGCATCGCCGGTCAACACTGGCGCGACTTCTCGGATCACCGCGCCCTGCTCACCGATCTGCTGCTGGAGACACCTGACACGGTCGCCGCGCGGGACCTGGCACAGGAGCTGACAGCATGACCCTGACCACAGCCCTGCTCTGGCTCGCGCCTCCCCTGCTGCTGGTGATATCGCTGTTCGCGGCCGGCCACGCGCTGCTCAACAAGCGCGACTCGCGTGCGGCGTTCGGTTGGATCGGCGTGTGCATGAGCCTGCCGCTGGCCGGGCCGCTGCTGTACCTGATCTTCGGCATCAACCGGGTGAATGTCACGGCCCGTCGCCACTACGTGACCAAACTGCCCAAGGACACCGCCGGCACTGAACTCACTCCGGCGGGCACCGCGTTCCGACCGCTCTCGCTGGTGGGCGAGAACGTGGTCGGCAAGGGGCTGACCTGCTGCGACGAAGTGTTGATGCTGGAGAATGGCGAGGCACTCTACCCGAGCATGCTGAAGGCCATCGCCGGCGCGCGGCACCAGGTGCTGCTGTATACCTATCTCTTCGACACCGACGGGACCGGGCAGCAGTTCGTGGCGGCCCTGTGCGCAGCACGCGAGCGCGGCGTGGAAGTGAAGATCATCATCGACGGCATGGGCGAGCGCCTTAGCTTGGGCCGCATCGGCCCGCTGCTGCGCCGTCATGGACTCGATTTCACCTATTTCAATCCGCTCACCCTGATTCCACCGGCCTTCAACGTCAACCTGCGCAGTCACCGCAAGCTGCTGATCATCGACAATGACTACGCCTTCACCGGCGGGGCCAATATCGGCGACCGCCATCTGGCGCAGAAGGCCGACAATCCGCATCGCGTGCTGGACATCCATTTCCGCCTGCGCGGCCGCATCGTCGACGAACTGGAATGGGCCTTCCGCCGCGACTGGCACTACTGTCAGGAGACGCGTGACCTGCATCCCTTTACTCACACCAATCCGGCACGCCCGGATGCGCCGGTGTGGAGCCGGCTGGTGCTCGACGGCCCCAACAAGGCGCTGGATCGGCTCAATGATCTGATGGTCGGCGTGATCAGTGCCGCACAGCAGCGCGTGTGGATCATGACTCCCTACTTCCTGCCCACGCTCGACCTGCTCGGCGCCCTCACCGGGGCGCGTCTGCGGGGTGTCGACGTGCAGATCCTGCTGCCCGGCACCAACAATATCAAGCCGGCGCACTGGGCCTCACGCAACCTCCTGCGCCAGGTGCTGGAGAACCATATCGCCGTGCACTACCAACCCCCGCCCTTCGTGCACAGCAAGCTGATGCTGATCGACGATCACTACGCCCTCATCGGCTCTGCCAACATGGACCCGCGCAGCCTGCGCCTGAACTACGAACTGGCCGTGGAGCTGTTCAGTCCCGCGGTGAATGCCGAGCTGGCTGCGTATTTCGCGGGCAGGCGCGACGTCTCACGCCCCGTCACCCTGCAGGAGATCACCGGCCGCTCCCTGCCCGAGCGTCTGCGCGACTCCTTTGCGTGGCTGTTCTCGCCCTATCTTTGAGACAGGTCAACCCCGCGCCGCTTTGCGCTTCTAATGCCTCGGCGAGGTCGATTACACTCCGGCCAAGGGTCGCGCTGGCACCTGTCAGCCGCCACACACAAGGAGTTCCGCCATGAGCACATACAAGAAGGTTCTGGTCGCCATCGACCTGTCCAATGAATCCGGCAGGGTCATCGCTCGTGCCAGAGAACTGGTGGGCGGCGACAGCAGTCGACTGAGCCTGGTGCACGTTGTGGAGCCCGCCGCGGCGGCCTACCCGATCGACGCCTACGCCATGAACATCAGCCGCATGCAGGAGGAGGCTCTCGCCATTGCCACCGAACGCATGGAGGACATTGGCAAGCAGTACGACATTCCCGCGGCGCGCCAGCACACCGTCGTCGGCTCGGCCGCCACCGAGATCCGGTCGCTGGCGCAGGAGCGCGTGGCTGACCTGATCGTCATCGGCAGCCATGGCCGCGCCGGCTGGAAACTGCTGCTGGGTTCCACCGCCAACAAGGTGCTGCACGGCGCACACTGCGACATCCTCACCGTCCGCGTGGGCGCATGAGCAGCGCGGCCCCGTTCCCGCATCTGCTGGAGCCCCTGGATCTGGGCTTCACGCAATTGCGCAACCGTGTGCTGATGGGTTCGATGCACACGGGGCTGGAAGATATTGCGCACAGTCACGAGCGTCTTGCGGCGTTCTATGCCGAGCGCGCCGCGGGCGGAGTGGGATTGATTGTCACGGGTGGCTACATGCCCAATGCCCACTGCCTGCCGCCGGGCGAGGTGCCGGTTTATACCCAGGCCGATGCTCTCCAGAATCATCGTTTCATTACCGAGGCCGTGCACCGCGAGGGCGGCAGGATCTGCCTGCAGATCCTGCACACCGGGCGCTATGCCCACAGCCCGGCCATGCTCGCCCCGTCGGCCATTCAAGCGCCGATCAGCCGCTTTGTGCCCGCCGCGGCCACCGAGGCGCAGATCCTGCAGCAGATCGAAGACTTCGCGCAGTTCGCCCTGTTCTGCCAGCAGGCCGGCTATGACGGCGTGGAGATCATGGGTTCCGAGGGCTACTTCATCAACGAGTTCCTGGCCACACGGACCAATCAGCGCACAGATCGCTGGGGCGGCAGCATCGAGAACCGCTCGCGCCTGGCACTGGAAGTCGTGCGCCGCATCCGCGAGCGGGTGGGCCGCGAGTTCATCCTCATCTTCCGCCTCTCCATGCTCGACCTCGTCGAGGGCGGCAGCTGCTTCGAGGAAACGGTGCAGCTGGGTCAGGCCCTGGCGGCAGCGGGCGTTACCCTGATCAACACCGGCATCGGCTGGCACGAGGCGCAGATTCCCACCATCGCCACCAAGGTGCCACGTGCCGCTTTCAGCTGGGTGACAGCGAAATTCCGCGCCCATCTGAGCGTGCCCGTGATCGCGTCGAACCGCATCAACACCCCGGAAGTGGCGGAAGCCGTGCTGGCTCGTGGTGATGCCGACATGGTGTCCATGGCGCGTCCGTTTCTGGCCGACCCGCAATTCGTGGCCAAGGCCGCCGCAGGACGCAGTGCCAGCATCAACACCTGCATCGGCTGCAATCAGGCCTGTCTCGATCACATCTTCAACGGCAAGCTCACCAGCTGCCTGGTCAATCCGCGCGCCTGTCACGAACAGGAGCTCACGCTCACCCGCACCAGCACCCCCCGGCAGTTCGTGGTCGTGGGTGCCGGCCCGGCCGGGCTTGCCTTCGCCGTCACCGCCGCCGAACGTGGGCACCAGGTCACCCTCTTTGACGCGGCCAGCGAGATCGGCGGACAATTCACCCTGGCACGACGCATTCCCGGCAAGGAAGAATTCGACGAAACCCTGCGCTATTTCCGTGCGCGGATTGATGAGCTGGGCGTCACTGTCCACCTCAACCACGCCGTGAGGGTAGCCGAACTCAATGCCGGCACCGCCGACGCGGTGATTCTGGCCACCGGCATCACGCCACGCACTCCGCAGATTCCTGGCATCGAGCACCCCAGTGTGCTGCGTTATGTCGACGTGGTGGCCGGACGCGTACAGGTCGGCCGCCGCGTGGCCATCATCGGCGCAGGTGGCATCGGCTTCGATGTCGCGGAGTTGCTCAGTCATGGTGTGGAACGCCCGAGCCAGAACATCGCCACGTTCATGCGCGAATGGGGCGTGGACATGAGTCTGGCTGCACGCGGCGGCATTGAAGGCGTCAAGCCCGCTGTCGAGCCCTCGCCGCGGCAGATCCATTTGCTGCAGCGCAAGCAGACCAAGGTTGGTGCCGGCCTGGGCAAGACCACCGGCTGGATTCACCGCCTGGGCCTGCTCAAGAGAGGCGTGGAGATGCTCAGTGGCTGCGAGTACGAACGTATCGACGACGCCGGCCTGCATCTGCGTACCAATGGCGCGCCGTGTACGCTGGCGGTGGATCACATCGTGGTGTGTGCGGGACAGGAGCCCCGGCGCGAGCTGGTCGAGGGCCTGCACAAGCCCTTCCATCTGGTGGGGGGCGCCGATGTCGCGGTGGAGCTGGACGCCCGGCGCGCCATCGACCAGGCCACGCGGCTGGCCTTGCTGTTGTAGCAAGTCCAGCCGCCGAAACAGGACGAATTGTCATATGTTGACCTGCCGCAACAATCCCACGTCAAAGTAGCGTAGGCTTGCAAGGCAACAAACCCCTTACAAGGAGAGCGATCATGACCCACCCCTTTCGATTGAACCTTACAGCCATCAGCCCCCTGGTGCTGGCCATGGTGGCCACTCTGCCCCTGAGCGCCGCGGCTCAGGACAGCGGTTTCTACGTCGGCCTGGGTGCCGGTCGAGTGACTGCCGACATCAATACCAGCAGCATCGGCCTGGGACTCACCAGCGGCGGCTATCGCTACGATCAATTGTCCACCAGCGAGCGAGACAACCACTTCAAGCTGCTGGGCGGCTACAGCTTCAACACGCACATCGCACTGGAAGGCAGTTACATCAACCTGGGCAGTTTCGACTTTGACAGCACGACACTCCCCGCGGCCACCTTGAACGGCAAGGCCGGCCGTCTCAGTGGCTATGCGCTGGACCTGGTCGGCACCCTGCCGCTCAACGACCAGTGGTCGGCCTTCGCCCGCCTGGGCATGAACAACGCCAAGGTCAATGAGCGCTTCAGCGGCACGGCCACCCGCACCGGCCTGAGCAATGACTCCCAGCGTGGCTGGAACGAGCACTATGGCGTCGGCATTCGCTATGCCGTGAACGAAGTGCTGTCGCTGCAGGCAGAAGTCGAGCGCTACGGGCTCGAGGACACCCGCATGCTGCAGAACGAGGTGGAAACCGTCACCGTGGGTCTGGTCTATCGCTTCGGCGCCCCGCGAGCGGCTGCACCGGCACCCGCCCCCGTCGCAGCGCCTGCTC
>JBEDFR010000143.1:0-2729 GCA_041175045.1 Pseudomonadota bacterium | reverse complement strand
CCCGCCTTGCTGGACGCACGCGACGAGGAGACCCACGACTCATGACGGCCGTGCGCATGGATCAACTGGGCGAGCTGCGTCCGCAACTGACCGCCAGCCTGCTGGCGGCGCAAGGCGCCGTGCGCCCCCTGGCGCTGGATGTCTGCGGCCAGGTCAGTCGGGTGTCGGGCACCACCATCGAAGCCGAGGGACTGATCGCGCCCATCGGCGCGCAATGTGCCATCGCCGCGCTGGCCTCGGACAGCCGCATTGAAGCCGACGTCATCGGCTTTTCTGACCAGAAACTCATTCTCATGCCCTATGGCGGCACGGCGGGACTGGGCCCGGGCGACCGGGTGCATGTCACAGCCCGGCAATCTCTGGGCCGGCTCAGCAATGCCCTGGTCGGACGGGTGATCGATGGCTTCGGCAACCCGCTGGATCGCGCCGAACCCGTGCCCTACGAGCGCGAGGCGCACCTGGACGGCATCCCGGTCAACCCCATGGAACGCCCGCCCATCAACAGCGTGCTGGACACCGGCATCAAAGCCATCAACACCGCCTTGACCATCGGGCGCGGCCAGCGCATCGGCCTGATGGCCGGCTCGGGCGTGGGCAAGAGCATGCTGCTGGGCATGCTGACCCGGCACACGGCCGCGGACGTGGTCGTGATCGGCATGATTGGCGAGCGCGGCCGCGAAGTGCAGGACTTCATCCAGAACATTCTCGGTGCCGAGGGCATGGCGCGTGCCGTGGTCATTGCCGCGCCGGCCAATTCCTCGCCGGTCGCCCGCCTGAAGGCGGCCAAACTCGCGCACCTGGTGAGTGAGGACTTTCGCGATCAGGGGCGCCATGTGCTGCTGTTGCTGGACAGTTTGACGCGAGTGGCGCACGCCCAGCGCGAGATCGGCCTGGCCATGGGCGAACCGCCGACCTCCAAAGGCTATCCGCCTTCGGTTTTCAGTCTGTTTCCGCAGCTGATCGAACGTCCGGGCGTGGGTCGAGGGGGTCACGGCTCCATCACCAGTTTCTACACCGTGCTGGCCGAGGGCGATGACCGCAATGATCCGATTGTCGACATCTGTCGCGCCTCCCTGGATGGCCAGATCATGCTCAGCCGCCAGCTGGCCGATGCCGCCCATTACCCGGCCATCGACCTCAGCGGCTCGATCTCGCGCGTGGCCAACAGCCTGCTGGAACCGCGCCGCGTGCTGCAGGCGCAGCGACTGCGCCGACTGTGGTCCTTGTACCGCGAAAAAGAGGACTTCATCCAGGTCGGCGCCTATGACGCCAACACCAATGCCGAGCTGGATCAGGCCATCAAACTGCACCCTAAAATTGTCAAATTCCTGCAACAGAACGACGAGGAGAGCTTCACCCTGCGTGACTCCTGGCGTCTGCTGCAGGAGCTGCTGGGAGAAAGCGCATGAGTGACCAGGTCTGGGACGTCTTGATAAGACGCGAAACTGCCCGTTCGTCGGCGGTGCTGCAGCGTCTGGAAATGATGACGCAGCAACAGGCCCACCTGAGCGATCGGATTCAGTATGTCGACTCGCTGCTGCAGGAGTACGAAGCCGAGCGCGAGCGCTCTCCGCTGCAGGCCCGTGCCTACCAGCTGCAACTGCACCGGATGCGGGAAAAGCTGTTCCAGGATGCCGGCGCACTGCAACGCTCACTGGAGGCCACGCGCCTGAGCCTGCTCGAGCATACCGCCGAGATTCAAAAGTACAGCAAGCTGCGGGTGCGCGCGCAGTCGCGCGCCGCCACCGAGTTGAATCGCCGCGAGGAGCGCCAGCTCGACGAAGTGTGCCTCGGTCATTTCAATTTCATGCGCCGCACGGGGGATTGAGCAGAGCTGGCCTGCATTTTGCAAATACCCTGGTGAACCGGCCTGTACCCGAGGCTCGACCTGACCCTGGACATTGCGCAACTTACTATGAAAATTCAGCCAGAATTCAATATCGCTTCCATCATCAGCCGGATCAGCGCCCCTGACGCGACGGGGCTTGCGCCGGCTGGCGCGCCTGCGGGTGCGGCCCCGGGGCTGCGGGCATTTCCTGCCTTGTTCGAAGCGGCGCTGCAGGAAATCGACGATCCGCAGCTTGCCGCTACGCTTGCCACTTACAGTGAAAGCGGCATGTTGACGCCGGATTCCACGGGGCTGCAGGCTGCGCCCCAGCCGACGGGGGACCCCGCGGTGTCCGCTACGGGCAGCGGGCACGAGGCCGCCTTTTTCGAGACTGTGCGGCTGCTCAACGGCCGCGCCATTCTGACGACCCGGATCAGCACGGCCGCGCGCCGCGAGGCGGCCCAACCCGCTGTCGGCGAGACGCTGCCGGCGCCCGGCACGGCAGCTGACATGCCGCCGCCCGCCGCGCTGCTGCAGCAGCGTCTTGGCGTTGTGCCGCAGGCTGTCCAGACCCCCGCACTCAGTGCCGACATGGCCTTGCGCCAGCGCGCCGACGTGGCCGCACTGCGGCGCCCGTCCGAAACACCCGCGGCGGCCCCGGGCTCTGCCCGTCCCTTGGCAGTGGCCGCGCCAGGCTTCGAGTCGGCCAGCGTCAGCCCGGCATTTCTGCGGCCAACGCCGCGTGAGGCGGCGACGTTGACGACTTCGCAAGCGTCGCAGCCGGCGCCGACTGTGGCGACGAATCTGCCCAGGCCCCCGGCGCCAGCGCCTGTGTTGCCGGCTGCCGCGGAGCAGACCAGCACGCCCGCCGCCGCCCCAGTCCCGGGGCAGGTGCGTGACG
>JBEDFR010000142.1:0-9004 GCA_041175045.1 Pseudomonadota bacterium | reverse complement strand
GCCTCCACCGTTATTTCGGCTTCATCTACAAACTTCATTGTCTACCTGTCCCGCGACCGGGGTGTCACCAGCGGTGATAGGGCAAAATGCCCAATATGAAAAAGCCCCGTCAGCGGACGAGGCTTTTTGTCCGAGCACCCCGACCACAGGACGGAATGTTCAAAGAACGAAGTGATGTGTCGAATCAGACAGGGACAATACTGACGTATTTTCTGCGGGCCGGGCCTTTGACTTCGAACTTCACGGTTCCAGTGACGGTCGCAAAGATAGTGTGATCCTTGCCAAGACCGACATTCACGCCGGGGTGAAAGTGTGTGCCGCGCTGACGCACGAGGATATTGCCTGCCAGCACTGTCTCGCCACCGAATCGCTTGACGCCCAGTCGCTTCGACTGGGAATCGCGGCCGTTACTGGTACTACCACCTGCCTTTTTATGAGCCATTTTCTACTCCTGCCAGCTTGCGGCCGGCTTTAAACGGAAATGCCTGTGATCTTGACTGCAGTGAACCACTGACGGTGGCCCTGGTGCTTCAGGTGGTGCTTGCGGCGACGGAACTTGATGATGCGCACCTTGTCAGCACGACCCTGGGCAACGACCTCGGCAGTCACCTTGCTACCTGCAACGTAAGGAGCGCCAATTTTCACGGACTCACCTTCACCGACCATCAGCACCTTGTCGAAGCTGACCTGCTCACCTGTAGCGGCTTCCAGTTTCTCCAGCTTGAGGATCTCGCCCTCAACCACTCGGTGTTGCTTGCCACCACTTTCAATTACCGCGTACATAATTCACTCCAGATTGGATATAGGGGTATTCTCTGCCAGCGCTGCGGTCTCAACGTGACACCATCAAGCCGGGTCAGCGACCCTGTGGTCCAGCAGTGCCTATAGGGGCGGGGAGTTTACGAGATCACTCTGACAGTGGCAAGCCTGAGAGCCTAAATTTTCCAATCATTTCGGCCAATTGCAGCACGCTCGAAACAGCCGCGATTCTTGACAGTACTGCCCTGCGCACCTAGGATGCAGGCTCGTTTTCCACCCTGTTCCAGCGCCCTCGAGCTTTCTCCCGGCAGATTGGCAAGGCCTTGGCCGGCAACGGCATTGATCACGGTAGTCCCATGTACAAGCAGATCCGCGCGGCTGTCGCGTCCGACTTTGAAGCTGTCAATCAATTGATTATTGATCAGCTTTACTCTGATGTCGCGCTGGTCGAGAGCATCGGGCATTACATCATCGACGCCGGTGGCAAGCGCATGCGGCCCGTTCTGGTGCTGCTCAGCGCCCGCAGTTGCGGCTACGAAGGGTCGGAGCATATCCGCCTCGCTGCCGTGATCGAATTCATTCACACCGCCACTCTGCTGCACGACGATGTGGTGGATATGTCGGCCATGCGCCGCGGGCGACCCACAGCCAACGAGAAGTGGAACAACCCCTCCAGCGTGCTGGTGGGAGATTTCATCTATTCGCGCGCCTTTCAGAATCTGGTCAGGATCGGCAGCATGGACATCATGCGCATCATCGCCGACACCACCAATCGCATAGCCGAGGGCGAAGTGCTTCAACTGCTCAACAAGCACAACAGCGCGGCGACCCAGGAAGGTTACATGAATGTGATCAGGCACAAGACCGCCATTCTTTTCCAGGCGGCTGCCGAATGCGGCGCCCTGCTGGCAGGTGCTTCTGATGCACAGAGAGGGATTCTGCGTGATGCCGGCATGCACATCGGCATGGCGTTCCAGTTGATCGATGACGTGCTGGACTATGACGGCGACGCCGCGACAATGGGAAAGAATGTGGGCGATGATCTAGCCGAGGGCAAACCAACACTGCCACTCATTCATGCCATGCGCAACGCCGAGGCCGATGATGCGGCGCTGCTGCGGCGCTGCATCGAGACCGGAGGACAGCAACACGGCAGTGGCAACCGGGAAGAGGTATTGAACCGGGTCGTCACAGTCGTGCGCAAGTGTGGCAGTCTGGAATACACCCGTGAACTGGCATTCAAGCAGGCAGACAGCGCCATCGCCCTGCTGCAGGGCCTGTCAGACACCCCCTTCCGAGGCGCACTGCTCGACATGGCCAATCTTTCCGTCCGACGCAGCAGCTGAAGCTCCCCTCATCGCGGCGTCGCCCGCACGCTGAATCCTGCGCTGGACGATCGCAGGATGGAGCGCTCATCCAGCACTCTCACCTTGTCGCGACTTGGCAAGTACAGCTGATTGCTGTTCTGCACTGCAAGCCTGGCCAGCGCCACCTGTGCGGCAGACCGCTCAGTATCCCCCAGCATTTCCCAGGTCTTGCCGAGCGCGAGGTAGAAATCCGGCTCGCTGTCCTTGTGGCGAATGGCACGCTCGTAATGCGTGCGTGCAAGCTCGAAACTACCCTGGGCGTAGGCCTCGTTGCCGAGGTTGTAGTGGAAATAGGGATTGTTTTCATTGAAGCGCTCGATGGCACGGGCGTAACGCTGCGCCGTTTCCAGATCACCTTCAACCGTGTGGAACTTCACCAGATTGTTGATGGCAGTGGCGTTCGTGCGATCCAGGGAAAATGACTTGCGGTAGGAATAGGCTGCAAGACTGCGATTGCCCATCCTGCTGTAGGTGGAGCCCAGATTGTTCCAGATGATGGACTGCTCTGCGTCGATCCACAGCGCGTTGCGGAAATAGGACACGGCCAGCTCCAACTCGTTGGCGATCAGTGCCTCGACACCCAGGTTGTTGAAATACAGAGCCCGCCCCTGGGCGTCGGAAATGCGATTGGCCGTCAACTGCTGCAGCGTGATCTCGGGCGTGAAATCCACGACGTACTGCGTGTTCTGATCAAGACGCCCGATGGCATTGATGTGCTGACTGAGCACCAGGTGCTCGCCACGACGATCCCAGCTGGGGCGCACACGCACTGTCTGATATTGCGCATTGACGCCCAGATGCCTCGCCATGGCAATGTAGAGACTCACGACTGACAGGCAATTGCCCTGCCGATCGGCAAAGGTCTGCGCAGCCGTGCGCGTGCGTAGATCATCGTACTGAAGATTGAGATAACTCTCCGTGAACAGCAGCTCCTGCAGGCGATCCACGATGCGATAGTCAGAGCTGCGATCGGTCACATGCATATCGAGATACGCGATGATCTCCTGATTCAGGGCCAGCGCATCAAGTTCAGGGAAGGCGTCCTCCCGCTGCGTCAGTATCTGCGCCTCCAGTGCATTATCCGAGGAGAAAGGCAATTCCAGCCGAACCACCGAGCAGCCAATCAGCAGCAAGGCCAGCACAAGCAAGAAAGCTGTTCGCACCACGGAGGATTTCCTCCACATCGCCGCTCACATCCGGGTGGGCGTTGCCCGACCCGCCTTGTCAAGTTTCAGGAACTCGTAGCGTCCATGACTGAAATTCAGCGCATTTCCATGCACATTCCGGAAGAGCGCGATCCAGGCGGCGTAACGACCTGCATCGACGGTACTTTGCCCCAGCGCATCGAAATCCGTGCGCCCCTCGAGCCGAAACGCCTCGGGCCCCCAGGAATCCTCGAACGTCACCTTCTGGCTGGCAGTGTCATAGTGGTACACCAGCGCCGCCTGCGTTCTGGCGATGCGCAGACGGTCGGACTGCAGGAAGCGCACCTCGTATTGCGTGGCAAAGTGTGCCATCCCCTGCACCTCCTCGATCTCGACCTCAGTGTCGATAATGACGCTCTTGAGCACATCGAGACTGGTCACGTGATTGAAGGGTTCCAGATCGAGTCGGACCATCGCTGCGCCGAGCTCTGTATTCTTCAATGCCGAAGACAACTTGACCCGTCCGCGCTCATCGATGTCGACAATGGCGTCAGATCCTATGCGCTCTGACCTGCCTGCGAAATCGAAGGCCGCCTTGAGCACTTCGGCGCTCTCCTGCGGCAAGGCCAGCCTGCGCCCATCCTGATGCAGCCACATCCGACCGTCGGCAAATACCAACCCTATGTTCTCAGGAGCCAAGACCGCGTTTTCACCAAAGGCTATTCCACCAGGCACGATGATTTCGGGAATGGTCGAGGCCTCGAATTCGTCACCCAGACTTTCCTTGAGAAACACGGCAGGCTCACCGGATGCAAGACGACGCAAGGCGCGACTGTCGGGATCGATGACCGAGTCACTGTCGCGTTGCAGGGACTCCCCGAGCAAGCTGAACTCCGGCACGTCCAGGGCCATGTCCCGCGCTGCGACCGAGTCGACCACCCAGCGCCGTCCGGCAGTCGCAAACAGTCGTCCACCCGCCTCGGGAGGTTGCTGGCCTTCAACACGCTGCAACAGGAGGGTCGCATGAGACTCGGCCAGCAGTGTTTGCAGCCTGGCTGCTGTCGCGACGTCAGCACTGGAAAAGCTGAGCAGCTGCCGCATGTGTGCCGGCGCATCCAGCCAGCGTTGCTGGAAATCGTCGGTGCCCGGCTCCTGTTCTGCCTCAAGGAGGGCCAGCGCCGCGATCTCGCCACGGGCAAAGGCAGCTTCCCAGGCCAGCAACTGCGGGGTATCCGGGAAACTGAGCGGCGGCAGATCGGCCAGGGCACCAATGCGCGGGCGGAGGGGATCCTGACTGGCCACGTGCCGCAGGTTGAGATTGAAGGCGATGTCGACACCGACCGCATCCAGCGCCGCGGCGACTTGCTGCAGCAGCGCCTCGGGTGGGCTTTGCGGGTCAAGAACAGCAGGCTGCGCCGCGGTCGCGATCAGGCAGGATGCCAATGCCGCCGACAAGGCAAGAATGCGCATGTTGCCTCCTCTCGCCTGCAAGGTCATTGCCCGGCGTCTGCGCAGGCATCCCAGCGTTGTCCACGCTCCGCTGCCTGCAATTTGCCATTCAAGGCGCTGATCCAGGGATGCTCACCCCAGAAGTGCATCGGCCGCGCCATGCGCTCGACCAGTCGCCGCGCATCGGCAAGGCGATTCTCAAGGATGGCATAATCGACAGCCTGTTCCAGAACAAAGGAGTCCGCGGCAAGACGGGACATCGCCTGCTCATGGTGGGGCAAGCCCTGCTGCCAGTCGGCACCAGGAATACTGAACAATTGTGCATAGGAGAGCTGAACCTCCGGCGACGCAGGATTCAGGGCCAGGGCGCGTGTGAACTGCTCCTGCATGAGTCGCTGCATCCGCTCACGCTGCTCCGGCAAATAGTCCGCGTCACAGTCCTTGAGCTCGGTGTCGAGATACTGGCCGAAGTCGAGATAAAGCTTATAGTCGTCGGGCTGGACACTCTGCGCCTGCAGATATAGAGGCTCCACCGCGGGGGCCACGTCGATTCCTTTATCCTCCCGCATGCGCAGGGCATCGGCATGACCCGACCATGCCCGCGCGGGAGCGTCAGCTTCCTGCATCAAGGCGGAAAAGAAGGCGGAGGAAAGCTCGAAACTCCCGGCATGCAGCGCCAGCTCGCCCAGTTGCAGGGTGACGTGTGCAGGTGAAGCCTGCTGCGCCGTGAACTCGGCACCAATCGCTTGTTGAAACAGATCACGTTCGTCCTCTCGCGTCTGGCTCATCTGCACCAGGAACCGATTGAACTCGCTCTGCAGAGCCGTCAGCGAGACATCGAAGGACTGATCGTAGGCAAAGCGCTCCGCGCGTGACTGCTGCAGGAAACCGAGATACTTCTGCAGCTGTTGACGACGATCGCTGAAGCCTTCGTATTCATGCGCATGTTGCAGGAAGTGTACGAACAATCCGGACTTCAGATTGGCCAGTTGCACCAGTCGCGGCGAGGCGAGCGCTGCGTTGTCATAGAGAATCTCCTCCAGCGTCAGCACCTCGTTGACCTCGAGCACGAGCTCGAACTGTTCGCGTGCCAGGGCGAGCAATGTGGCCTGATCTCCCTCCACCCGCACACGACTCAGATAGTGCGCCATGCCTTCCTCGAACCAGCGCGGCAGACCGATCTGACGATTATTGATCAGGAAGTGGGCGTAGTGGTGCTTTGCCATGTCTTGCGCCGAACGAGCATCGGAGAGCGCGATGAAATTGGAGCGTGGCGACGAATACAGATAGGCGGAATCCTGACCTTGCGCAAATTGCTGGTAGTCGTCTTGGTTGTCGAAAAGATAGACGTAATTGGGAATCGGGTCGGGTGCCACGGCAAGGGCGGGGGAGAGAATCTGCGCCACCGCTTGCCGCCAGGCTTCCAGAGTCCCGGCCAGTTCCTCGGTGTTGGCGCGGGAGTGCTGGCTGAAGATCTGAAAGCTGGGGGTCGTCACCGCGTACCACCGCCCTGCGGCCAGTGACCCCTGTGCCTGACCCAGCACCGGGATCGAGCACACAAGACAGCAGGTCAGCACGGCGAACTGGCGAATCATGGCGCACTCCAGAAATCCGGTTGCGGTCAGAGTAGGACAGGGTCCGGACCTTGGCAAGCGCTACATGTTCGGGTAATTGGGGCCTCCGCCCCCTTCCGGCGCCACCCACTGGATGTTCTGTGCCGGGTCCTTGATATCGCAGGTCTTGCAGTGCACACAGTTCTGGGCATTGATCTGGAAGCGCTTGCCGCCGTCGGCCTGCTCTACGATTTCATACACACCGGCAGGGCAGTAGCGTTGCGCCGGTTCGTCGTAGAGTGGCAGGTTATGCGTCAGCGGAATCGCGGGATCGCGCAGCCGCAGATGGCAGGGCTGGTCTTCCTCGTGATTGGTGTTGGAGAGAAACACCGAAGAGAGCCTGTCGAAACTGATCTTGCCATCCGGCCTCGGATACTCGATGCGCGGCGCTTTTGCAGCAGGCAGCAATTGTTGATGGTCCGGAGTGCGATCTCGCAGCGTGAAAGCAAAGCGGCCGCGCAGAACATTGTGCTCGAGGAACACCAGCGCACTGCCGAGCCAGAAGCCCAGGGCATGGAAACCGGCACTGAAGTTGCGCGAGCGGTACAGTTCCTCGTGCAGACTGGACTGACGGAAGCGCTTGGCATAGTCAGTCAGTTCGCGCGGCGCCTCACCAGTGCTGGCCGCCTGACGCAGCGCTGCGTGCAGAGACTCGGCCGCCAGCATGCCGGACTTCATCGCGGTATGGCTGCCCTTGATCTTGGCAGCATTGAGCGTGCCGGCCTCACAGCCCACCAGAAGCCCGCCGGGGAAATGCATCTGTGGCAGGGAATTCAGCCCGCCCTTGTTCAGCGCTCTGGCACCATAGCTCAGCCGCTTGCCGCCCAGCAGGTACTGCCTGATGACCGGATGCTGCTTGAATTTCTGGAATTCCTCAAAGGGGCTCAGATGCGGATTGCGGTAGCCCAGATCCACGATCAGCCCCACCGACACCTGGTTGTTCTCGCTGTGATAGAGGAAGCCGCCACTGGAGCCGGCAGCACTCGCACCAACGAGGGGATATCCCGCCGTGTGCACCACCAGCCCTTCCTTGTGCTTCTCGGCGGGAATCTCCCAGACTTCCTTCAGGCCGATGCCGTAGTGCTGCGGGTCACTGTCGCGGGCCAGCTGGAAACGCTCGATCAGCTCCTTGCCCAGGTGACCACGGCAGCCTTCGGCAAACACCGTGTAACGCGCATGAAACTCGAATCCCGGCTGGAAGCTGCTTTTGTGCTGACCACGGGCATCCACGCCCATGTCACCCGTGGCTACGCCCTTAACACTGCCATCCTCGTGATAGAGCACTTCGGCAGCGGCGAAGCCCGGAAAGATCTCGGCACCCAGCTCGCTCGCCTGCTCGGCCAGCCAGCGGCAGAAATGGCCCAGAGAGATGATGTAGTTGCCGTCGTTGTGCATGGGCTGCGGCACCAGCAGGCCAGGGAAACGCACGGCACTCTCAGGGCCGGAGAGGTAGTAGACATCGTCGCCGGTCACGGCGGTGTTCAACGGCGCGCCGCGAGACTTCCAGTCGGGGAAGAGTTCATCGAGCGCACTGGGTTCGAAGACGGCCCCGGAGAGGATATGAGCCCCGATTTCCGAACCCTTTTCCAGCACGCAGACACTGATTTGCTGCCCGGACTCGCGGGCCAGCTGCAGCAATCTGCAGGCGGTGGCAAGACCGGCTGGCCCCGCTCCCACGATGACGACATCAACTTGCATGGACTCGCGCTGCATCATTGCTACCCCGGCTGGCCGTTCAAAACAGGGCCGCATTATGCGCATTAGGCCTGCAAAGCGCAAAGTACGTGGCCTTGCGCCACATGACAGCCAATTGTCAAACGCCTTCAATCGCCCGCGGTTTGACAGAATTCACCCGGCATAACGCAGGGTGGATCACCAATAGTGACATTTCCAGACACATCGCTCCTGTACACTCCGGGACGTTCGATCTTCGATCAGGGCCGAATCTGGCGTTGAACGGAAACGCTAACGACGTCCCTCGGGCGTTTTACTCGACTCGTTAAATTCCGGAGTTCACATGACAGATCGGCGAATTGTCCTTTCCCCTTTGTTGCAGACTCGCTGTCTACCCCTTGCCACCCGTGCCACCGTCGTCTACCCGGCCAGTTTCTTCGAGCAGTACACCCCGACTTCCGCCAACGACATGGTGACCCGCATTCCCGGCATCACCCTGGGTCGTGGCAACAACCACCGCGGGGGCCGCGGTCTGGGCACCAGCGGCGACCTGCTGATCAATGGCAAGCGCGTGGCCGGCAAGGACAATTCCTCCAGCAGCCAGCTGACCCGCATCGCTGCGGACCAGGTGGAACGCATCGAGATCATCCGGGGCTCCTCGGGCGAGATGGATGTACGCGGCTCGTTCTCCTACGGCGGCCAGGCCGGCGCTCTGAACTACCTCTTCAACCTGGAGGTGGACCCGCGCTACAACGGCTTCCAGCGCACCGAGTACAACTATCTGCCCGACCGCAGCCTCAGCGAGATCGTGCTCGAGGACAGCGACCGTGATCAGAGCGCGGTGCAGGCCAGCATGAATCCGGGCGATGACTTCGCGCGCGATCGCCTGCAGTTCAATGCGCTGAAGCCGCGATCGTCTGCGTTTCGACGGTCTGGTGGGCCTGGGGACACTGCGGGAAATCGAGGATTCCTGCAGCGCGGGCGGTGGGCAGAAGAT
>JBEDFR010000141.1:0-32927 GCA_041175045.1 Pseudomonadota bacterium | reverse complement strand
CGCATGTCGAGCGCGATCAGGGTGGCGGCCTGGGCTTCGTGCTGCAGGCTCAGCTGCAGATGCAGGGTGCTCAGGTCGCGCGCCCGCAGGAAGGCGCACAACCGCTCCAGCAGTTCCTCGATGGCTGGCAGCAGGCGCTCGCCGCCTTCCACGGCGTAGTCGAATTCCAGGCTGCTGTTGAAGCGCGGCGGGCTCTCATAGGCCTTGACCGGCGTGGCCACATGCCCCAGGCATTGATCGAGCTGGCGCAGGAACTGGGTGCCGAAGCGCTGCCCGAGCGCGTGCGCGGGCAGACGCCAGACATCGCGCAGCAGGCGCAGCCCGCTGTTGTGCAGCTGCTGCCGGCGCTGCTGCGGCAGTGTCAGGCTCTGCACCGACAATCGCCCCAGGGCGGAACGCAGATTCTCCCGGCGATGCACCAGCAGATTGCAGCCCGCACGGGCCAGCAGCAGGCTGGCGGCGGGCGTGGGGCTGGCGGCCTGATGGAAGTCGACAGGAAGTCCCCACTCACTCAGCAGGGGTTGCAGCAGCTGGCGGCAATGCGTGCGCAGCGAGTGGATGCCACCGAAGTAGCGCAGTGAGCTGCGCGCCTCGAACACCAGGGAATCGGGGGCCTCCACGCTGACCGTGCCGCTGAGCTGCTCCAGGCGCTGTGCCAGCAGGGCCAGTTTCGCCGCGCGCGCCTGGGTATCGGGAATGCCCAGCAGCTGCGGCAGCGCGATGGCATACCACAGTGGCGGCCGTCGGCCTGCCCGCGGCGTCTTGCCAGGCGCTTTCTGCGCCGTGTGCGCTCTGGCCACGCGCAGCGTGCGCTGGTGGCGGCCGAGCAATGGCAACTGGAAGAGGCGTCCTGTCATGGGGTGCCCCTGGCGAGCGCCACCGTGCTCTGACGGTAGCTGCCGCGCGCCTTGAGCACCTCGACGTGCAGGCCCTGCCGCGCGGCCTCCACCCGCAGCCGCAGGGCCGCCGTGGACTGCCGCGGGGCGCCGTGCTGAAACAGGATGCCCAGAGTATTGCCGGCACTGGCGGCCAGCTGCAGACGCCGGATCTGGCGGTGACTCACCCGACCTGGCCACGCCAGCACCAGAGCGCAGGCCGCATCCTGCAGCGCCTTTTCGATGCCCCACAGCAGCTGCGTAGCGGGTGCCGACACCACGTAGAGATGCGCGGGGTCGATGCCACTGGCCAGCAAGGCGGGCGCATACGGCGAACAGGGCGGGGCAAACCAGACACTGTTGCCCCCCTGCTGGCTGAGCTGTCGCAACAGCGGCAGCACCAGCTGCAGTTCTCCAATACCCCACAGGGGGGTGATGATTTCCACCAGCGCCCCGCGCGGCCAGCCCTGCCAGGGCAGGCAGGCATCAAGTGTGGGAAAGCCGGTGCTCACCCCTGTGTCAGAGAATGCTGACCCTGTGGCGGCATGGGCACTGCCCCGCCACAGCCCGGGCGTGTGCAGCAGGGAAAGAAGGCGAGGATCGGTCTGGTGAGTCGGCATGATACTGTACATATTAACAGTATTGCTCAAGCGCTCAAGCGCTGCTTTCCCTGCCAGGGGCTGCGCAAACCGAGAACTGCGTCCAACTTGCGGAAAGTATTCAGTTTTCCGTTATTCTCGTGATTGTTATCGAAAAATTAATGTATTACTCTTCAGAGCCTTAGCCTGACTAGCTGAACATGGGTCTCAGATAATAATCTCAATAGACTGGAAATCTGGAAAATTATCGATGAAAAATAAACCAGACATGCTGATGGTGGTCGTCATTCTGTTCGCCCTTGGGGTGCTTGCCAGCGGAGTGGTGCAGAGCGGCTTGCTCTGACGCTCACGCCAGTGCCCGCTCACCAACACCCGCACTGACCGGCTCAGGCCCGGCAGGCCGCTCGCGTCTGCCCATTCAGCGCCGCCATCGATAGCAGCGCTGCTCACTCACGATGGCATCCATCGGCACGTCCCATGCCTGCCGCTGCAAAGCCTCCACCCGCTGACACTCGTGTGCCAGGCCGATCAGCCAAGGTCGGCGGCGCGCAGTGCGGGCGCGAAAACCGAACGTCCTGTCATAGAAGCCCTTGCCCATGCCCAGTCGATTGCCATCGGCGTCGAAGCCCACCAGCGGCACCAGCACGACATCAAGCCAGCGTGGCGACACCAGTCGGTGTGCCAGCAGACGTGGCTGGGCGATGCCCCAGCGATTGGGTTGCAGCGGGTCGCCCTCACGATAGCGGACAAACAGCAGACGGCCATTCCGGAAGGGATGCAGCAGGGGCAGGAAACAGGCCTGACCACGCGACTGCGCCTCGGCCAGCAGCAGGGAAGGGTCGATCTCGCCATCGATGGCCTGATAGAAGGCAAGGCGTTTCGCGCTGCGAAAGAAGCGCTGACCGGCCAGGGCGTGATGCAGCGCGATGGCTGCATCGCGTTGCTGACGCGGACTCAACAGCCGTCGGGTGTGACGCAGAGACTGGCGAAGGCTGGTGCGCTGAGCTGGCGTCATGAGACTGGCAGGGAAGAAGGAATGAAGTTACCCGGAGCACCGCTACCAAAATAGTCCTGAACCCAACGGTTCAGGTGGTGACTCCAGTGGTGCATAAGGCTTTCCGTCGTGCGGACTTGCTCAACAGCACCTGGCGTGAAGCCTCCAGGTATACAGATATCGGCTCAAGAACATTTTTGATTGGCCAATGCTCTAGGCAACTCTGGGGCGAGTATATAGCAGCCAAAAAATCGGGGCGAGCAAGGCAGCAAAGTTTTTTGTCTCGATAGGATCAGCCTATTTCAAGCTGCCGATTGGCCTGCAGGCTGCGATCGAGCTTGTCTTCGAGATACTTGATCTGCTGCGCGGTGTGGTGACGGCTCTCGTTGAGCTGCACGGTCTTGCTCAGCATTTCATGTGTGATGTTGAGTGCCGCCATCACGGAAATCTTCTCGAGTCCGTGAATATTGCCGCGGCCTTTGATCTTGCGCATGTTCTCGTCGAGATAGCGCGCGGACTTCAGCAGGGCTTCCTGTTCGGAAGGTGGACAGCTGACCTGGTACTCCTTGTCGAGAATTCTGACCACCACGGTACCGGGGCTGTTTTCTTCTGCGCTCATGCGGATTCTCTGGGTGTGGGCGTGGCGTGTGACACGTCTCTCATGACGACTGCGACTGACCCATGGCCTTGAGTCGATGCAGCACGGCCTCGAGACGGGACTTCGCCAGCTTGTTGTTTTCCAGCAGTTGCTGGCGTTCGGAGTGCCAGTTATGCTCGTTCGCCCGCAGCTGTTGATTCTCCCGCTTCATCGTGGCGCACAGCTCGATGAGTGCATCAATCTTCTGATCCAGCGTGGCAAATTTTTCGTCTGTCATTATGATGGTCGCCATATACAGAGGCGGCAAGAACGCGCTCTGTTCAACTGTCGTTACTATAGAGGCGTGACCCCAAGGCGGTCAATCGCAGGCACGGGCATACGATGACAAGCATCTACGAAGAAGCCGCGCGCAGGCGCAAGGAACTCATGCAGCAGATGGAGCCGGACAGCATCGCGCTGCTCTGTGCTGCACCGCAGTGCACCCGCAGCAATGACACGGAATATCCCTACCGGCAGAACAGCGATTTCTATTACCTCACCGGCTTCGTCGAGCACGATGCCGTGCTCGCCCTGATTCCCGGGCGTGAACAGGGCGAGGTGGTGTTGTTCTGCCAGGAGAAAGACAAGACGCGTGAATTGTGGACCGGCATCCTTACCGGACCGGAACAGGCCGTCAGTCGGCTGTTGATTGACGATGCCTTTCCCATCGGCGACATCGACGACATCCTGCCCGGGCTCATCGAAGGGCGGCAGCGCGTCTACTATTCCATGGGCAAGGACTCGCGCTGGGATCAGCGCATCATGGACTGGGTCAATGTGATTCGCGGCAAGGCGCGCCAGGGAGCGCATCCGCCGGGTGAATTCCTGGTGCTCGATCATCTGCTCAATGAAATGCGCCTGATCAAGAGCCCGCTCGAGATCAAGCTGATGGAAAAGGCCGGTGCCATCTCTGCGCAGGCTCACAAACGTGCTATGGCCGTGTGTCGCCCCGGCCTGCACGAGTATCACCTCGAGGCCGAGTTGCTGCACGAATTCGTGCGCTCCGGCAGTCGCGCGCCGGCCTACAACAATATCGTGGCCAGCGGCGCCAATGCCTGCATCCTGCACTACGTCGAGAACACGGCCGCGCTCAAGGACGGCGATCTGGTGCTGATCGATGCGGGTTGCGAATTCGATTACTACGCGGCCGACATCACGCGCACGTTTCCCGTGAACGGTCGGTTCAACAAGGAGCAGAAGGCACTCTACGAGATCGTGCTCAATGCGCAGCTGCAGGCCATCAAGGCCGTCAAACCGGGTGTCGCCTGGGATGAACCGCACAATGTCACCGTGCGCATCATCACCGAGGGACTGGTGCATCTCGGCCTGCTCAAGGGCAATGTGCAGGAGCTGATTGCGACGGGCGCCTACAAGGCGTTCTACATGCATCGCGTCGGTCACTGGCTCGGCATCGACGTGCATGATGTGGGCGATTACAAGATTGATGACAAGTGGCGCCTCATGGAGCCAGGCATGGTCACCACCATCGAGCCGGGCATCTATGTGGCGCCCGACAACATGGACGTCGACAGCCAGTGGCGCGGCATCGGCATCCGCATCGAGGATGATGTCCTGGTGACCCGCACCGGGCATCGCATTCTCAGTGCCGGCGCACCGAAGACGGTGGAGGAGATCGAATCGTTCATGGCCCAGGCGCGTGCCCAGGCTGTGGCCTGAAGTACAGGCAGAGGGTGGCGCGGCATGAAGATCCAGCAAGTCAGGCAGCACTATGACATCGTGATCGTCGGCGGCGGTCTCGTGGGCGCGAGCTTCGCCAGTGCGCTGGCGGCACAGCTGCGTGGCACGGGCAGCAGCATTCTGGTCATCGAGGCTGCTCCGACGCTGCAAGTCTCGGCCAGCTTCGATGTTCGCTCCACCGCGCTTTCCCACGGCAGCCAGCGCCTCTACGAACAGCTGGGCCTGTGGCCTGCCATTGCCTCCCATGCCACCCCCATCCGTCGCATTCACGTGTCCGACCGCGGGCGCTTCGGTGTCGTGCGACTGGACAGTGCCCAGATGCAGGTGGACGCGCTCGGGCATGTAGCCGAGAACCAGCCTCTGGGCCAAGTGCTGACACGGGCTCTGGAAGAAGACCCGGACATCGACCTGCTGAGCCCTGCCAGCGTCAGTGCTCTGACCCCCCTGCCCCGGGGCATGCGTCTGCAAGGCCAGGGGGTTGCCGGAGCCCTGCCGGCCATCGAGACGGATCTGGTGGTGCTGGCCGACGGCGGACGCTCCAGCCTGCTCGACCAGCTGGGCATCGGCTGCAGCCAGACCCCTTACGGGCAGCATGCCCTGATCGCCAATGTGGCCTTCACTGAGCCGCACCGGCACGTCGCCTACGAACGCTTCACCGACACCGGCCCCTTGGCCGTACTGCCGCTGGCGGACGATGACGAGGCCCGGGCGCGTGGAGCCTTGATCTGGACGCTGCCCGATGCCGAGGCGCAGGCCGTGGCTGAACTGCCCGAGCGGGAGTTCCTGAGCCGGCTGCAGGAGCGTTTCGGTTACCGCCTGGGGCGTTTCGACAAGGTGGGCGCTCGCGCAATGTATCCTCTGACCCTCAGCGTGGCGCGCGAGCAGGTGCGGCCGTCACTGGTGCTGCTGGGCAATGTCGCTCACACACTGCACCCGGTGGCGGGGCAAGGCTTGAATCTGGCCCTGCGCGATGCGCAGAGTCTGGCGCAGCAGATTGCCCGCGCCCGCGCGCAAGGCATCGCCCCGGGCGCCATGAGCGTGCTGCAGGCCTATGTGGCGCAGCAGCACGATGATCAGCAGCTCACCATCGGCTTCAGTGACTACATGACCCGTCTGTTCTCCAGCGCCCATCCGGCGCTGGTCTGGGCACGCAAGGCAGGACTTTTCTCCATCGACCTGCTGCCCCCCGTCAAGAAGCAGTTCGCCCGTCAGGCCATGGGCCTGGGCGAACGCCGCACGCTGCAGGCCTGACTCAGGGCGTGCCGAGCAGGCCGCGCAGATCCTCGATGCGCTTGCGGTTCACCCCCAGATCGCTGTGTCCGAGCCGCGAGGCCGAGCGTACATGTACCAGGCCGGCCGCCGGCTCGGCCAGAAACTCCACGTCGTCCACGAAGCCCATCAGGCGTGAGGTGAACTCCGCGTACAGGTACGGCTCGCGGTCCTCGATGATGCGCGCGCCCGGCATGCCGCCGACCGCCGTGCGGACCTGGCCGAGCGTGGCCTGCAGTGGGGCGATGCGGTGACTGTCGCGAGTCTCGACGCTCGACACGCAGTTGGGGGAATCCGGGCAGGTGCCCAGGCGGCCGTCCGTCGCACCAAGGGTGGCGGGGCGCTCGCCGGCGCAGCCGAGCAGGGTCAGAAGGGGAATCATGAGCAGGCTCCGTTTCATGGGCAGGGTCTCTGGTTGAGGGAATCGTTGCGGCGAATACGCCAGTGCGCCAGGGCTCAGATCATGCTCATGCTCAGCCACTGTGCCACCATGGCCGGTCGCTCGCTGCCCTCGATCTCCACGGTGCAGCGATGCGTGAGCAGCACCCGATCCGGGCCCTTGTCGGCCACGCTTTCCAGCACGAAGCGCGCGCGAATGCGGGCGCCCACCGGCACAGGCTGCACGAAGCGCACGGTGTCCAGTCCGTAGTTGATCACTGCGTGGGCGTCCCGAATGCGCAGCATCCCGCCCTGCGAGCCCAGCTGCGTGAGCAAGGCCAGTGTCAGAAAACCATGAGCGACCGTGCCGCCGAAAGGGCCCTGCGTGCGGGCGCGCTCTGCGTCCACATGGAGGTACTGGAAATCCCCCGTGGCCTCGGCGAACTGGTTGACCCGCTCCTGAGTGATCAGCAGCCAGGGCGACACACCGACTTCCTGACCGATGCAGGCCTGTGCCTCGAGCGGGGTCACGAGTCGGGGCGCAACGGCCTCGGACGCAGTGGGGCGGGGCTGGATCACGAGGGCTACCTGCAGCGAAGGCGACGGATGTGTGGGCGGCAGTATCGACCATCGCCCGCAGCGCGGCAATTCGCGTGTGCGCGCCGGGCTGCCCCGGCGGCGACTGCCCGGCTATACTGCGCCTACGATCAGCATCCCGGTGAAACCTTCATGCAACAGAGCACTGTCATGACTTTCGACGTTGTCATCGTCGGCGGCGGCCTGGTGGGCGCCAGCCTGGCACTGGCACTCAGTGACACGGGGCTGCGCATCGCGATGCTGGATGCCCAGCCGCTGTCGCCCGCAGGTGTCGAGGTGCCGGAACGCTTCGATCCGCGTGTCTCCGCCATCACCCCGGCCTCGCGCCGCTTCCTCGACTCGCTGGGAGCCTGGTCCGGCGTGGCGCGGCGGCGCAGCTGTGCCTACACCGACATGCATGTCTGGGAAGCCGACGGCACCGGGTCCATCCACTTCGCCGCCCAGGACATCCATTGCGAGAGCCTGGGGCACATCGTCGAGAATTCCGTGCTGCTGGCCGCCCTGCACGAGCGTCTGCACGCGGCGCCGCACATCGCCCTGCTGGCGCCGGTGAGCCTGGACGCCCTGCAACGCCTGGCAGTGCCCGCGCCGCTGGAAGCGGATCAGTCGCGCATCCAGCTGCAACTGGCCGACGGCCGCCAGCTGCGTGCGCGCGTGGTGGTGGCGGCCGACGGCGGCACGTCGAAAACACGCGAGCTGGCGGGATTCGAACTCAGTGAATGGGACTACGACCATCAGGCCATCGTCACCACCGTGCGCACCCGCCTGCCGCACCGGCACACGGCCACTCAGCGTTTCATGGACGAGGGCGTGCTGGCTTTGCTGCCCCTGAAGGCGACTGACGCAGCGACCGACCAGCACTGCAGCTCCATCGTCTGGTCCGCGGTGCCCGACAGGGCGGCCGCGCTCATGGCCCTCGACGACGAGGCCTTCGCCGTCGCGCTGGAGCACGCCATCGAAGGGCGTTTCGGCCGCATCGAACAGGTCGATCCCCGGCTGTGCGTGCCGCTGCGCCAGCGTCACGCCAGACACTACGTCCAGGAAGGCATCGCGCTGGTGGGCGATGCCGCCCACACCATTCATCCGCTGGCCGGACAGGGCGTCAATCTGGGTTTCGCCGATGCCGACGCGCTCGCCACTCAGCTGCGCCGGGCGGTGGCGCGGGATGACGAGATCGGCAGTGTGCAGGTGCTGCGGCGCTATCAGCGGCAACGCATCGGTCACAACCTGGGCATGATGTGGGCGATGGAGGGATTCAAGCGGCTCTATGCCGATCAAGGGCTGCCGCTGCGCTGGCTGCGCAATGCCGGCATGGCGGGGCTGGATCGCAGCCTGCTGCTCAAGAGCCGGGTGATGCGCGCCGCCATGGGCGTGGACTGAGCGCTCTCTCACGTGTTGTGACAGCCGGTCGATGCTCCGCGATTCCGAAGCAAACCACACCGTCGCCGATCACGTGCAGGTGTACTCGCGGCGGGGCCTTGGTTTATCCTAGGGTCCGTTCGAATTTCCCGAAAAACAATTACATTCCAAGGAATTGCCATCATGAAAAAGATTCTTCCCCTCGTTGCCGCCGTCGCCATGCTGGTCGGTGCCAACGTTCAGGTACAGGCCATTGATGTGGCCGCCGTCAATCAGGCACTCGCCGCTGCCGATCGCAGCGATGCCGACAAGGCACTAGACGCCGCGCGCAAGCCCGCTGAAGCGCTCGATTTCCTCGGTCTGGAGCCCGGCATGACCGTGCTGGACGTGATGTCCGGTGGCGGCTGGTACACCGAAGTGCTGTCCCGCGCTGTCGGTCCCAATGGCAAGGTCTACATGCAGAACTCCGAAGCAGCCCTGGCGCGCGGCACCACCCAGGCCACTGTGGACGCCCGTCTGGCTCGTCTGAGCAATGTGCAGCTGCTGAAGGCCGATGCCACTGCCGATCTGACTCTGCCGGCCAACTCCGTCGACTTCGCCATTACCAACCTGAACTTCCACGATGTGTACAACGCCGATCCGGCCGCCGCACAGCGCTTCCTGGTGAACATCAAGAACGCTCTCAAGCCGGGCGCCGTGCTTGGTCTGATCGACCACGAAGGTGACGCAGGCGCCGACAATGCCGCCCTGCACCGCATTCCTGTGGAACTGGCCCGTGCCGCGGCGCTGGAAGCCGGGTTCGAGATTGCCGAAGAGAGCGATTTGCTGAACGTGCCAAGCGACAACCACACGCAGGCTCCGTTCGCCGCAGAACTGGAGCGCAACACTGACCGTTTCATGCTGAAACTGGTCAAGCCGCAGTAAGCGGTCCGACATGTCGAACGGCTCGGGAAGACAGGAATTTCCGGGCCGTTTTGCTTCCCGCAATCCAGACGCCCCACCCCCGTCGAGTCAGCCCTTGCAGGACACCGCCCCGCTCTCCTTCATCACCCGCTTCTTCGCTGTCTTCAAGTACAGCCGGGTTGCCGTCGAGATCGTCTGGGGCACCAGTGCCGCGCTGACCCTCACCATGGCCTTCGCCACCCTGCTCGCCGGCGTGCTGCCCGCAGCCATCGCCTATGTGGGTCAGTTGATTGTCGATGCCGTGGTGGCCGCCATCCAGGCGCTGCCCGAGGCGCGCGAGGCAGCCACCGACCAGACCATTTTCTATGTGCTGTGCGAGGCCGCTCTGGTGGTGTTCTTCACCGGTGTGCAGCGTCTGAACACCGTGTGCCAGTCCATCCTGCGCGTGCTGCTGGGCAACAAGATCAACGTGATGATCCTGGAGAAGTCGCTGACGCTGGAGCTGCAGCATTTCGAGGATTCGGAGTATTACGACAAGCTGGTGCGCGCCCGCCGCGAGGCGTCCAGTCGCCCGCTGAGCCTGGTGATCCGCACCTTCGATCTGGCGCGCGAGTCCATCTCGCTGGTCAGCTACGGCTTCCTGCTGTTCCAGTTCTCGCCCTGGGCCGTGCTGCTGCTGGGCTTTGCCGGCCTGCCCGCCTTCATGGCCGAAGCGAAGTTCTCCGGCGAAGCTTTCCGCAATCAGCGCAGCCGCTCGGCCGAACGGCGCATGCAGATCTACCTGGAAATGGTGCTTACCCGGGAAGACGGCGTGAAGGAAGTGAAGCTGCTCAAGATCGGCCGCCTGTTCCTGCAGCGCTACATCGACATCTTTCACAACATCTACAAGGAAGACCGCAACCTGGTGCTGCGGCGCGGCTTCTGGGGCTATGTGCTGGGGCTGATCGCCAGCGCCGCGTTCTACTTCGCCTATGGCTGGGTGGTGTTCGCGGCCATTGCCACCACCATCACCATCGGCCAGATGACCATGTACATCGCCGTGTTCCGCCAGGGCCAGAATGCCGTCACCAGCAGCCTGACGGCTGTCAACGGCATGTACGAGGACAATCTCTACCTGTCCAACCTGGTGGAATACCTCGAGCACAAGGTCCCCGAGCAGAGTGGCGACAAGACCCAGGGGCCGGACCCGACCGACGGCATCCGCTTCGAGAACGTCAGCTTCTATTACCCCGAGAGCAAGACCCCCGCGCTGCACGAGTTGAGCCTGCACATCAAGGCCGGCGAGAGCCTGGCCATCGTGGGCGAGAACGGCTCCGGCAAGACCACCCTGATCAAGCTGCTGACCCGCCTGTATACCCCCACCAGCGGGCGCATCCTGCTGGAAGGCCTGGACCTGCAGGAATGGGACATCGACGCGCTGCGCTACAAGATCGGGGTGATCTTCCAGGACTTCTCGCGCTACCAGCTGAAGGTGGGCGACAACATCGGCATCGGGGATGTGGAAAACATGGAGAACCGGCCCCAGATAGAAACGGCAGCGCAGGACGGCCTGGCCGCCGACTTCATCCAGCACATGCCCCAGACCTACGACACTCAGCTGGGCACCTGGTTCAAGGGCGGCAAGGAGCTCTCGGGTGGGCAGTGGCAGAAGATCGCCCTGGCCCGGGCCTTCATGCGCAGCCACGCCGATGTGCTGATTCTGGACGAACCGACGGCCGCCATCGACGCGAAGGCAGAGGCAGACATCTTTGCCCACTTCCGCGAGCTGACGGCAAATCGCATCTCCATCATCATTTCGCACCGCTTCTCGACGGTGCGGATTGCCGATCACATCATCGTGCTCGAGAAGGGCGCCATCGTCGAAGAAGGCTCCCATGCCCAGCTGCTTGAACGGGATGGGCAATATGCCCGGTTATTCCGTCTGCAGGCGCAGGGTTATCAGTAAACCGCGCTTGCACCGTAGGAGCGGGCCCTGCCCGCGAACGTGAGTTTTCCGTACACCGCCACTCTGGAGACATCCCCATGCTCGACGCCAAGAATCTGCTGGAACAATTCCTCGGTCCCAATGCCGGCAACACCATGCGCCAGGCCGGCGGCAATGCCAAACAGCAGCTCGACGCCATGGGCATGGGCGGCTTCGGCGGCGGTGCCGTGGTGGGCGGGCTGCTGGGGCTGATGCTGGGTGGCAAGAAGATGAAAAAGATAGCCAAGGGCGTGGTGGGCTATGGCGGCGCGGCGGCGGCCGGAGCCCTGGCCTACAAGGCCTATCAGAACTGGCAGCAGGGCAAGGCGGCAGCCACGGCGCCGGTGGCCACGCCCGCCGACTACGCCAGTGTGGACCCGCGCTTCCTGCCCGAGTCCGCGCCGGCAGCCGATGGCCAACCGTTCCAGCTGGCCCTGATCCGGGCCATGATCGGCGCCGCCAAGGCGGACGGTCACATCGACGCGCAGGAACAGAAGTCGCTCTTCGAGCAGGTGGAGAAGATGGGGCTGGATGCCGAGAGCAAGGCCTTCGTGTTCGATGCCCTGACCCAGCCGGTGGACATGGCCGCGATTGCCGCATCTGCCCGCGGCATGGAGCAGGCCAGCGAGATCTATCTCGTGTCACGCCTGGCGATCGATGTCGATCACCCGGCCGAGCGCGCTTACCTGCAGGCGCTGGCCCATCGGCTCAACCTGCCGGCGGAGCTGATCGCGCATCTGGACCACCAGGTGCAGCCGGACGTGTGAGTTGCAGGAGCGGGCCCTGTGGGAGCGGGCCCTGCCCGCGATGGGCGCAGGGAGATTCTTCGCGGGCCAAACCCGCTCCCACAAGCAAGCTCCTGCACAAACCAATTCCTACTCGTACGTCTCCAGCGCCGGGCACGCGCAGAACAGATTGCGGTCCCCGTAGACATTGTCGATACGGTTCACCGACGGCCAGAACTTGTTGTCCACCAGTCCCGGCACCGGCCACGCCGCCTCGCGCTTGCTGTAGCCGCGCTGCCACTGCTCGTCCATCACATCCGCCAGCGTGTGCGGCGCGTGCTTGAGTGGATTGTCGAGCGCATCCAGTTCGCCGGACTCCACGCGCGCGATCTCCTTGCGGATGCTGATCATGGCGTCGATGAAGCGGTCCAGCTCCTGCTTGGGCTCGCTCTCTGTGGGCTCGATCATCAGCGTGCCCGCCACCGGGAAGGACATGGTGGGCGCGTGGAAGCCGTAGTCCATCAGGCGCTTGGCCACGTCTTCCTCGGTGATGCCCGAGGCCGCCTTGAGCGGACGCAGGTCGATGATGCACTCGTGCGCCACCCTGCCGTTGCGGCCGGTGTAGAGCACGGGGAAATGCGGCGCCAGCTTGCGTGCGATGTAGTTGGCGCTGAGGATCGCCACCTGAGTTGCCTTCAGCAAACCTTCGGCGCCCATCATGGCGATATAGGTCCAGGAGATCGGCAGAATGCCGGCACTGCCCCAGGGCGCGGCCGACACGGCGGTATTGCCCGGATTCGGGCCGTCCAGCGCGATCACCGCGTGATTGGCCAGGAAAGGCGCCAGGTGTTTCTTCACGCCGATCGGGCCCATGCCCGGGCCGCCGCCGCCATGGGGAATGCAGAAGGTCTTGTGCAGATTCACGTGGGACACATCGGCACCGATGTCGCCCGGACGTGTCACGCCCACCTGGGCATTGAGGTTGGCGCCGTCCATGTAGACCTGGCCGCCGTGGGCGTGGATCAGCGCGCAGATTTCCTTCACGCCTTCTTCGTAGACCCCGTGGGTGGACGGATAGGTGATCATCAGCGCAGCCAGCGTGTCCTTGTACTGCTCGACCTTGGCGCGCAAGTCCGCGCCATCGATGTTGCCGAGCTCGTCGCAGGCCACCACCACCACCTTCATGCTCAGCATCTGCGCACTGGCCGGATTGGTGCCGTGGGCGGAACTGGGGATCAGGCAGACATTGCGCTGCGCCTCGCCCTTGCTGATCAGGTAATTGCGTATGGCCAGCAGGCCGGCGTACTCGCCCTGCGCCCCGGAGTTGGGCTGCATGCTCACGGCATCGAAGCCCAGGATCTCCTTCAGCATGGCTTCCAGTTCCTCGATCATGCGGCGGTAGCCCGCCGTCTTTTCCACCGGCGTGAACGGGTGCGGCTTGCTGAACTCGGGCCAGGTGATGGGGATCATCTCGGCCGTGGCATTGAGCTTCATGGTGCACGAGCCCAGCGGAATCATGGCGTGGGTGAGGGAGATGTCCTTGGTCTCCAGGCGCTTGAGGTAGCGCAGCATGTCGGTTTCGTTGTGGTAGCGATTGAACCAGGGGTGACTCAGGAACGCCGACTGGCGCTGCAGGGCGGCGGGGATGCCGGCCTGTGCGGCCGCACCGGCGCAGATCTGCTGATCGATGGCGTCCACCTCCAGCCCGGCGGCCTGCGCGCCCAGCAGCACCTGCCACAGTGTATCCACTCCGCGGGCGTGGTGCACTCGTCCAGGCTGATGCCCAGGCGGCCCGGCTGGTCGATGCGCAGATTGATGCCTGCCTGCGCCGCACGCGCCAGAATGGCGGCCCGGGTGGCAGCGTCGACGTCGAGGCTCAGCGTGTCGAAGAAGGCCGCGTGGCGGGGGGCGAGGCCGCGTGACTGCAGGCCGCTGGCCAGAATGCCGGTGAGGCGGTGAATACGCTGGGCGATGGTACGCAGCCCTTCCGGACCGTGGTACATGGCGTAGAGCGCGGCGATATTGGCCAGCAGCACCTGCGCGGTGCAGATGTTGCTGTTGGCCTTCTCGCGGCGGATGTGCTGCTCGCGGGTCTGCAGGGACATGCGGAAGGCCTGCTTGCCCCGCGCGTCGATGGACACGCCGATGATGCGGCCGGGCACGGCGCGCTTGAATTCATCCCGGGTGGCGAAATAGGCCGCGTGCGGCCCGCCGTAGCCCATGGGCACGCCGAAGCGCTGGGTGCTGCCCAGCACCACGTCCGCGCCCATCTCGCCGGGCGATTTCAGCACCACCAGACTCATGAGGTCGGCGGCCACTACCGCGATGGCGCCCTGTGTGTGCAGGCTGGCGATGGCAGTGCTCAGGTCGCGCACCTCTCCGCTGGCGGCGGGGTACTGGAAGATCGCGCCGAACACCGGCTGCTGCGCCAGGGTCGCACTATCACCCACGATCAGCTCGAAGCCGAAACTCGCGGCACGCGTCCTGAGCACGTCGATGGTCTGCGGCAGGCACTCGCTGTCGACGAAGAAGGCATTGGCCTCGCTGCGGCTCACACGGCGGGCGAGCGCCATCGCTTCGGCGGCGGCCGTGGCTTCGTCCAGCAGGGAGGCATTGGCGAGTTCCATGCCGGTGAGGTCGAGGATCATCTGCTGATAGGCCAGCAGGGTTTCCAGCCGGCCCTGGGACACCTCGGGCTGATAAGGCGTGTAGGCGGTGTACCAGCCTGGGTTCTCCAGCACATTGCGCACGATCACGTGCGGGGTCAGCGTGTCGTGGTAGCCCAGGCCGATGAACGAGCGGCCCGGCGCATCGTCGCGCACCATGGCCTTGAGGCGGGCCAGCACGGCCGCTTCGGTGCCGGGCTCGCCCAGGGCCAGCCGACGCTTGAGGGCAATGGACTCGGGCACCGTCTGCTGGACCAGCTCGTCCAGCGAGCTCAACTGGAGCTCGGCCAGCATCGCCTGGATGTCGCGCTCGCCCGGGCCGATGTGACGGCCGATGAATTCGTCGGTGTGCTGCAGGCTCGCGAGGGAGCGCACGGCGGAAGGAGTGTTCAGCATGTAAGCCTCGATCAAAAGGGAGCGCCGCCCGCAGGATTCTGCACGCGGCGCCCGCTGGGAGCAGGAAGAAACAGTGTTTCCGGCATGCCGCCGGTGCGGCCTATTCGCAGATCCTGGCGTAGGCGTCGGCGTCCATCAGGGCGTCAAGCTCGGCAGCATCCGCGGGGTGAATGCGGCAGAACCAGCCATCGCCATAGGGCGAGCTGTTCACGATCTCGGGGCTGTCGATCAGCGCCTTGTTGATGGCGATGATGCGGCCAGACACCGGGGCGTAGATGTCGGAGGCGGCCTTGACCGACTCCACCACGCTGATTTCCTGCTTCGCGCTGACACTGGCACCGTCCGTCGGCAGGTCGATGAACACGATGTCGCCCAGCAGTTCCTGGGCGTGATCGGTAATGCCGACAGTCAGGCTGCCATCGGCTTCCACGCGCACCCACTCGTGGGTGGCGGCATATTTCAAATTGTCCGGAAAACTGCTCACTGACCAATCCTCTCGCTGAAATGAAAAATTATTCAAACACCTTCTTGCCGAAGCGCACGAAGTTCGGCTTCACCACCCGCACCGGCGTCAGCTTGCCGCGCAGGTCCACCTGACACTGGGTGGCGCCGGCCGCAATTCTGGCCAGGGCGATGGCGTGCTTGAGCGTGGGCGAAAACGTGCCGCTGGTGATGACGCCTTCGGCCGCCTGGCCGTTGACCTGACACACCACGCGCAGGCCCTCGCGCAGCACGCCGCGCTCTTCCAGCACGAGGCCAGTGAGAACGGGCAGGCGCCCGGCCAGTTGTTCGCGCTTGTGCGCTTCGACGGCGGCGCGCCCGATGAACTGCCGGCTGGCAGGCTCCCAGGCAATGGTTTGTTCCATGTTGGCGGCCAGTGGCGACACGGAGTCGTCCATGTCGTGGCCATAGAGATTCATGCCGGCTTCCAGGCGCAGGGTGTCACGGGCACCCAGGCCAATGGGCTTCACGCCGGATTGCAGCAGGGCGTCCCACAGCGCGGGGGCTTCCTCACCCGGCAGCATCAGCTCCAGGCCGCGTTCGCCGGTATAGCCGGTGCGGGCGATGCACCAGCTGCCCTCTTCCAGGCTGCGGAAATTGCCCAGCGTCCGCACGCGTTCGGCCAGCGCGGGGGCCAGCAGGGCGCAGACCCTGTCGATGGACTCGGGCCCGTGCACGGCGAGGATGGCCAGTTCCGGGCGCTCCTGTACCTGCACCTGCCAGCCGTCGGCGTGCTGCTGCATCCAGGCCAGATCCTTTTCCCGCGTGCCGCAGTTCACCACCAGGCGGTAACCGTGCTCGCGGCGATACACGATCAGATCATCCACCACGCCGCCCTGCTCGTTGAGCATGGCGCTGTAGAGGGCGCGGCCGGTGACATCGAGCTTGTCCACATCATTGGCCAGCAGGTACTGCAGCCAGGCTTTCGCGTCCTGCCCGTCGACATCGACGATGGTCATGTGGGAGACGTCGAAGACCCCGGCGTGCTGGCGCACGGCGTGGTGTTCTTCAATCAGCGATTGATACTGGATGGGCATGTCCCAGCCGCCGAAATCCACGATTCTGGCGCCGGCGTCGAGATGTTTCTGGTAGAGGGGGGTCTGCAATCCCACGGTGTGGATGTCCTGATCGGGCGAAGGGGCAGGACAGGTGTCGAGTGGCTGCCCGTGCCGGAAAACGAGGTCGCCATTCTACTCGCTGGCAGGCTGGTTGGACAGGACGAAATTTCTCCAGCGCGGCGGTTCTTCTGCACCAGGACGGCGCAGAAACTACTGCAGTTCGGTCAGGAAACGGTCGGTGCGGGGCAGGAAATGGCGGTCACTGTCCAGCGAGAACACCACCGAACTGGAACGCCCGATGATCTGTTCGCGCGGGATGAAGCTGTAGATGCGGCTGTCGGCGCTGTTGTCGCGATTGTCACCCAGCACGAAGAACTGATCGTCGGGCACGGTTTCCGGCCCGAAGCTGCGCGACAGGCGGCTGGAGTAGGTGTCGGACAGCATGGCCTGATGGGAGTGGTCCAGCAGCTGTTCGCGGATGATCAGCGAGTCGGTGTCGCTGGCGATGATCTCGTAGTCGGCCGGCTGGCCGTTGATGACGAGGGTGTTGTTGCGCATGTAGATGGTGTCGCCGGGCAGGCCGACGATGCGCTTGACCAGGCGCTTGCCGGCCGCTTCTGAATCGATGATCACGATGTCGCCGCGCGAAGGATCGCTCACTTCGGCCAGGAAGATGTCGGTGAAGGGCACGCGCACGTCATAGGCCAGCTTGTTGACCCAGACCTTGTCGCCGTCCAGCAGCGTGGGCTGCATGGAGCGCCCGGAAATGGAGTTCAGGTCGGCGATGGCACTCTTGAAGAACACGATGCTGGCCAGCAGAAACAGAAACTTCCTGTTCTCCCGCCAGAAGGCCGCAAGGTAGTGCTTCATGGGATGTTCCTGTCGATGCTGCCGGGCCGTTGCGCCCGACTCAGGACGCCGACAATAGGCGATGGCCGCAGGCCAAGTCAAATACGGCTCCCGCCGCTCGGATCGGCGCTGTTCGCTGGTACGCGCTGGACGATTCTTATACGCTTGCCCGGTGCCTTCGGGTCAAGCTGCCTTCCCCTGTCGAGTGCTTAAGTCATGCCTTTGAGTGCGTTTCATGCCGTCAGCCGTGACTGGTTCGTCCAGCAGTTCGGCACGCCCACTCAGGCACAGGCGCAGGCCTGGCCGGCCATCAAGGCCCGCCGTCACACCCTGATCAGCGCTCCGACCGGCAGCGGCAAGACACTGGCCGCATTCTTCGCCGCCATCGACGACCTGCTGCAGCAGGCCCAGCACGGGCCGCTGCCCAGAGCCACCCGCATTCTCTATGTCTCGCCACTCAAGGCGCTGAGCAATGATATTCACTGCAATCTGGAGCAGCCCTTGCAGGGCCTGGCCGAGCTGGCGCGCGCGCGCGGCTTTGCACCGGCCGACATCAGCGTGGCGGTGCGTACCGGCGACACCACGCCCACCGAGCGCCAGCGCATGCTGCGCAATCCGCCGCATATTCTGGTGACCACGCCCGAGTCGCTCTATCTGCTGCTGACCAGTGAAGGCGGCCGGCAGATGCTGCGCACGGTGAACACGGTGATCGTCGACGAAATCCACGCCCTGTTGGGCGACAAGCGCGGTTCTCACCTGGCGCTTTCGCTGGAGCGTCTGGCCCATGTGGTCGGCGGACCTCTGCAGCGCATCGGACTCTCCGCCACTCAGCGTCCGCTCTCTCTGGTGGCCGACTTCCTGGTGGGCCAGCGTCCCGACGAGCCCTGTGTGATTGTCGACTCCGGGCATCGTCGCGCGCTGGACGTGACGCTGGAAGTGCCGGGCTCCCCGCTCAGCGCCCTGATGAGCCACGAGGTGTGGGCCGAGCTGTATCAGCGCCTGGTACAGCTGATCGAGTCCCATGGCACCACGCTGGTGTTCGTCAACACGCGGCGTCTGTCGGAACGCCTGGCCCTGGCGCTGACGGAGCGGCTGGGCGAAGGCATGGTCAGTTCCCATCACGGCAGCATGAGCAAGGAGCACCGCCACCGCGCTGAACAGCGTCTGAAGGCCGGGCAACTCAAGGTGCTGGTGGCTACCGCGTCCATGGAGCTGGGCATCGACGTCGGCCATGTGGATCTGGTGGTGCAGTTCTCCTCTCCCGGCAGCATCGCGAAATTCCTGCAGCGCGTGGGGCGCAGCGGCCACTCCGTGCGCGGCACGCCCAAGGGCATCCTGTTCCCGCTCACTCGGGATGATCTGGCGGAATGCACGGCCCTGCTCAATGCGCTGCGCGAAGGCGAGCTGGATCGCATCCTCATGCCCGAGCAGCCGGCGGACATCCTGGCCCAGCAGATCGTGGCCGAGGTGGCGTCCTCGCAGGGCGAATCCGGCCCCGAACTCAGCTGGAATCTCGACGAGCTCTACGCGCTGCTGACGCGCGCCTACCCGTATCGCACCCTGTCGCGCCACCAGTTCAACGCCATCGTGAAGATGCTGGCCGAAGGCTATTCCACGCGCCTCGGGCGCCAGGGCGCCTATCTGCATCTGGATGCCATCCACAATCGTGTCAGCGCCCGGCGCAATGCCCGGCTCACCGCTCTGACCAATGGCGGCGCCATCCCCGACATGTTCGATTACCAGGTGGTGCTGGACCCGGACGACACGGTGGTCGGCAGCCTCAACGAAGACTTCGCGCTGGAAACCCTGCCCGGTGACATCTTCACTCTGGGCAGCCACAGCTGGCAGCTGCTGCGGGTGGATGGCCTCAAGGTGCGGGTGCGCGATGCCCAGGGCGCGCGGCCGACCATTCCGTTCTGGTTCGGCGAAGGGCCGGGCCGCACCCGTGAGCTGTCCGCGGCCGTGAGCGCCCTGCGCGAGACCATCGACAGCTACCTGCAGGACGATGCCGCCGCCAATGCCGTGCAGTGGCTGCGCGAGGCGCTGCGCCTGCCCACCTGCGCGGCGCAGCAACTGGTGGACTATCTGCAGGCCGGCCGCAATGCGCTGGAGGTCATGCCCACTCAGCGCACTCTGGTGATGGAGCGTTTCTTCGACGAGGTGGGCGACATGCACGTGGTCATCCACTCGCCCTTCGGCAGCCGGCTGAACCGGGCCTGGGGCCTGGCGCTGCGCAAGCGCTTCTGCCGCACTTTCAATTTCGAGCTGCAGGCGGCGGCCAACGAGGACAGCATCGTCATCTCGCTGGGCTCGGTACACAGCTTCCCGCTGCAGGAGGTGTACGCCTATCTGCAGAGCGCCAGTGTCGAGGATGTGCTGGTGCAGGCACTGCTGGACGCGCCCATGTTCGAGGTGCGCTGGCGCTGGAATGCCACCCGCTCGCTGGCCATTCAGCGCAACCGCAGCGGGCGGCGCGTGCCGCCCCAGTTCCAGCGCATGGATGCCGAAGACCTGGTGGCCCATGTGTTTCCGGATCAGATCGCCTGTTTCGAGAACATCCAGGGCAAGCGCGAGGTGCCGGAACACCCGCTGGTGCAGCAGACCATTCACGACTGCCTGACCGAAGCCATGGACATCGAGGGGCTCACCCGGCTGATCCATGCCATCGAGGGCGCCGAGCTGACCCTCATCGCGCGCGATCTGCGCGAGCCCTCGCCCTTCGCCCAGGAGATCATCAACGCCCGACCCTACGCCTTCCTCGACGATGCGCCTTTCGAGGAGCGGCGCACCAATGCCATTCGCCACCGCAGCTGGCTGGACCCGGCCGAGGTGCAGTCCTACAGCGTGCTGGACGAGGCCGCCATCGCCCAGGTGCGCGAGGAGGCCTGGCCGCTGGTGCGCTCGATGGACGAGCTGCATGACGCGCTGTATTCCCTGGCCTTCATCACCGCCGCGGAGGCGCAGCAGCACGGCTATGAGCGCCTGCTGCGCACGCTGGTCGAGGCCGGGCGCTGCACGCGGCTCGAAGCCGGCGCCTTGAGTGTCTGGGTGGCCGCCGAGCGGCTGCCGCTGCTGCGCACCCTCTACCCGCAGGGCGTCTGCACGCCGCCCCTGCAGCTGCCCGACGCGCTGCAGACCGAGACCTGGGACGACGACACCGCCCTGCGCGAAGTGCTGCGCCGGCGCCTGGAAGGCATGGGGCCGGTGAGCCAGGCCCGGCTGGAGACGCTGCTGGGCCTGCGCCCGGTGCAGGTGGAGGTGGCCTTGCTCGGGCTGGAGACCGAGGGCTTTGCCTTCCGCGGGCAGTTCTCGGCCCACAGCGATGGCTCGACCCAGTGGTGCGAGCGCCGGCTGCTGCAGCGCATTCATCGCTACACCATCGATGCTCATCGCCAGAGCATCAAGCCGGTGTCGCTGCAAAGCTATATGCGCTTTCTCTTCGATCTGCATGAGGTGCGGGTGCAGCGCCTGCCCGCGCGCCCCGTGCTGGTGCCAGCCAGCGCCGATGGTCAGGGGCTGCTGCAGCGCACGCTGGCACGGCTGGACGGGCTGAGTGCGCCCGCAACGCTGTGGGAATCCGACATCCTGCCGGCACGCATCAGCGCCTACGACCCGGCCTGGCTGGATGTGCTGTGCATCAGCGGCCGGGTGATGTGGGGGCGGCTGCTGCGCCCGAGCGTCAAGCCCGCGGCCGAAGGAGCACGTCGTGCCGCGCCGGTGAAGGGCACGCCCATCACGCTGCTGCAGCGGCAGAATCAGGATCTGTGGCAGGTGCTGGCGCGTGCTGCCGGCCCGGGCGGCGAGGCGCTGGAGCCGGCACTCAGCCCGCTGGCGGCGCGCATCGAGCAGGATATCCGTCAGCACGGCGCAAGCTTCTTCGACCAGATCGCGCGGCGCACCCAGCTGCTGCGCAGTCAGCTGGAGCAGGGGCTGGCCGAACTGGTCAGTGCCGGGCGCCTGAGCAGCGACAGCTTCACCGGCCTGCGTGCCCTGCTCACCCCCGACTCGCGCAAGCCCAGTGCGCACGGCGGGGGCCGTCGGCGGGCCGCCTTCGGTGTCGAGGATGCCGGGCGCTGGTCCCTGCTGCAGGAGGATGCGGTGCTGCCGCCAGAAGGGCAGGACGACTGTCCGCTGGACGACGACCAGCTGGACCGCCTGATCATGATCTACCTGGCGCGCTGGGGCGTGCTGTTCAAGCGAGCACTGGAGCGCGAGACGGGCGCACCGTCCTGGCGCCTGCTGCTGCGTCGCCTGCGAACCATGGAACTGCAGGGCACGGTGCGGGGCGGGCGTTTCATCGCCGGCATCAGCGGTGAGCAGTTCGCGCTGGCCGAAACGGTGAACAGTCTGCGCCAGTTCGGACGCAATCAGGAGGCGCCTGAGCGCAGCACGGAATACGTCAGTCTGGCGGCGGCCGATCCGCTGAACCTGCTGGCGATTCTGCTGCCCGACACCCGTCTGCCCCGCCTGCCGCGCAATCGCATCCTGTATCGTGACGGCCTGCCGCTGGCGGTGCTGGAAGGCAGCGAGGTGCGGTTTCTGCGCGAGGTGGAGCCTGACATACAATGGCAGCTGCAACAGGTGCTGCAGCAGCGCGACTTTCCTTCCCGGCTGCGCGCCTATATCGGCAGTTGAATCACCCACTTCATGTTCAAAGGATGCCCATGAGCCTACTCTTCGCCATCGACTCGCCGGCCGTTCCCATCGTGGGGCGCGCCGAGCAGTTTCCCGTCAACCGCATCTACTGTGTCGGCCGAAACTACGCTGCCCACGCGCGGGAGATGGGGGCCAACCCCGAGCGCGAGTCCCCGTTCTTCTTCAGCAAGCCAGCCAACGCCATTGCCCTCAACGGGGCGGTGATCCCCTATCCCCAGCGCACGCGCGACCTGCATCACGAAGTGGAACTGGTGGTGGCACTGGCCGGCCCTGCGCTGGCGCAGCAGGGCGAGAACCTGACGCTGGCGCAGGCCGAGGCGGCAGTATTCGGCTATGCCGTGGGCATCGACTTCACGCGGCGTGATCTGCAGGCCGAGGCCAAGGACAAGGCGCGGCCCTGGGACACCGCCAAGGGTTTCGACAATTCCGCGCCGCTGAGCGCTCTGATGCCGGCCGCCCAGGCGGGCAACCCGGCCAGTGCCCACATCAGCCTGCACGTCAACGGGCAGCTGCGGCAGCAGGGGCATGTGAGCGATCTGATCTGGAACATCCCCGAGCTGATCATGGAACTGTCGACCTATTACCGCCTGCGGCCGGGCGATCTGATCTTCACCGGCACGCCGGCGGGTGTGGCGGCCGTGGTGACCGGAGACTTGCTGGAAGGGCGGGTGGACGGACTGGAGACCTTGAGCATCCGCATTGGTGAGCCGGTCAGAAGCTGAAGAAGCTGCTGACTGACAGATAGAGAATGGCAGCGCTCAGACCGGTATAGAACACGAAGCGCACGGGCTGGGCGCGCAGGCTTGTCAGCAGGGTGGGCGCCTCGCCACGTTCGCGCAGCGCCGAGTACTCCTGCTGCATGCGCTCGGCGCGCTGCTGCTGATACTCGCCAAGCAGCGTGCTTGCCTGTTCCCGCTGGCTGGCATCGCGCAGCCACAGCGCGGGCATCGAGATGCCCCAGTTGCCGGGCTCGGTCTCGTAGTAGTCGATGCCGTGTTCGCTCAGCAGTGCACGCACCTCGTCGGCCTCGTCGTCGGGGACGTGTCGCAGTCTGAACAGCAGGGTGGCCATGCGTGCTTCCTTGGAGGTGTCTGCGCGGCATGCTACCTTCCGGCTCGCTGCCCTGTAAATCACACTGGAAGAGACCCCATGACCCTGTCCCTGCCCTTTGCTGCAGCGTTGACCTTGCGTCTGCGCCCCCTGTCACTGCTCGCCCTGATCCTGACGAATCTACTGCCCTGGCACGCGGTACAGGCCGAAAGCGCCGTCTGGGTAGCCACGCAAGGCGAGCAGAAGGTCTATCTGGGCGGCACCGTGCACCTGCTGCGCCCCTCCGACTATCCGCTCCCCGAGCCATTCGAGACGGCCTATCAGGACTCGCAAACCCTCTATTTCGAAACCGATATCACCGGCATGAGCGACTTCAGTGTTCAGGCCCGCATGATGCAGGAGTTGCTCTACAGCGACGGCCGCACGTTGCAGAGCGTGCTCGATGCACCCACGTATGCGGCACTGGCCGCGCATGTGGCCGAGAAAGGTCTGCCCTTGCAGATGATGGAGCGCTTCAAGCCGGGCATGCTCATCAGCACGCTGCAGGTCATCGAATTCCAGACGCTGGGTTTTACGCCGCAGGGCGTGGATGCCTATTTCAACAGCCGTGCGCTGGGCGATGGCAAGCAGGTGGGCGAGCTGGAATCGGTGGATGCACAGATCGGCTTCATCGCCACCATGGGCGAGGGCGTCGAGAACGAATTCGTGCGCTCTTCGCTGGAGGACATGGAAGAAATCGAGACGGCCATGGAGCAGATGATCGCGGCCTGGCGCAGTGGCGACAATGCCACGCTGGAAGCCTTGTTCGTCGCCGACATGAAAGAGGGCTACCCGGCGCTTTATGACACGCTGCTGGTGCGGCGCAACACGGCCTGGGTCGAGATCATCGACACCATGCTGGAAACGCCCGGGACGGAATTCGTGCTGGTGGGTGCGGCCCATCTGGTTGGCGAAGATGGTCTGCTGAGCCTGCTGGAGCGACGGGGCTACACCATCGCCCAGGTGCCCTGACCGTACCTCGCCTCAGCGCTCGGCGTGCTGGCAGAGCAGCTCGAAGAAGGCGCGCGCCGCCTTGCTCATCTGCCGCTGGCGATGATAGATGCAGTCCAGATTGCGTGTCAGCGTCAGCGGCTGCTCTGTCTCTGTGTGTCGCACATCAAGCAGCGCCAGGGTGCGGTCCTCCAGCATCGAACGCGGCAGCACACCCCAGGCATAGCCCGCGGTGATCAAGGCCTTGATGGTTTCCAGATAATTGGTGGCCAGCTTGATGTTCAGTCGCAGCGCGTGGCCGGCAAACAGTTCCTCCACCAGCTGTGTGGTGTAGAAGCGGCGTTCCGGCAGCAGCGCGGGGTACTGTGCCAGGTCTTCCAGATTGACGCGCTCGCGCTGACTCAGCGGGTGCTGAGGCGCTGCCACGAATTCCAGACGATCCTTCCAGAGTGTGCGCGTGCAGACCGTGTCATGCTGCTCGCGCACCTGCGTGATGATGCCCAGATCGCAGTGCCCCTTGAGCACCTCGGCATAGGCTTCCTCGGAGTCCATGAAGCCGATGTCGAGTTCCACGAGAGGGAAGCGCTCGGAAAACTCCCGCAGCACGCGTGGCAGGCGATGCAGGCCAATGTGATGACTGGTGATGATCTTCAACGGCCCTTTGGTGTCGGCATCCAGATCCGCCAGTGCCTGCCGCGCGCTGTCCATGCGCGCCAGAACCGCGTCGGCGTGGGGCAGCAGGGTGCGTCCTGCTTCGGTCAGAGACACCTGGCGGCCGATACGGTCGAAGAGCAGGGTGCCCAGTTGCTGTTCCAGCAGGTGAACGCGCTTGCTGATGGCAGGTTGAGTGACATGCAATCGATTAGCCGCCACCGAAAATGAACGGGCGGCAGCGACTTCGACGAAGGCTTTCAGGTTCTGTATGTCCATGGGGGACCGAGGGCAGGGACAGGTCGTGCGCGGGCGTGGCTCAGGTGCCGCTCTTGTGACTCAGCACGATCTGCCGTGGCCCCGAGGTGGTGGTCTGACCACTGATTCCAGACGGTATCTTCTTGACCGTGCCGCCCGCCTTGAGAAAGGCCTCGACCTGCTCGGCAAGATTGATCTTGTGGTCGGGTGCAGCGTCTTTCTTGGGCTTGCTGGCCATGGCGGTTCCTGGTCTCGTCGTGTAAGTGGTCGCGCATTATACACATTTGGCCCGGTGGCCGGAACGAAGGCGCAGAAACTCAGGCGTTGCGACGACGCTTGCGAGTCAGCAGGTCGTCATTGATGCTTGCTGGCAGGTCGCCGAGCAGTTCATCCAGAGAAATCTTGTAGACCACTTTCACCTTGGCCAGAAGCTCGACTTCCAGATGGCAGCCATAATCGCGAGCCGTCTCGATGTCTTCCAGCTGCTTGCGGGAAACTCCCAGCAGAGCGGAGCCTTCGGTCATGGAGTGACCTGCGAGCAAACGAAGTCGGCGGATGTGTTCCTTGACGCGAATTGTCAGGGGGGAAAACTTGTCTTGTTGATCTGGCATGCTCTGGCTTCTTCCTGGTGGTCTACGGACGTTAGTGCTGACCTTGATCAGCGATGATCCTGTCACTTTGAGGAGCGATTCCGGCAATACAAGGTCAGTTTGCTCTTTGTTTGCTTCCGTTGCCTGACACTCGGTCACCATAATGCTTGCTCAAATTTTAGTCAAATTGCGTCAGGCTGCCCGTCGCCATCACTGCAAGGTGCTTGTCTTCACGCTTTCGATCTTTGCTAGAATCGCCGCCATTCCAAGCACTCAGCAGTAAAGGTAAGTCATGGCCAGAAAACCAGCGAAAAAGACCAGCGAGACCCCGGAAGCGATGCTCATAGGCGACGATTGCGTCGTCGCCTTTCATTACAAACTCTGCGAGATCCTGGCAGATGGCAGCAAGTCGGGCTGGTTGGAAGAATCGGCAGGTCGCCAGCCACTGCTGTATCTGCATGGCCATGCGAATGTGATCTCGGGGCTGGAGCAGGCGATGGCGGGGAAGAAGGCAGGCGACACGCTGGAGATTACGCTGGCGCCGGAGCAGGCCTACGGGCCGCGCCGCTCCAACTCACTGCTGCGCGTGCCCATCAAGCATCTGCATCTGCCGGCAGGCAACAAGGCGCTGGTGCCAGGCACCGTGGTGGGAGTGCAGACGGATCGCGGCGTGCGCAGCGCGCTGGTGGTGAAGGCGGGGCGCTTCAACGTCGACATCGATACCAATCACCCCTTCGCAGGTCGCACGCTGCATTATCAACTGGAGATCGTGAGCGTGCGCCCTGCGACACCGGAAGAGATCACTCACCGTCACGCCCACGGCGAAGGCGGCCATCACCACTGAGTCAGTGACCGCCTGCCCATCCAGACGCACGCGCCATTGCACACGCCTGGCTGGATGATGCGGCGCAGCTCGCAGGTTCATGACACCCGCCGGTCGGCCATGCCGAAGGGTAGTGGCAGATGCCCTTGCGCAGCTCACTCGGGTCGAGCTTGAGAGGCAGCAAGCCTGCGTTACGGCAGCGATCTCGATCAGGGTCATCAGCGTCAGGCTGCAGGCACGAAACGTGTCAAATCGCGTTACGCAGACTGACGGGACAGACCGATCTTTCCAAATTTGCCCCGGCGAATCCAGCCAGTGTGTCAGGCTGTGATGTACAGACAAGTTTCCAAGCGCTGTGCTATCGTCCCTGCGCTGCGTGACAGGCATGCAGCCATGATTGCAACGACTGCGGGCAGGGGGAATCACCATGCATCCCGACAATCCGGATCGACGCGCGCTGCTCAAGGGCGCGTTCAACACAGGCATCGTCACATTGGGCGCACTCAGTGTGCCGCACTGGATGATGCCGGCCCTGGCACAGGGAGAAGTGGATGTGCCCTTCACCGATGTGCCCGATACCTTCAATCCCCAGCCGGTCAGACCTGGCGCCATGCATTTTCAGGACACGCGCCGCATCGATGATTTCTTCACAGCCAATGACGATTTCTATGTCATTCAGCACTACGGCCAGCCCGAGATCGACAGTGCTGGTTATCAGCTGCAGGTGACGGGTCTGGTGCAGCGCGAGGTGAAACTTTCCCTCGCCCAATTGCGCGAGCGACCCGTCGTCGAAATCGACGCGGGTTTCGAGTGTGGTGGCAACAGTGGTCGACTTTTTCACGGCTTGATCGGCAATGCCCGCTGGCGCGGGGTGAGTCTGCGTGATCTGCTGCAGGAAGCCGGCATTCGGCCCGAAGCCAAGGAAGTGGTGTTCTTCGGCGCCGACATCGGCGAGGAGGAGATTCGCGGCCGCAAGGTGCCCAAGGCCTTCGCGCGCAGCATGTCGGTGGAAGACGCCATGAACGAGCACAACATGCTCGCCTTCGAAATGAATGGCGAGCCGCTGCCGCATTATCACGGCAAGCCCGTGCGCCTGCTGGCCCCCGGCTGGTACGGGGTGGCCAACGTGAAGTGGCTTACGCAGATCCACGTGCAGGATACGCGGTACATGGGGCGCTTCATGGGTCGCGACTATGTGACTCTGAAGCGTGAAATGGTGGGGGACACCGAGCGCTGGGTGGAAAACTCCGTGGCGAAGATGAATCTGAAGTCCGCCATCGTACGCGTCACCCGGGCAGGCGATGTGCACACGCTGCGTGGTTTCGTGCTCAATGACGGCACGCCGCTGCGCAGTGTCGAGGTGAGCATCGACAATGGCCCGTGGCAGCAGGCGACCATCGATCCGCAGGCCACGCCGTTTTCCTGGAAGCTGTTCAGCTTCGAATGGCGCGATGCCCTGCCGGGTGAACACACCGTGGTGTCACGTGTCACAGACAGCAATGGCCTGGTGCAGGGACGTGCCGAGGATCTGCCCGAGCGCGTCAGTTACTGGGAAGAATTCGGCCAGTTTCCGCGCCGCGTGATGATAGGAGCCTGAGCCATGGCGACCTATCTTGTGCTCACTGTCATCGCAGATGACAAGCCCGGCCTCGTGGAGCTGCTCGCGGACACCATCGCGCGGCATTCCGGCAACTGGCTGGAGAGCAACATGGCGCATCTGGCCGGCAAGTTTGCGGGCATCCTGCGTGTCAGTGTCGCCGATGCCCATGCCGACGCTCTCATTGACGATCTGCAGAAGTTGTCGCCCGTGCTGCGTCTGGTGGTGGAAAAGGTGAAACTCGCCGACGCCGGCACGCGCCAGCGCTCGCTGCGCCTGACCCTGGTGGGCAATGACCGGCCCGGCATCATCAAGGAAATCTCGCGCGCGCTGGCTCTGCAGCAGGTGAACGTGGAAGAGCTGGCGACGCAGTGCACCGCGGCGCCGATGTCCGGCGAGTCGCTGTTTCACGCGCAGGCCGAGCTGCGCGTGCCGGCCGATCTCGATGTGCATGCCCTGCAGCGACAGCTGGAACAGCTTGCCGATGATTTGATCGTGGAGATCGCGCTGGTCCCGCTGCACTGAGTCCCGCGCCGGCGCAGCGGCTCAGGCGCGCAGTGTAATCACCGCCCAGCCACGACTCTGCGCAATGGCGCGCAGACGCTCGTCCGGGTCCACCGCCACGGCGCGAGTCGCACATTCCAAAAGCGGCAGATCATTGAAGCTGTCGCTGTAGAACACGCTGTCCTGCAGGCTGAGCGCCGGCGTGTCAGCACTGCGCCGTGCGTTCCACTCCAGCAGCCAGTCGTTCAGTCGCTGCACCTTGCCCGCCTGAAAACTGGGGATACCGTCGATGCGGCCCGTGAATTCGTCATTCACCATTTCCAGATCCGTGGCGATCAGCGCATCGACGCCGAGTCGCTGCGCAATCGGCTCAGTGATGAAGCGATTGGTTGCTGTAATGATCAGACAAAAATCACCGCGTTCACGATGCTGCGCCAGCAGTGCCTCGGCTGCCGGCAGCATCATCGGCTCGATGAAATCCCGCATGTAGTCGCGATGCAGTTCCTCGCGTCGTGCCCGGGTCATGCCCTTGAGGGCGCTGACCACGAATTCCGTGTAGGCCACCATGTCCAGCCCGCCGTTCTTGTACTGCTGATAGAAGTAGTCGTTGCGGGCCTTGTGCTGCGCGGGATCGACGAGCCCCTTGCTGATGAGGAAGTCGCCGAACGAATGATCGCTGTCGCCGCGCAGCAGCGTGTTGTCGAGGTCGAAAATGGCCAGGGTCATGGGCTTGGTACCGGGCAATGCAGGAAAAGGGGCCGCATTATAACCCTGTCCTCGCAGGTGGCTGCCACCCCCGCTGACCGCGGCAGGGGCGCCGTTGAACAATCCTTCGCAGTTGTGAAACAATGCGGACGATGCCTTTCCATCGCCAGGAACCGATTGCAAGATGATAGATTCACAGGGGTTCAGACCAAATGTCGGCATCATCATCTGCAATCCGCGCGGTCAGTTGCTGTGGGCCAAGCGCATCGGTCAGGATGCCTGGCAGTTTCCACAGGGGGGTATCCGCCATGGCGAGCGACTGCAGCAGGCCATGTTCAGGGAGTTGAAGGAAGAGGTGGGTCTCGAGGCTTCTGATGTCGAGGTGCTTTCCTCCACTCGCGGCTGGCTCTATTACCATCTGCCCCGCAACCTGATCCGCCAGAATTCCAATCCCGTGTGCATCGGCCAGAAGCAGAAATGGTATCTGGTCGGCCTGCGTTCCGAAGATCACCGCATCAATCTTCTCTCCAACAAGACTCCCGAATTCGACGACTGGCAGTGGGTCAGCTTCTGGTATCCGCTCAGCCAGGTGATCGACTTCAAGCGGGAAGTCTACCGCCAGGCGCTCAAGGAGCTGGTGAAGCCCCTGAACCAATTCGTACGCCCCTGACGGAAGCCCGCCCATGCTCGAACGATTGCGTGAAATAGTTCAGGAGGTGAACACTGCGAAGGATCTGCAGTCTGCCCTCAATGTCATCGTGACCCGTGTGCGCGATGCCATGAACACCCAGGTCTGCTCCGTTTACCTGCTCGACTCCGAGATCAACAGTCATGTGCTCATGGCCTCTGAAGGCCTCAAGCAATCCGCCGTGGGCCATGTCAGCCTGCAGCTGGGCGAGGGGCTGGTGGGGCTGGTGGCGGCCAACGCTGAACCGGTGAATCTCGAAGATGCCCAGTCCCATCCCAATTACCACTACCTGTCCGAAACCGGTGAGGAGCAGTTCAGCTCTTTCCTGGGTGTGCCCATCATTCACCATCGCAAGGTGCTGGGCGTGCTGGTGGTGCAGCACCGCGAGAAACGCCGCTTCGATGAGGGCGAAGAAGCCTTCCTGATCACGCTGTCGGCCCAGCTGGCCGGCGTCATTGCCGCCGCCGAGGCCACGGGCGCCATTCAGGGCATGAGTCCGTCGGGACAGCGCAAGTCCGACACCAGTTTCAGCGGCGTGGCCGGTTCCACTGGCGTCGCCATCGGCCATGCCGTGGTGGTGTTTCCCCCGGCCGATCTCGACCTCATCCCGGCCCGCGTCTGCACCGACGTGGAAAAGGAAGTGGAGTTTTTCGATCGCGCGCTGCAGTCGGTGCGCGATGACATGAGTCGCCTCGCCAGTTCGCTGGAAACCCGCTTGCGGCCCGAGGAGCGCGAACTCTTCGCCGTCTACCTGCGTATGCTCGACGACGACGCCCTGGGCCATGAGGTGAAGGAACGCATCCGGGCCGGCAACTGGGCACAGGGTGCCCTGGCCGATGTGGCCATGGACCACGTGCGCACCTTCGAGCTGATGAAGGACCCCTATCTGCGCGAGCGCGCCGCCGACATCAAGGACCTGTGCAGTCGCGTGCTGTTCTATCTGCAGGACCACGATGTGGTGAAGGCGGACTACCCGAACGACACCATTCTGGTGGGCGAGGAGCTCACCGCTGCCATGCTGGCCGAGGTGCCCAAGGAAAAGCTGCTGGGTCTGGTGTCGGTCAGAGGCTCGGGCAACTCCCACGTCGCGATTCTCGCGCGCACCATGGGCATTCCCACGGCCATGGGCGTGGTGGATCTGCCCTACCGCCAGCTGGATGGTCGCGAGCTGATCGTGGATGGCTACAACGGCCAGGTCTACAGCAATCCCTCGGATCAGCTGCGCAACCGTTACCGCGAAGTCATCAAGGAAGAGCAGCAGCTGGTGAAGGGACTGGAAGGGTTGATCCACCTGCCTTGCGAGACCCCCGATCAGCATCGCGTGAATCTGTGGGTGAACACCGGCCTGATGTCCGATGTGGTGCGCTCGCTCGACCACGGCGCCGAGGGCATCGGCTTGTTCCGCACCGAGGTGCCCTTCCTGCTGGCCGAACGTTTCCCCAGTGAGCAGGAGCAGGCGGAGATCTACCGCGAGCAGCTGCAGGCCTTCGCGCCCAAGCGCGTGACCATGCGCACGCTGGACATCGGCGGCGACAAGGCGCTGCCCTATTTCCCCATCGAGGAAGAGAACCCCTTCCTGGGCTGGCGCGGCATACGCGTCACGCTCGACCACCCCGAGATCTTCATCGCCCAGGTGCGCGCCATGATTCGCGCCAGTGCCGGGCTCGACAATCTGCAGATCATGCTGCCCATGATCTCCCACGTGCAGGAAGTCACGGGTTCCATCGCCATCATCAAACGGGCCTGGCGCGAGCTGCGGGAAGAGGGCTACGACGTGCGCCTGCCACCCATCGGTGTGATGATCGAACTGCCCGCCGCGGTGTACCAGACTCGCGCCCTGTGCCGTCTGGTCGACTTCATTTCCGTGGGCAGCAATGACCTCACGCAGTATCTGCTCGCCGTGGATCGCAACAATCCCCGCGTGGCGAGCCTGTACTCGTCCTTCCATCCGGCAGTGCTGCAGGCCTTGCAGCATGTGGTCTCGGCGGCCCATCTGGAGAATCGGCCGGTCAGCATCTGCGGCGAGATGGCGGGTGACCCGGGCGCGGCCATCCTGCTCATGGCCATGGGTTTCGACATCCTGTCCATGAACGCCACCACCCTGCTGAAGGTGAAAGCCGTCATCCGCAGTGTGCCGCTGAGTACCGCGCGCGAACTGCTGGCCGAGGTCATGGTCATGGACGATGCCCAGCAGGTACGTCACCACGTGGACATGGCGCTGTTCAACGCCGGTGTCGATCGTCTGCTGCGGACCTCCCGCAACAACTGAGCGGAGCCGCACGGCAGAAAGTCTTAATAAAATCAGGATAATGCAACGCCGGATGGCTTCAGGAGATGAAGCGGCACAGGGATGTATCGCGTGCTGACCACCGCAAGGACGTGGTCGCCAGCCTCAACTTCCCGCGGTCTTGCGCCTTGCCTTGCCAGGGTCTCGACGCTAGCATCACCACTCCTCAGACTCTCCCGTTCAAGTAGCCCCGCATGCTGACCTATCCGCAGTTCGACCCCGTCGCCTTCTCGCTCGGCCCGCTCTCGGTGCACTGGTACGGCATCATGTACATCGTCGCCTTCGGGGGCGCGTGGTGGCTGGCCAAGGTGCGTGCCGCACGCGAGCCCGGGCAATGGAGCGACGAGCAGATCGCCGATCTGATCTTCTACGGCGCCCTGGGCGCCGTGCTCGGCGGCCGCATTGGCTCGGCCCTGTTCTACAACTTCGATCGCCTGCTGGACGACCCGCTCTGGCTGCTGCGCGTGTGGGAAGGCGGCATGTCCTTCCATGGAGGCTTCCTGGGCGTGATGGCCGCGCTGTACTGGTATGCCGGCAAGCTGCACAAGCCTTACTTCGCCGTGCTCGACTTCATTGCGCCGCTGGTGCCTTTCGGGCTTGGGGCTGGTCGTCTGGGCAATTTCATTGGCGGTGAACTCTGGGGTCGCCCCACCGACGTGCC
>JBEDFR010000140.1:0-7091 GCA_041175045.1 Pseudomonadota bacterium | reverse complement strand
CAGCGAGCAAGGACAAATGGGGAGGACCGGCACTTCGCACTACTTTCCTGAATCATACGGACGAGATCGCCACCATGAACGTCCTTCACCGCGAGTCCTTGGAACCTGCGGACACCGCTGGCACAATTAAGCAGTCAGGATCATTGCAATCGCGCGCACGACGGGCCGAACCTGTTCATGGTTGATGGCGGAAACAGGGTGACATCAGGTGCGGGCAACCGAGCGCGACAATCATGGCACGTGCCGACAGGGCGGCAGACCATATCATTCAGACCGCGCAACGCAACAAGAGTCGCCACACGAAGGAACCGCCGGTCAGCAAGGGCAACGCGAAGGTGGCGGGAGTATCAGGATTCGAACCTGAGACCCACGGCTTAGAAGGCCGTTGCTCTATCCAGCTGAGCTATACCCCCGTGACGAGGACCAGACACTGAACCTGTGCGTCAGTGGACAGGGAATATGGGGTGACCGATGGGGCTCGAACCCACGACAACCGGAGTCACAGTCCGGGGCTCTACCAACTGAGCTACGATCACCATTGAACTCTGCTGCATCATTGCGAGTGGGGGCAATGTGCTTGTCCAATCTGCAAGGGTGGTCGGGGTAGAGAGATTCGAACTCCCGACATCCTGCTCCCAAAGCAGGCGCGCTACCAGACTGCGCTATACCCCGATTTCCTGCAGCGTTTGCAGGGTCGGCATGATACTCACGGCCTCGAAGGCAGTCAATCTCCCGGCACAGGAAAAACCAGATCCTTAGAGCTGCCGGCCACTGGTCTCTGTCAACGCGGGCTCAGCGCTCGACGCGCCAGTGACTGCCGTCGGCCGTGTCTTCCACCACCACTTTCATCGCCACCAGCTTGTCGCGAATCTCGTCGGCAAGTGCCCAGTTCCTGTCCAAGCGGGCCTGCTTGCGCTGAGCGATCAGGCCATCGACCACTGCCGCGTTGACGCTGTCACCTCCGCGTCTCTGCAAAAAGGCATCGGGCGAATCCTGCAGAATGCCAAGCACACGACCGAGCCGGACAAGCACGCCAGCCAGTTGAAGGGCTTTCTGTGGCGCTGATTCACGATGACGATTGATGTCACGTGCCAGATCGAACATCACACCCAGCGCGATCGGGGTATTGAAGTCATCGTCCATGGCGTGGCAGAAGTCCTTCTCGTAACTACTGTTCACCAGTTCGCGGACATTGCGCACATCCAGACCACGAAGTGCGGTATACAATCGCTCCAGTGCGGCTGTCGCCTGTTGCAGACTCTGCTCGGAATAGTTGATAGGGCTGCGATACTGACTGGAAATCAGCAAGTAGCGTAGCACCTCCGGCTTGTGTTGTTGCAGCACATCGCGCACGGTGAAGAAGTTGTTCAGCGACTTCGACATCTTCTCGTTGTCGACACGCACTGCGCCATTGTGCATCCACACTTTCGCAAACTGCTTGCCGGTTGCCGCCTCAGACTGAGCAATCTCGTTCTCGTGATGCGGGAACATCAAGTCCGACCCCCCGCCATGAATGTCAAAGGAGTCGCCCAGGCAGCAGGTCGACATGGCCGAGCACTCGATGTGCCAACCCGGACGCCCGTAGCCCCAGGGCGAATCCCAGCCCACTTCGTCGTCTGCCGCAGCCTTCCATAGGGCAAAATCGCGTGGATCGCGTTTCAATTCACCAATCTCGATGCGGGCTCCAGCGAGCAACTCCTCGGGATTCTTGTTGGACAGCCTGCCGTAAGGTGCGAACTGCTTCACTGCATAGTAAACGTCGCCATTTGCCGCACGATACGCGTATTCGCCTTCGATCAGACGCTCTATCAGAACAATGATCTGCTCGATGTGAGCAGTCGCACGCGGCTCCATGTCCGGCCGCACGACGAACAGCGCCTCTTCGTCTTCGCGCATGGCGGCGATGAAACGCTCGGTCAGATCGGAAAACAATTCGTTGTTCTCTCGTGCGCGGCGCAGGATCTTGTCATCGATGTCGGTGATGTTGCGGATGTAGGTCACCTGGTATCCGCGATGGCGCAGATAACGCACCACCACGTCAAATGCCACGAACATGCGGGCATGACCGACGTGGCAGTAGTCATAGGTGGTAACTCCGCAGACGTACATCTTCACTTTGCCGCTCACGTGCGGCACAAAGTCTTCCTTGGTTCTGGTCAGTGTGTTGTAGATCTGCAGCAATTTTTTCACTCAACTGGAAATTTTGGTCCAGGAATCCCTTAGCGTAACGGTTCGATTGAATACCAGACGCTCCGACGAAGAATCATGACGATCCACACAGAAATAGCCTTCACGCTCGAATTGGAAACTCGCTTCCGGTACGGCACTGCGCAGGCTTGGCTCGGCCTTGCAGCCCGACAGCACTTGCAGAGAATCAGGATTCAGACACTGCTTGTAATCGCCGATGCTCTTGTCGTCAGGGTTCTCCTTGTTGAACAAACGATCGTAAATCCGCACTTCAACATCCAGTGCCTTTCGCGCAGGCACCCAATGGATGACACCTGCGACCTTGCGTCCATGAGGGTTCACCCCAAGAGTAGCTTCGTCATAGCTGCAGATAAGCTCGACGACCTGGCCGCTGGCGTTCTTGCGGACCTCGTCACAGCGGATCACGTAGGCGCCACGCAGACGCACCTCAGCCCCCAGGCTCAGGCGCTTGTACTGTGGCGGGGGCACTTCTTCGAAATCACTGGCATCAATGTAAAGCTCCCGCTCGAAGGGGAGTTCGCGCATCCCCATGGATATCTCCTTGGGGTGACAAGGCAGTTGCAAGGTCTCCGACTTCTGCTCGGGGTAATTGCTCAAAGTGACCTTGAGGGGACGCAGTACGCACATCGCGCGCGGCGTATTGCGGTCGAGATCTTCCCGGATGCTGTGCTCCAGCATGCCGACATCCACCACGCTTTCGCTACGACTGATCCCCACCCGCTCGCAGAAGTTGCGAATGGACGCCGGCGTATAGCCGCGTCGTCGCAGCCCCGAGAGTGTCGGCATGCGCGGATCGTCCCAGCCGTTGACATAGCCCTGAGTGACCAGTTCCTTCAGCTTGCGCTTGCTCATGACTGTGTAGTTGATATTGAGACGGGCGAACTCGATCTGGCGCGGCAGCACATAGGCTTGCGATGTGGTCAAGCGATCTCCCGCAGCATGCAGGCTGCCCTTGTCCAGCGCCTGCAGAATCCAATCATAAAGGGGGCGGTGATCCTCGAATTCCAGCGTGCACAGCGAATGCGTGATGCATTCAATGGCATCGGAGATGCAGTGAGCATAGTCATACATCGGATAAATGGGCCACCTGGAACCGGTCTGATGATGCGCGACGTGACGAATGCGATAGATGACTGGGTCCCGCATGTTGATATTGGGGGAAGCCATGTCGATTCTGGCGCGCAGACTGTGTGCACCATCGGGGAACTCCCCCGCCCGCATACGAGTGAAGAGGTCGAGATTTTCCTCGACACTGCGCGAACGATAAGGACTATCGCGACCGGGTACCGTGAGCGAACCTCGATACTCGCGCGCCTGCTCGGGTGTCAGACTGCACACATAGGCCTTGCCGGCACGAATCAGCTGCAGAGCAAATTCATAGAGCGCATCGAAATACGAGGAGGCATAGCGGATATCCCCGCTCCAGCTGAACCCCAACCACTGAATGTCGGCCTTGATGGACTCGATGAATTCCTGACTCTCCTTTTCCGGATTGGTGTCATCGAAACGCAGATTGCAGCGCCCGTTGTATGACTGCGCGGTGCCGAAATTCAGGCAGATGGACTTGGCGTGACCGATATGAAGAAAGCCATTGGGTTCCGGAGGAAAGCGCGTCTGCACGCGCCCCGCATGCTTGCCGCTCTGCTGGTCTTGCTCAATAATGTGGCGGATGAAATGTGAAGTCACCGGTGCCACCGCACTCGCGGAGCCCGCATTTTCAGCGTTGTCTGAAGCATTCATGTCGTGGTTTCTGCTTTCTCGAAAGTGGCAAAGCCCGTATTATAGCCGCACAATGTCTTTCTCATAAGAGGCGAAATCCTCTTTAAAACTCAAGGTTGTCCGCAATGATTGTCTTCAAAACGAATTATGGTGACATCACCATTGAGCTTGATTTCGACAAGGCCCCGGTGTCCTCCGCGAATTTCCTGGAGTATGCCCGCAGTGGTTTCTATGACAACACCATCTTTCATCGCGTGATCGACAATTTCATGATCCAGGGTGGCGGCTTCACCTCCGGTCTGGTGCAGAAACCCAACGGCAAGCCCATCGTCAACGAAGCTGACAACGGCCTGCCGAATGCCATCGGCACGCTGGCCATGGCTCGCACCTCCGACCCGCATTCTGCAAGCTCGCAGTTCTTCATCAATGTCAGTGACAATACTTTCCTCAATCACAAGGGCAAGAACCCGCAGGGCTGGGGCTATGCCGTGTTTGGCAAGGTGACGGACGGCATGGACGTGGTGAACAAGATCAAGCAGTGCCGCACCACTTCCCGTGCGGGCCATCAGGATGTCCCCGTGGATGAAATCATCATCACGGCCACCGCGGTGCACCTTCCCACCAGTGCCGAGGCTGCAGCGACCAGCAAAGACTGACGATGCCCAGCGCCGGAAAGACACTGTTCACGTCCGACATTCACCTGGATTCCGAAAGTTCAGTCATCACTCGTTCGTTTCTGGACTTCCTGGCCAATCGGGCCAGGGGCGCTGATGCCCTGTACGTACTGGGCGATCTGTTCGAAGCCTGGGTTGGCGATGACGACACCAGTGCCTTGAACACCCAGGTCGCGCAGGCCTTCGCAGCGCTGGCTGACTCCGGCACCATGCTTTACTTCATGCACGGCAATCGCGACTTCCTGCTCGGCCGCGGCTACGCCGCACGCTGTCAGGCCACCCTGCTGGAAGAGCCCGCCCTCATTGAATGCCACGGCCAGCGCATGGCCCTGATTCATGGGGACAGCTTGTGCACGCGCGATATCGACTACATGAAGTTTCGCAAGATGGTACGCACGGAGCGCTGGCAACGGGACTTTCTCGAACGCTCGCTGGTGGAACGCCAGATGATCGCGCAACAGGCCCGGATGCAGAGCAAGGAACAGAGCAAGAACAAGGCGTCCGAGATCATGGACGTGACCCCGCAGGAAGTGTTGAATCTGCTGCAGACACTGCAGGTCAACTGCCTCATCCACGGCCACACTCATCGACCCTCCATTCACACACTGCGTCTGCAGGAACCCATCAACAATTGTGTCGATGCGCAACGCATCGTGCTGGGGAGCTGGGATACCCAGGGCTGGGCGCTCGAGCTGGGTGCCGAAGGCTTCGACTTGAAACACTTTCCGCATCTGACCGCCTGAGGGGCCCGAATGCTCAGGCCAGGCTGTTCACCCGGCTGTAGTAACGATCGAAGTGCGCCTCGCACAAAAGCAGCAATTCCGCATTCACGACACTGGCAAGCTGCACCAGTGATGCACCCTGCTCTGAGGCCACGATGGCAAAGCCACAGGCCGCCGGATCGATATCCGCCAGCGGGGCTTTCTGCAGCAGACTGTGCAGCCAGCAGTACGGCGAGAGTGCGGGATTCAGCGGAATCTTGTGCGCATCGAGGGCATTTTGCAGGGCTTCAGGCCACTGAATGTGGAAGCGATTCTTCAGGATCTGCTCCGTCAAGGCCTCAATGCGGCGCAGCACCGCTTCCTTCTCTGCATCTGTGTAGGCATTCCAGCGAATCACCTCGAAGGCATAGCGTTTGCACCCTCTGCAGATGGCGTCACCGATGGACGTCGTGGAGCAGATCCCAATGCAGGGCGTGCGTGTGGGGCTGGTCTTCAACTGGAGTTCCCGTGCCGATTGGCCTAAACTTGAAGCCCGATTTTACCAGCTAACCGAAGCTCATCGACAAGGGGAATATTGTGTTAGAAGCGTACCGTAAACATGTCGCCGAACGTGCCGCACAAGGCATCGTGCCGAAACCGCTGGATGCCGAGCAGGTCGCCGCACTCGTCGAATTGTTGAAGTCTCCGCCTGCCGGAGAAGAAGCCTTCATCCTTGATCTGATTTCCAATCGCGTTCCCGCCGGCGTCGATGAAGCAGCCTACGTCAAGGCAGGCTTCCTGACCGCGATTGCCGAAGGTAGTGCCACGTCCCCCATCATCGACAAGAAACTCGCCGTGCGACTTCTGGGCACCATGCTCGGTGGCTACAACATCGTGACCCTGGTGAAGCTGCTCGACGACGCAGAACTCGGCGCGCTGGCTGCAAAGGAACTCTCGCACACCCTGCTGATGTTCGATGCCTTCCACGACGTGGAAGAAAAAGCCAAGGCCGGCAATGCCCATGCGAAGAAGCTGCTGCAGTCCTGGGCCGACGCCGAATGGTTCCTCAACAAGCCCGAGTTGCCGAAAGTGCTGACAGTCACCGTGTTCAAGGTGCCGGGTGAAACCAATACCGACGACCTCTCGCCAGCTCAGGACGCCTGGTCACGTCCCGACATTCCTCTGCACGCCCTGGCCATGTACAAGATGCCGCGCGAAGGCGTGACCAATGCCGCCGCCCAGATCGAGGCACTGAAGAAGAAGGGCTTCCCCGTCGCCATGGTGGGCGATGTCATGGGCACCGGCTCCTCGCGCAAGTCCGCCACCAATTCCGTGCTCTGGTACATCGGCAATGACATTCCCCACATTCCGAACAAGCGCGACGGTGGCGTGTGCATCGGCGGCAAGATCGCTCCGATCTTCTTCAACACCATGGAAGACGCAGGCGCTTTCCCGCTGGAGTGCCCGGTGGACAACATGAATACTGGCGACGTGATCGACATCCACACCTATGAAGGCCGTATCACGCGCCACGGCACCGACGACGTGGTGTCCACGTTCACGCTGAAGACCGAAGTGCTGCTGGACGAAGTGCGCGCCGGTGGCCGCATTCCCCTGATCATCGGCCGGGGTCTCACCGAGAAGGCCCGCGCGGCCCTGGGTCTGGAGCCCTCTCGCGTCTTCCGTCTGCCGTTCAACCCCGCCGATTCCGGCAAGGGCTATACCCTCGCCCAGAAAATGGTCGGCAAGGCCTGCGGCGTGAAGGGCGTGCGTCCGGGCAGCTACTGCG
>JBEDFR010000139.1:0-6125 GCA_041175045.1 Pseudomonadota bacterium | reverse complement strand
GATGATAACAGGGAGGGGCGGGGGAAAGCTTTGTCATGCGTGTGGCTCATGGCTATCGGCGCCGGATTGGTGAACCCTCCCTGCGCAGGAAACTGCGCGCATCCGGCCTGTACGTCCTGTGATGGTCTGTGCGCCCCCAGCCCACGCAGCATTGGCATGCGCAGTAGCGCCGGTTCGCGGGGCGGCTGCCAGGGCGAGTGACGACAAGCGGGCGCGTGGTGTGTCACCTGTGACTCGCCTGAAGAGTGAACAGCTCAGGGCTTTGACGCCGGTCGCAAGGGCCGTTTTTTGTGTGTCCATCGCCGCGTTTTATCGGCTAAACTTGCGCCTGCTTTCGCAGTCAATCACCCGAGTTCCTACATGCGTTTGAAATGTATCAAGCTGGCCGGATTCAAGTCCTTTGTCGACCCGACCACCGTCAATTTTCCCTCCAATCTGTGCGCGGTCGTCGGCCCCAATGGCTGTGGCAAGTCCAATATCATCGACGCGGTGCGCTGGGTCATGGGGGAGAGTTCCGCCAAGAATCTGCGCGGCGAGAGCATGACGGACGTGATCTTCAACGGCTCGGGTGGGCGCAAGCCTGTAGGGCAGGCCAGCATCGAACTGGTGTTCGACAACAGCGACAACCGCATCAAGGGCGAATATGCCCAGTACAGCGAAATCTCGATCAAGCGCAAGGTCTCCCGCGACGGCTCCTCGGGTTATCTGCTGAACGGCATGAAGTGCCGCCGCCGCGACATTACCGATATCTTTCTGGGCACCGGCCTGGGTGCCCGCAGCTACTCCATCATCGAGCAGGGCATGGTGTCACGGCTCATCGAGTCCAAGCCGGAGGAGCTGCGCATCTTCATCGAAGAGGCGGCCGGGATTTCCAAGTACAAGGAGCGCCGTCGGGACACCGAGAACCGCATCAAGCGTACCCGCGAGAACCTGGAGCGTCTGACCGACCTGCGCGAAGAGCTGGGTCGTCAGCTGCAGCATCTGCAGCGCCAGGCCCAGGCGGCGGAAAAGTACGGCGAACTCAAGCAGCAGGAGCGCGAGATGAGCGCTCAGCTGAACGCCCTGCGCTGGAAGGCCCTTGACGACGAGCTGCAGCGCAAGCAGGCCCTGATCAGCGAGCTGGAAGTGAAGATCGAGGCCACCGTGGCCGACCAGCGCGCCATCGACGCCAAGGTGGAGCAACACCTTGTGGACAACACCGAATTCAACGACCAGCTGAGCGAGATCCAGGGGCGCTATTACAGTCTGGGCAGCGATATCGCCCGCCTCGAGCAGACCATCGAATTCCAGATCGAGCGCACCGCCCAGCTCAAACGCGATCTGCAGGAGACCCGCGACAGTTTCGGCCACAGTCAGGGCGAGCTGGAATCCGACCGCGTCCGCGTGTTGCAGCTGGAAGCCGGCATCGAAGAGCTGGCGCCGCGTCTGGATGAAGCCCATGCCGTGGCCGAGGAATCCGCCTTCGCGCTGGAAGAAGCCGAAGAGCGCATGCAGCTGTGGCAGCACGAGTGGGACGAGTTCAATCGCCGTGCCGAGGAGCCGCGCCAGATTGCCGAGGTCGAGCAGTCACGCATTCAGCAGCTGGAAAAGATCGTGGAGCGCGGGCTGGATCGCAAGGCGCGTCTGCAGGAAGAGAAAAAAGCCCTGGGCGACAACCCCGAACAGGACGTAATCGACGAGCTCTCCCTGCAGGTCTCCCATCTGGAAGAAGCGTTGGAGCAACACCAGAGCAGCAACAGCGAGCTGGCAGGGCAGGTAGAAGAAGAAAGAAGCCGGGGTCAGAGCATCGCCAGTGACCTGGATCGGGCCCGCAGCGAGCTGCAGAGTCTGAAGGGGCGCGCCGCCTCGCTGGAGGCCCTGCAGAAGGCCGCGCTGGGCCGCAACAACGAGGGCATGAATCGCTGGTTGCAGTCAAAGAAAATAAGTGAAAACAAAAGGCTGGGTGAAAATATTCGAGTGGATTCAGGCTATGAGGCGGCGGTGGAAGCCGTGCTCGGCGACTATCTCCAAAGTGTGTGCATCGAGCAGATCGACAATATAGATGCCCTGCTGGCCGACTTGCCGGCGGGCCTGCTGTCGCTGGTGGACACGGGCGTGCAGGGCAGTGCAGCGGTGGCTGCTGCCGGTCGTGAACTGCTGTCCAGCCATGTGCATTCCTCCTGGGACAGCGCTGCCTTGTTGGCTGGCATCCATGTCGCCCACGATCTGGCGGCGGCGCTGGCACTGCGCGGTGCACTCGCGGCCCACGAGTCCGTCGTCACCCGCCAGGGCATCTGGCTCGGCAAGTCCTGGATTCGTGTGCGCAAGGCCGCCGACGAGAAAGCCGGCCTGCTCGAGCGCAAGGGGGAGATCGCCCGTCTGGAGGAACAGATCGCCCTGCAGCAGGCCCGGGTGGACGACTTGCTGGAGGCGCAGGCTCGCAGCCGGCAGAGCCTGCGTGACCTGGAATCCCGCCGCGAGGACGTGCAGCGCCAGATCGCCCAGACGGCCCGACAGTACAGTGAATTGAAATCCCAGCTCGGTGCCCGCCTGATGAAGGTGGAGCAGACCACCCTGCGCCGCGAGCGCCTGCAGCACGAACTCGACGAGCTGCTGCGCCAGCTGGCTGTCGAGGAGGAGAACACGGCCCAGGCCCGCTCCAATCTGCAGGCCGCGCTGGATGCCATGGAACTGGACACCGAACGCAAGGAACAGCTGTTGCAACAGCGCGATGAGCGGCGCGCGGCGCTGGATCAGGTACGCCAGAAAGCGCGCCACGACAAGGACCACGCGCACCATCTGGCCCTGCAGTCGCAGTCCCTGCAGACGCAGTTGAAATCCCTGCGCGACACGCTCGACCGCGCCGCCTCCCAGGTGCAGCGCGCCAGGGAGAAGATCGACTCCCTGACGCGCCAGTTGCAGGACAGCGACGCCCCGCTGGAACTCAAGCGCGCCGAGCTCGAAGGGCAGCTGCAGAAGCGTCTGGAAGTGGAAGCTCAGCTTACCGCCGCCAAGGCCCGCGCCGAGCGCAACGAACACACCCTGCGCACGCTGGAACAGCAGCGCTCGCACTTCGAACGCAGCGCCGCGGCCCTGCGCGAACAGCTGATGGAGCACCGTCTGCGCAGCGAAGGCGACATGGTCAAGCGCGAGGCCCTGCAGGACCAGCTGCGCGAGGCGCGCTACGACCTGCAGACCGTGCTCGCCACGCTGCCGGAAGGTGTAGACCAGGCTTTCTGCGAACGCGAACTCGAGGCCATCGCCAGCCGCGTGCAGCGCCTGGGCGCCATCAACCTGGCCGCCATCGACGAATACAAGACGCAGTCCGAGCGCAAGCTCTACCTGGACTCCCAGAACGACGACCTCGAGCGCGCGCTGGTGACGCTGGAAAATGCCATCCGCAAGATCGACAAGGAAACCCGCACGCGCTTCAAGGAAACCTTCGACAAGATCAATGCCGGCCTGCAGGAGCTGTTCCCCAAGGTCTTTGGCGGCGGCCATGCCTATCTGGACATGACAGGCGAGGACCTGCTGGATACGGGCGTGGCGATCATGGCGAGGCCGCCTGGCAAGCGTAACAGCACCATTCATCTGCTCTCGGGCGGCGAAAAGGCCATGACGGCCATCGCGCTGGTGTTCTCCATCTTCCAGCTCAATCCCTCGCCGTTCTGCATGCTCGACGAGGTGGATGCGCCACTGGACGACGCCAATGTGGGCCGTTATGCCAACCTGGTGAAGGAAATGTCACAGTCGGTGCAGTTCGTGTTCATCACCCATAACAAGCTGACGATGGAAATGGCGAACCAGTTGCTGGGAGTCACCATGCACGAGCCGGGCGTCTCCCGCATCGTGGCGGTGGACATTGCCGAAGCGGCAGAACTGGCGGCTATGTAAAGAAGTTCACATGCCAGTATATTTGCGTTATAAATCGGACGATTAGCTAAAAGACTTAAGGAAAGAACTGGGTTATGGGTCTGCGTGAACTGATGATACTGCTGTTGATCCTCGCCATCGTCGGCGTGATCCTGCGTGGGCTCTACGTGGCGCTGCGGGCGCGGCGCGGTCAGCTGCGCATGGCGTTGGAAAAGAACATCCTCCCGTACGACCCTGACGAACTGCTGGCCTCTGAGTTGCCCAATGGCGGTGCCCGCCTGGTGCAGCGCTCCTTCGAGCAGGTGGTCAAGCGCAATTCCGAATTTACCTCCCGCGATCAGGCCATTCCCGTGCTCATGGACACCCTGGGTGAGGACGAGCCCCTGGACGAGTCACCCCGCGCCTCCGGTGTGGCCAATGCCCGCCATGCGGCACGCCAGAAGCACAGCCAGCGCACGCTCAAGCCCGTACAACGTCCCATCGACCGCATGGCCGCCGCCAAGCCGCTTGCCGCTGGCGCCGCGGCAGCTTCTGGAGCCATGATAGAAGAGGACCTCCCACGCCGCAGTGGCTTGCAGGCGCTGGACGATGAGCCCCGCGACTCTTTCAGTGACGGCTTATACCGCGATGATGACGATCACCCGGACGAGGACTACGACGATGCGGAGGACGACGCCGATGAGGATCATCGCCATCGTGATGATCGTGCTGCTCGGGATCACGACAGCGATGATGACGACTGGGAAGAGGACGACGAGCAGGACGACTACGACGAGCAGGACGACGACGACTACGACGATCAGGACGACTACGACGAACAGGACGACGACGAGCAGGACGACGACGAGCAGGACGACTACGAACAGGACGACTACGAACAGGACGATCCCTACGACGAGCAGAACAGCGACGATGACGCCGAGGAAAGGCCGCCCGAGTCGTGGGAAGAGGATCGGGACGGCGAGGACGACGAGCACGACGATTGGGACGTGGAGAACGAGAAGGACGACCGCGACAGCGCAGATGACGATGACGTGCTGCTGAGGCCGCGCGCAGGCGAGGGCGCTCAGGCCGAGAGCTGGTATGAGGAAGAGGCTCCCGTCGCGTCGCCCGCGCAGGACACCCGCGGCGGGCCGCGACGCTGGTGGCAGTGGGCCGGCGAGAAACTGTCCGGCATGGGCGCTGCTGCCGCCGAGAAGGCCGTGCAGGAGCCGGAGCGCGGGCAGCGTGCCGAGCCTGTCCTTGGCCTGGACACGTTTGATGACGATCATGTCTCGGCGCCGCGCACTGTGGTTGCACCGAGTCGACCGGTACGCGAGCCGTTGGACAAGTCCCGCCAGAAGGAGCTGAGCCTGGATCACCCCGAAGACGAGATCCTGCGTGAACGTGCCCGCGCCGCCAAACCGGCGCGCCGCCAGCGAGACGCCGAGCTGCTGCATGAGGACGCCGAGCCAGTGCCGGCTCAGCAGGAGCACAGTGCACGCGCGGCGGCCGCTGCACCCGATTTCAGCGAAGTCCTGGTATTGAATGTCGTGGCTCGTCCGGATCGCGAGATCAGCGGTGTCGAGATGCTGCAGGTGCTGCTGGCCAATCAGCTGCGCTTCGGCGACATGGCCATCTTCCACCGTCACCTGGGCGCGGACGCCGGCTCACCCGTGCTGTTCAGCGTGGCGAACCTGGTGAATCCAGGCACTTTCGACCTGAACCGCATCAGCGAATTCTCCACCCGCGGCCTGTGCTTCTTCATGACGCTGCCCAGCGCGGCCAGCCACAGCATGCAGGCCTTCGACCAGATGCTGGACGCCGCGCAGAAGGTGCGCATGGCGCTGGATGCCGATCTGAAGGACGACAACCGCAGCGTGATGACGGCGCAGACCATCGAGCATTACCGTCAGCGCGTGCGCGACTTCGACCTGCGGCAGCTGCGGCAGGCGAAGTGAAGGCGGGGGCTTGCCGCCATGCATGAGCAGCGCAATCGCGGGCAGGGCCCGCTCCCACAAGCGCCTGCCCTGCAGAGCCAGCTGCCACAAGGGCCGGTGCTTAAGGGGCCGCTCACTCCAGAGTCACTTGCGCCGGAGCAGGAAGTCGCGGCGCTGCGCGCCCGCATCCAGCATCACGATCATCTCTATCACACCCTCGACGCCCCCGAGATTCCCGACGTGGAGTTCGATCGCCTGTTCGCGCGCCTGGAGCAGCTGGAGGCCGAGCACCCGGCGCTGATCACACCCGACTCCCCCACCCAGCGTGTCGGCAGTGCCCCGTTGAGCGGCTTC
>JBEDFR010000138.1:0-5029 GCA_041175045.1 Pseudomonadota bacterium | reverse complement strand
CTGTGGTATGGCGTGATCATGCCGCGCATGCGGCGCACCCCCATGGCGGTCGCGGCCACGCCGACACCCCCGACCCCCGACAGCAAGGAAGCCTCCCGATGAACGACACCCGTACCCCGCTTCATGGACAAGCGCGCTGCGTGGCCATCATCGGCGGGGGCATCTCCGGCATGGCGGCCGCCTGGTATCTGTCGCAACAGATCGATGTGGCGCTGGAACTCTACGAGGCCGACTCACGCGTGGGCGGCCACACGGCGACCATCGACGTGGTGCATGACGGCGAATCCCTGGCCATCGACACCGGCTTCATCGTGTTCAACGATCGCACCTACCCGAACTTCATCGCCCTGCTGGACGCCCTGGGCGTGGGCAGTCGCAACACCGCCATGAGCTTCAGCGTGAGTGATGCCGCGAGCGGCGTGGAATACGCCGGCACCAGTCTGAACACCCTGTTCGCCCAGCGCGGCAATCTGCTCTCGCCGCGCTTTCTGCGCATGGTGCGCGACATCCTGCGCTTCAATCGCCAGGTCGAGCAGCATCTGGCGCAGGACCCGGCCCTGGGCGAGTTGACCCTGCGCGAGTATCTGCAGCGCTACGGCTACAGCCGCGAGTTCATGCAGTGGTATCTGCTGCCCATGGGCGCGGCGATCTGGTCGGCCGACGATGCCGGCATGGACGCCTTCCCGCTGCAGTTCTTCGTGCGCTTCTTTCGCAACCATGGCCTGCTGGATCTGCACAACCGGCCGCAGTGGAAGGTGATCGAGGGCGGCTCGCGCGCCTATATCCCCGCGCTGACAGCGCCCTACCGTCAGCACATCCTCACCGACACGCCGGTGCAGGCGGTGCGGCGGGGCGTGCTGCACGAGGGCCGCCCCCAGGTGTGCGTGCACAGCGCGCGGGGCGAGGCGTACTACGACGAGGTGGTGTTCGCCTGCCACAGCGATCAGGCGCTGGCCCTGCTGGCCGATGCCGCGGCCCGCGAACGCGCCCTGCTCGGTGCCATCCCCTATTCCCGCAACGAGGTGGTGCTGCACCGCGATGTGCGCGTGCTGCCCCGCAACCGGCGCACCTGGTCGAGCTGGAACGTCAGCCTGGGCAATCGCGACAGCGCCCTGCCGGCGCTGAGCTACAACATGAACATCCTGCAGCATCTGCCGAGCCGGCATACCTGGTGCGTGAGCCTGAACCAGACCGCGCGCATCGACCCGACCCTGATCCACGGCGTTTACCACTACGCCCACCCGGTGTTCACGCTGGCGGGCATCGCCGCCCAGCAGCAGCTGCTCGCCAGCAATGGCCACGAGCACACCTGGTTCTGCGGCGCCTGGCTGCGCAATGGCTTCCACGAGGACGGCGTGCACACGGCGCTGGCGGTGGCACGCGGCATCGCAGGCTTGAGCGCTGCGGGAGGCTAGGCATGCACAGCGCGCTCTACGAAGGCGTGGTCCGGCACCAGCGGCGCGAGCCGCGCGCGCATGGCTTCGCCTACCCGGTGGCGATGGTGTATCTGGATCTGGACGAGCTGGACAGCGTGTTCGCCCGCCACCCCCTGTGGTCCACCACCCGCTTCGCGCCGGCCCGCTTTCGCCGCGCGGACTACCACGGGGACCCGGCCCTGCCCCTGAAGCAGGCCGTGCTGCGCACCGTGACCGAGGCCACCGGCGAGGTGCTGCAGGGCCCGGTGCGCCTGCTCACCAACCTGCGCTACTGCGGTTTCATCATCAATCCACTGAGCTGCTACTACTGTTTCGACGCCGACGAGCGGCTGCGCTGGATCGTGGCCGAAGTCACCAACACGCCCTGGCGCGAGCGCCATGCCTATGTGCTGCCGGTGGACGGCGACAAGCCCCTGTCTGCAGTGAACTTTGCCAAACAGATGCACGTATCCCCGTTCATGCCGCTGGATCAACAGTACCTGCTGCGCAGCCGAGTGCCGGGCGAGCAACTGTCGATCTACATGGAAAACCGTCTGCAGGACCGCGTGGTGTTCACCGCCAGCCTGCAGCTGCAACGTCGGCCGCTGGACCGGGCCGGCATGAGTCGCCTGCTGTGGCGTTATCCGCTGATGACCGTGCAGGTCAGCGCGGCCATCTACTGGCAGGCATTGAAACTGTGGTGCAAGGGCGTGCCCTTCGTGCCGCACCCGGGCCGCAAGGCGCCCGGCTACCCCCCGGAGATCGAGACCCGTGAAAATCCATGAAACCACCCTGAGCCGTGGCGTCGGCAAGCAGCGCCGCCTGTTCGGCAACCCGTCCCGCCAACTGTTCCTGAGCCTGCTCACCCGCATGCGCCATGGCAGTCTGCTGCTGATCGAGGAAGACGGCACCGAGCACCGCTTCGGCGAAGAGCCCGCCACGGCGCGGGTGCAGGCCACCATCGAGGTGAAAGACAACGCCGCCTACAGCCTGGTGCTGGGCGCCGGTTCCCTGGGCGCGGGCGAGGCTTATATGCAGGGCCTGTGGGACAGCCCCGACCTGCTGCAGACCATCCGCGTGTTCGTGCTCAACATGGACCTGCTGCGCAGCATGGACCGCAGCAGCAGCTGGGTCGGCCGCCTCGCCGCCCGGGCCTTCCACCTGCTGCACCGCAACACCCTGCGGGGCTCGCGCGAGAACATCTCGGCGCACTACGACCTGAGCAACGACTTCTTCAAGCTCTTCCTCGACCCGACCATGGCCTACTCGTCGGCCCTCTACACGCCGACTACACGCACACTGGAAGAGGCCTCCACTAACAAGTTCCACCATGTCTGTCAGCGCCTGCAGCTGCAGCCTACGGATCATCTGCTGGAGATCGGCACCGGCTGGGGTGGCCTGGCGATCCATGCCGCGCGCCACTTCGGCTGCCGCGTCACCACCACCACGCTGTCGGCCGAGCAGGCACGGCACGCGCGGGAGTGGATCGCCCGCGAAGGACTCGCCGAGCGCATCACCGTGCTGGAGAAGGATTACCGGGAACTGGAAGGACAGTATGACAAGCTGGTGTCCATCGAGATGATCGAGGCGGTGGGGCCGCAGTACTACGGGGATTATTTCGCGACGCTCAGCACCCTGCTCAAGCCCACCGGTCTGGCGCTGATCCAGTCCATCACCATTTCCGACCAGCGCTATGCCGCCTCGCTGGGCGACACCGACTTCATCAAGCGCTACATCTTCCCCGGCGGGCAGCTGCCCTCCAACGCCGTGATCGCCAGCCATGTGGCCGGCGCCACCGACATGCAGATGATCGGCCTGGAAGACATCACCCTGGACTATGCCCGCACCCTGCACGCCTGGCGCGACAACTTCCAGGCCGCGCTGCCCCAGGTGCGCCAGCTGGGCTTCAACGAGACCTTCATCCGCATGTGGCGCTATTACCTGTGCTACTGCGAGGGTGGGTTCATGGAACGGGTGATTCACACCGCGCAGTTCCTGCTGGCCAAGCCACAGTTTCGGGCCCTGCCTGGGGTACAGATGCAGCGCTAGCGCGCCGGCAGGGCGCGCTGCCGCATGTTCTTCAGCTGCAGCGCCATGCGCGGATTGCCCGCCAGCGCGGCCTCGTGGCGCTGCAGCCAGGCCCAGTAGTTCACGGTGAAGGGACAGGCGCGGGGCCCGCTGGAGGCCGCGGGGTCGTAACGACAGCCCTTGCAGTGATTGCTCATGCGGTCGATGTACTTGCCCGTGGCCACATAGGGTTTGCTCGCCATCACGCCGCCATCGGCGTACTGACTCATGCCCAGGGTGTTGGGCAGTTCCACCCATTCGACGGCATCCACGTAGACGGCCAGGTACCAGGCATGCAGCTGCTTCGGGTCGACTTCGGTCAGCAGCGCATAGAGCCCCGTGACCATGAGACGCTGGATATGATGGGCGTAGCCATGCTGCAGCGTCTGGGTGATGGCATCGCGCAGACAGGCCATGTCGGTGTCACCCGTCCAGTAGAAATCGGGCAGTGGCGCGTGGGCATTCATGACATTGCGTTCCAGATAGCCCGGCATCTGCGTCCAGTAGATGCCGCGCACGTACTCGCGCCAGCCCAGGATCTGGCGGATGAAGCCCTCCACGGCGGCCAGCGGTGCGCGGCCCGCATGCCAGGCGGCCTCGGCGGCGCTGACCACCTCGCGCGGATGCAGCAGTTTCAGATTCAGCGCGCAGGCCAGATGCGAGTGGTACAGCCAGACCTCGCCTTCCCACAGCGCGTCCTGATACTGGCCGAACTGCGGCAGGCGCTGGGTGATGAAGGCGTCCAGTGCCTGCAGGGCCTGGGCGCGGGTCACGGGCCAGCCGAACTGCTCGACACTGCCCGGGTGCTGCGCGAAGCGGGTGTTCACCAGGGAGATGACCTCGCGGGTGATGGCGTCGGGTGCGAAGCGGGTGGGCGGTGGCAGCGTGCCGGGGCCGGCATTGCCGAAACTGCCACGATTCTCTTCGTCGAAATTCCACTGCCCGCCCACGGGCTTGCCGTCCTGCATCAGGATGCCGGTGCGCTGACGCAGTTCGCGGTAGAAATACTCCAGGCGCAGCTGCTTGCGCCCCTGCGCATGGCGGGCAAAGTCGCGCACCGTGCTGAAGAAGTGCGTGTCATCGCGGATGTCCAGCGCCAGGCCCTGCGCCTGCGCCACGGCACGCAGGGCTTGCAGCACGCGCCAGTCGCCCGGCGCCGTCAGCACCAGCGCCCGGGGCTGCACCTGCTGCAGCGTGCGCTGCAGTTCGCCGGCCAGGGTGCCGGTGTTGGCGGGCTCGTCGAGCACGGTGTAATGCAGTGGCCAGCCGCGCTCGCGCAGCTGCTGCGCGAAATGCCGCATGGCACTGAGGAAAACGGTGGTGCGCTGCTTGGAGGACCAGACGTGAGTGGATTCTTCCGCGACCTCGGCCATCCAGAGGGCATCCTGCTGCGGATCGAAGCCCTGCAGGGCCGAGGCCTCGGCGTCGAGCTGATCGCCGAGGATCAGCACCAGATGGCGCAGCGGCTTCATGGGCGTCCTGCCCCGGTGGTGACGGTGTCGGCGCCCGCAGCTGCAGAAGACGCGCGGCTGCGGCGGCAGCGCTCG
>JBEDFR010000137.1:0-6385 GCA_041175045.1 Pseudomonadota bacterium | reverse complement strand
CGTGCTGGGGTCCACCGCGAATGCCGTGCTGCACGGCATTCACTGCGATGTCTATACCGTCCGGGTGTAAGTCCCGGTTACTGCAGGTCGCGGGCGATCAGTTCAGCTTGATCAGGCTGATTGCTCCGCGAATCTGCCCTTCCACATAGCCCGTGGCCATGTCGTTCGGGTAACGCTGCTGCAACACACTCTTCACATCGTCGCTGATGTTGGTGCCATGACAGGTCAGGCACAGTGGTGCTGCGGGCTGCGCCTGCATGTAGCGGAAGCGGCCGCTGACCATTTCGGCAGTGTTCATGTTGGCGCCGGATTCGCCGCCACGGTGGCGCTGGTCGTACTGGCTCAGGATCACGGTTTCCCAGGTGTCCGGCGCGGCGATACTGCTGTTGCGAGCCTTGAGGCTGACACGCGAGACGTCCCAGCCAGTCTGTTCGCTCAGACGCGCGGCGATGGCCGGGGCTTCCACGGCGCACACCTCGATGGCATTGACGGGGCCGCCGGCGGCGATGGCCAGCTGCAGCGTGGGCAGCAGAGTGCCGACGAACTGCTGCACGATGCTCTGGGCCTCGCTGGTCAGCTCGGGGGCGATGCCGGTGGGCATGGGCTGATTGAAGTCCAGCGCGAAGGGCGGGGGGACTTCCGTCGGGCCGGGAATGTCCACGGGCAGTTGCGACAGGGCCGGGCCGGCACCGAGCACGAGAGCGGCAGCAGTGCCGAGTGATGCGAGGGTGAGGCGGCTGCGAAGGGGCGCGGGCATGATCGAGTCCTCGAAATGGGCCGGGCAGCAGTGGCGCCGGCGCGGTGGCTTTGGCGGCATTCTCGCCGGTTGGTCGTGTCACGGCAAGGGAGTACACTCCGGGCAGGACTTTCAGCAGACAGGTTCGTCATGGCACCACAGCCCACTTCCGCCCCTGGTATGCCGGTGCTCAGCGCGCAGCATCTGTGCAAGCGCTACGAGATGGGCGAGGTGGTGGTGGACGCGCTGCGTGATGTCAGTCTGGACCTGCATGCCGGCGAACTGCTGGTGCTGCTGGGCGCCTCGGGCAGCGGCAAGTCCACGCTTCTCAACATCCTCGGCGGTCTTGATGTCGCCAGCAGCGGCAGCCTCTACTTCCATGACAAGTGTCTGAGCACTGCGAGTGCCCATGAGCTGACCCAGTACCGGCGCGATCATGTCGGCTTCGTGTTCCAGTTCTACAACCTCATCTCCAGTCTCACCGCCCGCGAGAATGTCGCCCTGGTCACCGACATTGCCCGCTCTCCCATGCGGCCGGAGGATGCCCTTGCGCTTGTCGGTCTGCAGGCGCGCATGAATCATTTTCCGGCCCAGCTCTCCGGCGGCGAGCAGCAGCGTGTGGCCATCGCCCGCGCCATCGCCAAGCGCCCGCAGATTCTGCTGTGTGACGAACCCACCGGCGCACTCGACGCTCGCACCGGCCGTCTGGTGCTGGGCGTGCTGGAGCAGGTCAATCGCGAAACCGGCACCAGCACGGCGATCATCACCCACAATGCTGCCATCGGCGCCATCGGCGATGCCGTGGTGCGCATGAGCAGTGGCGAGATCGTGGAGCGGGTGCGCAACCCCTCGCGCATGGCCGTGGAGCACATCGAATGGTGAGCCGCGCCGCGCTGTTCGCCGCAGGGCTGCGCCTGCCGGCCCTGCATCGCAAGCTGCTGCGCGAGTGCTGGCACATGAAGGGGCAGTTGCTGTCCATCGCCCTGGTGGTGGCCACCGGCATCATGACGGTGGTGACCATGCGCGGCAGCTACGAGGCCCTGGTCGAGGCCCAGCAGCGCTACTACAACCAGATGCGTTTCGCCGGTGTCTGGACCTCCCTGCGGCGGGCGCCCGATGCCGTGCTGGAACAGATCGAGCGCATTCCCGGGGTGGCCCTGGCCGATGTGCGGGTCAGTCTGCTGGCGACGCTGGATCTGGAGGGCGTCGATGCGCCGGCCCAGGGCCGCTTCGTCTCGATCCCCGAGACCGGGCGGCCCGTGCTCAACGACATCCTGCTGACCCGCGGGCGGCTGGTAGCGCCGGGCGCTCCGGACGAAGTGGTGATCAGCGAGAAGTTCGCGCTGGCCCGTGGCCTGCAGCCGGGCGACACCCTGCGCGCCATCATCAATGGTCGCGCCCGCACGCTGGAGGTGGTGGGCATGGCCATCTCCCCCGAACACTCCTATGCCGTGCCGCCGGGCTCCCTGCTGCCCGAGGACGAGCGTTACGGGATTCTGTGGATGGGGCGCCGCGCCCTCGGGCCGGCCTACGACATGGACGGCGCCTTCAACGAGGCCTTCGTCAAGCTGGCCCCGGGGGCGAACGAACTGGAGGTGATCGCCCGCCTCAACGAGGTGCTGGCGCCCTATGGCGGCTTCGGCGCCTACCCGCGGCGGGATCAGGCCTCGCACATGATGCTGCAGGGGGAGCTGGACCAGAATCGGGTGATGGGCACGGCGATGCCGGCCATCTTCCTCGGCGTGGCGGTGTTTCTGCTGCATCTGGTGCTGGGGCGGCTGATCACGACCCAGCGCGGCGAGATCGCCGTGCTCAAGGCCTTTGGTTACCGCGACTGGGAGGTGGGTCGTCATTTCCTGCTGTTCGCCGTGGTGGCCGTGCTGGTCGGGGCAGCCATCGGGACGGTGGGCGGCTGGTATCTCGGTGGCGCCTACATCGGCATCTACCGGCAGTACTTCGATCTGCCCGGGCTGGAATACCGACTGAGTCCGACCCTGCTGTTGCTCGCACTGGGGGTGAGCGTGGCCGGTGCCTGCAGCGGGGCGCTCGGGGCGGTGCGCAAGGCGGTGGTACTGCCGCCCGCCGAGGCCATGCGGCCGGAGCCGCCGGCGCGCTTCGAGCCCGGACCTGTCGAGCGCCTTGGCCTGGGCAGGCTGCTGCCCTCGGCGGGGCGCATGATCCTGCGCAATGTCGAACGCAAGCCGCTGCAGGCCTTCCTGTCCTCGCTGGGCGTGGCGTTTTCCACGGCCATCCTGATCATCGGCCTGTTCATGTACGACGGCGTGCTGCACATGATCGACCTGCAGTTCCGCCAGATCCAGCGCGAGGACATCAACGTCTCTTTCCTGCAGAACGTCAGCGGCGCAGCCCGCCACGAACTCGCGCGCCTGGAGGGGGTGACGCGGGTGGAGACCTACCGCATGGCGCCGGCCCGTCTGCGCCACGGTCACTACAGCCGCGAGACGGCCATTCAGGGCATGGAAGCTGACGGCGAACTGCGGCGCATCGTCACGGCGAGTGGCCGCGTGCAGCGCCTGCCCGCCGAGGGTCTGGTGCTGAGTCGCATCCTCGCGGATCGACTACGCGCGCAGGTGGGCGATGTGCTGACCGTGGCGATGCTGGAAGGGCGCAGGCAGACGACTTCGGCGCCGGTGGTGGCCATCGTCGACGACTTCCTGGGCGTCTCGGCCTACATGGCCCTGCCGGCGCTGCACCGCCTGAGTGGTGAGGAAGATGTCATCTCCGGCGCCTATCTTGGCGTGACGGATGCGCAGCAGCAGGCGCTCTACCGCGAGCTCAAGCAGGTGCCTGCCGTGGCGGGCGTGGCCTCACCTGCCTCCATGCTGGCTTCCTTCGAGCGCGAGATGGCGCGCAACATCTTCATCTCCGTGGGGTTTCTGGTGGGCTTTGCCAGCGTGATCGCGGTCGGTGTGATCTATAACGGCGCCCGCATTGCGCTGTCCGAGCGTGGGCGCGAGCTGGCCAGTCTGCGGGTGATGGGCTTTCATCGGCGTGAAGTCGCCGTGCTGCTGCTGGGCGAGCAGGGCCTGGTGACGGCGTTTGCCATCCCGCTGGGCGGGGTGATCGGCTATGCCCTGGCCTGGCTCATGGTGTCCAGTCTGCAGACAGACACCTTTCGCATTCCTTATGTGATCACCGCGCAGACCTTCTTCATTGCCGCGCTGGTGACCGTGCTGGCTGCCGTCCTCAGCGCGCTCGCCGTGCGCCGCAGGCTGGACGGCATGGACCTGATCAGTGTACTGAAGACCAGAGAATAAGCGGGGTAGAACGACGTGAGCATGCACGAACACAAGCACAGTAGCGGGCCCGCCGGCACAGGCGCCAGGCTCGGTGGGAGCGGGCCTGCCCGGGAACGGATCGACCACCAGACCGGCCGCAGCGCACCCGCCCTGCTGGGGCTGCTCGCCCTTGCCGCCGTGCTCGGACTGGGGTTCTGGGCGGCCCGACCTCTGCCACTGGCCGTGGAGACTGCCGTCGTGACCTCGCAGCCCCTGCTCGTCACCGTCGAGGAACAGGGGCGAACCCGCGCACGGGAACCTTATACCGTGGCCGCGCCGGTCACGGGCCAACTGCTGCGCACCGCCTTGATCGAAGGCGACCGCGTGAGTGCCGGACAGGTCCTGGCCAGCATCGCCATTGCCCCGGACGACCGCCGCACCGCTGCCGTGCTGGAAGCGGCCGAGGCGGCTGCTCAGGCCCGCGAGCGGGTGGCAGCGGCGGCGCTGGAAGAGGCCGGCAGCGCCAGCGCCAGAGCTCTGCAGGAGGCGCAGCGCCGCGAGGCGCTGTTCACCCAGGGCCTGATCGCCCGCGAGGAACGCGAGGCGTTTGCCCAGAGCGCGGCGGCTGCTCAGGCGCGGGAAGCCAATGCCCGTGCGACCCTGCAGGCCGCCGTCGCCGAGCGTGAGAGCGCGCGTTCCCAGCGCCTGGGCGGCCAGGGCGACGCCGGCATTCTTGACGTACCGGCCCCGGCGGCCGGCACGGTGCAGCGCGTGTTCGAGAAAAGCGAGCGCGTGGTGGCGGCCGGCACGCCGCTGTTCCAGATCAGCAATGGCGATGCCCTGGAACTGGTGGTGGATCTGCTGACCCAGGAAGCCGTGCTGGTGCGCCCGGGCAATCGCCTTCTCGTCAGCGGCTGGGGCGGCGAGCAGACCCTGGAGGGCGTGGTGCGTTATGTCGAACCCCAGGCCTTCACCAAGTTCTCGGCGCTGGGCGTCGAGGAGCAGCGCGTGAATGTCATCGGCGAGCTGCTCAGCCCGAATCCCGGTCTGGGCGCCGAATACCGCATCGAGGCCGCCATCGTGGTGGACTCTGCCGAGGCAGTGCTGAGCGTGCCCATGAGTGCACTGTTCCGTCGGGCCGGGCAATGGCAGGTGTTTGCCGTGGTCGAGGGGCGCGTGCAGCTGCGCGAGCTGCAGATCGGGCGGCGCAACAGTGCGCAGGCCGAGGTGCTGGCGGGGCTTGCCGATGGTGAGCGCGTGGTGGTGTTTCCGTCGGATCTGGTGCTGGACGGCATCGCGGTGCAGGAGCTGTGAACCGATGACGCAGACACCAGACACTGACTGGGTGCTGCTGCTCAACGCCGGCAGCACCAGCCTCAAGCTGGCTGCCTGGTCTGTCGATGGCGAGCAGCAGTGGGCGCAGCACCTGGAGTGCAGCGCCATGGCGCTGGCCGCTGATCTGCAGGGCACACTTGCCGCCCTGTCGCGGCCCCCCGTGGCCGTGCTGCATCGCATCGTCCACGCAGGGGCCGTACCGGAACGGCCCCTGCCGCTGGACGTCGCCACGCGCGCACGTATCGCCCACTGGGCCCCGCTGGCCCCCCTGCACAATCCTCTGGCGCTGGCCCTGGCCGATGCGGTCCAGGCCTGCTGGCCCGCCGTGCCGCTATGGGCCGTATTCGATTCGGGCCTCTACGCCGACTTGCCCGCGGTGGCGGCACGCTACGCCCTGCCGGACTCGCTGTCACCGCGCTGGCCCATTCGCCGCTACGGTTTCCATGGACTGGCCCATCGCAGTCAGTGGCGCCAGGTGCAGCCCGCCGATGGCAGCCCGGGGCCGCGGCGCCTGATTACCCTGCAGCTGGGCGGCGGCTGTTCCCTCACCGCCTGGAAGGACGATCGCGTCGTCGACACCAGCATGGGCTTCACGCCCCTGGAAGGCCTGGTGATGGCCACCCGCAGTGGCACGCTCGACCCCGGTCTCCTGCTGCATCTGCTGCAGCAGGAGGGCATGAGCGTCGCTGCACTGCAGGACATGCTGCTGCACGGTTCCGGACTGGCCGCCATGGCGCCGGGGGCCGGTGACATGCGCGTCCTGCTTGCCGACGCCGGAGCGCAGGCGCAGCAGGCGCTGGCGCACTATGTCTGGCAGATCCGCAAGGCCATCGGTGCCGCTGTGGCGGTGCTGGGCGGGCTGGATGCGCTGTGCATCGGCGGCGGCGTGGGGGAGCATCAGAGCGCGGTGCGTGCACGCATCCTCGAGGACATGAGCGCCTTCGGCATCGCGCTGGATGCACAGCGCAATGCCGCTGCACAGGGCCGTTGTGCGTTGGAGGTGCCTGGCAGTGCCGTGAGCCTGACCTTGACCCCTGTCAATGAAATGGCCGAGATGTTCAGGCAGTTTGCCGCC
>JBEDFR010000136.1:0-3904 GCA_041175045.1 Pseudomonadota bacterium | reverse complement strand
CGCCGTATTCGTTGTCCCAGCCGAAACTGGGCCAGTCGCGCGGCTTGCCCAGCCGCACGCTGCTGGCGGCCACGGAGATCATCGGGTTCTGCGCCGGGTAATGCACGCCGGCCACAGGTTTGGTGTTGGGCTGGGGCTCGGGGCGCAGCAGCACGGCGGGCCAATGATCGGGGGTACGCACGTGCTGGATGGGCAGTTCGCGCATCAGCACGCTGGAGGTTTCCAGGTGAATGCGTTCGTGTTCGAAACACATCACCAGGGCCCAGCCGGGGCTGTCCAGGGTGATGGGGCCCTCGAAGGCAGGATGGGTCTGAATCAACTGGCGCACGATGCCACGCACGGTCTGCCGGTAATCGACAACCTCCTGCAACGGCGGCCAGATGCTCTGATCGCCCTCGTGCAGATCGTCCCAGCTCATCTCGTCCACGCCGGTTTCGAACAGCACTTCGAAGTGCTTGTTCACCGGTTCGGTAAGGATGCCGGCCACCAGCAACTTGTTGATATAGAAGGTGACGGGGTGGGCGTAATAGAAGATCAGGGGGTGGCGTGTCTTGTGGTAGGGGCGCAGGTAGTACGCCTCTTCGCTGGTCAGGGCCGAGAACAGCGTTTCGGTCAGCGCCCAGGTGTTGTCGAAATAGTGCAGCAGGGCCTCGCGGCCGGCGCGGGTGTCCACCAGCTTCAATGAGGAGACGGGTTTGGGCGCCAGGCGTGACGCGGGAATGATGCTGGTCTGCGCCCTGGGGGCCGGGGTCTTGCCGGGGATCTTCTTCATGAGGGTCACGCTGCCTTGAATGGGTGAATGTGATGCATGGGTCTGAGACCTTGGTACGCGCGGCACGTGACAGGCGTGCGGCAGGCGGTCTGGTTGCCGGCTGTTCTGGTCGGGTACACTGGCCTCGTCACCAACGATGAGGCCTTCCCTTGCGTAGCAAACTTCCGGATATCGGCACCACCATCTTCACAGTCATGTCGAGAATGGCACAGGAGCATGGGGCCATCAATCTTTCCCAGGGCTTCCCGGATTTCGACTGTCCCGCGCGTTTGCGCGAGCTGGTGGCGCATTATCTGAATGATCGGCGCAATCAATACCCGCCCATGACGGGAATTCCTGCGCTGCGCGAGCAGATCGCTGCCAAGGTTCTCGATCATTACGGTTGCATGGCGGACATGGATCAGGAAGTGACAGTGACATCGGGCGCCACCGAGGCGCTGTTCGATGCCATTCAGGCCACGGTGGGGGCGGGGGACGACGTGATCGTGCTCGACCCGGCCTATGATTCCTACGAGCCGGCCATTCGTCTGGCAGGCGGCCGGGCCGTGCGCATACCCCTGCAGCTGCCGGATTTTCGTGTGGACTGGAACCAGGTGGAAGACGCGCTGTCCCCGCGCACGCGGCTGATCATCATCAATACGCCGCATAATCCGACGGGGGCGGTGCTGAGCGCGCAGGACATGGACACGCTGGCGGCGCTCACGCGCGACACCGACATTCTGGTGCTCTCCGACGAAGTGTATGAGCACATGGTGTTCGATGGCGGCGTGCATCACAGCGTGCTGCGCCATGCGGAACTGCGCACGCGCAGCTTCGCCGTGTTCTCCTTCGGCAAGACCTATCACGCCACGGGCTGGAAGCTGGCCTATTGTGTGGCACCAGCTGCCTTGACGGCGGAGTTCCGCAAGGTGCATCAGTTCGTCACCTTCACCTCGCCCAGCTTCATTCAGTACGCGCTGGCCGACTTCATGCGCGAATGCCCCGAGCACGCGAAGGAACTGCCGGCGTTCTATCAGGAAAAGCGCGACACCTTCTGCCGTCTGCTGCAGGACTCGCGCTTCACGCTGCTGCCCTCGCGCGGCACGTATTTCCAGTTGGCGGATTACGGCGCCATCAGCACGCAGCGCGACACGGAGTTCGTGACGTGGATGACGCAACACAAGGGCGTGGCCGCCATTCCACTATCGCCCTTCTATGCGAAGGCGCCACAGAGCACACTCATCCGCTTCTGCTTCTGCAAGGACGACGCCACGCTGGAAGCGGCGGCGACGCTGCTGCGGGCGCTGTGAGATGGCCCCCGCCGCAGACGTCGAGCACACCCATGCGCCGCAGCGCCTCGATGCAGCCGCACTGACGGCGCTGGCCCGCGACATCAAGCAGTGGGGGCGCGAGCTGGGCTTCGCCGACGTGGCCATTACCGATGTCGATCTCTCGGCGTATCGCCCGCATCTGGAACGCTGGCTCGCGAATCACTATCACGGCGCGATGGACTACATGGCACGTCACGGCGCCCTGCGCGTGGCGCCGCAATCCCTCGTGCCCGACACTCTGCGCGTGATCTGCGTGCGCATGGACTATGCGCTCACCACCACCAATTCCCTGGCGCCGCTGAGTCAGCCGCACCGGGCCTATGTGTCGCGTTATGCACGCGGGCGGGACTATCACAAGCTGATTCGCAAACGCCTGCAGAAGCTGGCCGACCGCATCGAACAAAGCAGCGGCCCCTTCGGCTATCGCGCGTTTGTCGACAGTGCGCCGGTTCTGGAACGCGCCCTCGCGGAAAAGGCGGGGCTGGGCTGGATCGGCAAGAACACCATGCTGATCAACCGGCAGGCCGGCTCGTGGTTCTTTCTGGCCGAACTCTTCACCGATCTGCCGCTGCCGGTGGACACGCCCACCAGCGCCCATTGCGGCAGCTGCACCGCGTGTCTGGACATCTGCCCCACTCAGGCCTTCGTGGGCCCCAACGTGCTGGATGCGCGCCGCTGCATCTCCTACCTGACCATCGAGCTGCGCGAGGCGATTCCGCTGGAGCTGCGACCGCTCATGGGCAACCGGGTGTTCGGCTGCGACGACTGTCAGCTGATCTGCCCCTGGAACAAGTTCACGCGGGTGAGCACCGAGGACGACTTCCGCCCGCGCCACGGCCTCGACGATGCGCAGCTGACGACGCTGTTTCTGTGGAGTGAGGAAGAGTTTCTGCGCTGCACCGAAGGCTCGGCGATCCGCCGCATCGGCTACGCGTGCTGGCTGCGCAATCTGGCGGTGGCCCTGGGCAATGCCCCGACCACGCCGGCCGTGCTCGCCGCCCTGCAGTCCCGCACCGACCACCCCTCGGCCCTGGTGCGCGAACACGTGGCGTGGGCGCTGGCGCGGCATAACGCACCTTTGCCGGTTCAGGTGCTGGACTGTGCCAAGGCGTGAGCGTCGGGGCCTGCCCTTCAGGACCGTCGCGCGCCATGGATGGCGCGCGCCGTGCGTACACGGACGTATTCACAGCGTGTCCTGAAGAGCGGGCCCCGACGCTCGCGCCGAATTCGGAGCGTTATTCGCGGGTCGGTCAGAGCCTGAAGAAATGCTCCCGGTAGTGCTGCAGCTCCCCGATGGAATCCTTGATGTCATCCATGGCCTGATGCGTCGTGCGCTTGTTCAGAGAGTTCAGCACCTGCGGCGCCCAGCGCCGCGCCAGCTCCTTCACCGTGCTCACATCCAGATTGCGGTAATGGAAGAAGGCTTCCAGCTCCGGCATGTAACGCGCCAGGAAGCGGCGGTCCTGACAGATGCTGTTGCCGCACATGGGCGAGGCGCCACGCTCGGAGTACTGTCGCAGGAAGTCGAGCGTGATGGCCTGCGCCTCGGCATCGCGTGTGACACTGTTGCGCACGCGCTCGATCAGGCCCGAAGCCCCGTGCGTGCGCTGATTCCAGTCGTCCATCGCCGCCAGGGCCGCGTCCGACTGCTTCACGGCCAGCACCGGGCCTTCGGCCATCACGTTGAGATTGCCGTCAGTCACCAGCGTGGCGATCTCGATGATGCGGTCAGTCTCGGGGATCAGGCCGGTCATTTCCAGGTCGATCCAGATCAGGGTTTGCTTCTTGTCTACAGCGCTCATCGCGGGTTCCTGTGCAGGGG
>JBEDFR010000135.1:0-10551 GCA_041175045.1 Pseudomonadota bacterium | reverse complement strand
CTGCAGTCCTGGGCCATCGCCTCGTCGGTGGGCATGGCCGATGTGCTGGCCCTGCTGGGCTTGAGCTTCCCGCCCGAGCATCCCCTGCGCGATCTGTGGCGCCTCACCCTGCCTCAAGTAGCGCCGCTGCTGCCCTATCTGCTGCTGGTGCTGATGCTGCTCCTGCGCCCTGCCGGCCAGGCCGGCACCCGGGAGGACTAGCATGGGCAGTCGTGGCGCCTGGGTGGCGATGGCCGTGCTGCTGGGGGGGCTGCCCCTGGTGTTCGATTCGGTGCTCAGCCTGGGCATTCTCAACCAGATGCTCATCGCCGTGCTGTTCGCCCTCAGTTACAACACCCTGCTCGGCCAGGGCGGTCTGCTGTCCTTCGGCCACGCGGTGTATTTCGGGCTGGGCGGGTATGTGGCGGCGCACGCCATGCGCCTGAGCGAGCTGGGCAGCCTGAGTCTGCCCCTGGTGCTGCTGCCGCTGGCGGGCGCGGCCGGTGGCCTGCTGGCAGCGCTGCTGCTGGGCAGCGTCTCCACCCGACGCGGCGGCACCGCCTTCACCATGATCTCGCTGGGGCTGGGCGAACTGCTGGCAGCCAGCGCCCTGATTCTGGTGGCCTTCTTCGGGGGCGAGGCCGGCATCAGCGCCGACCGCACGGCGGGCCCGCCCCTGCTCGGGGTGAGCTTCGCCCGCGAGACCCAGGTGTACTACCACGCCGCCGTCTGGGTGTTCCTCGGCGCACTCTGCCTGGCGGCGTTCCGGCAGACACCGGCGGGCCGCCTGGCCATGGCGGTGCGCGACAACCCGCTGCGGGCGCAGTGTCTGGGTTGCAACGCTGCCCGGGTGCGCCTGCTGTGCTTGCTCGTGGCCGGCACCTGCGCGGGGCTGGCCGGGGCGCTCTTCGCCATCCACAACGAGATCATCACCGCCCAGGCGCTGGGCACCGCGAACGCCGGCCAGGTGCTGCTGATGTGCTTTCTGGGCGGCACGGGTTACTTCCTCGGGCCAGTGATCGGCGCCGTGCTGCTGACCCTGTGCACGGCCTTGCTCAGCGGCTGGACCACGCTCTCGACGCTCTATCTGGGCCTGCTGTTTGTCGGCTGTGTGATGTACCTGCCCGGCGGACTGAGCCACTTGCTGGTGCAGCTGCACGCCCGCTGGCGGCGCGGGATGCTGGCAGCGCTCGCCCTCCCGCTCGCCCGCTGCGCACTGCCGAGCGCCGCCCTGCTGCTGAGCGGGGTACTGCTGCTGGAGCTGGCTGCCCGGGAAGGCGAGGCCCTGCACGTCATGGGTCTGGCACTGCAGGCCGAGACTGTCTGGAGCTGGCTCGGCCTGACCGCACTTGCCAGCGTGGCGACCCTGCTGCTGCGCCGCGAGCTGCCGGCTCTGCAGGCGGCGTGGCAAGGCTCTGACGCGCAAGGCAACAGGCAGGTGGGCCCATGAGCCTGCTGCGTCTGGAGAAGGTGAGCAAGCAGTTCGGTCGCACCCGGGTGCTGCACGACGTGGACCTGGTGATCGAGCCCGGCGAACGTCATGCCATCATCGGCCCGAACGGCGCGGGCAAGTCCACCCTGTTCCATCTGATCAGCGGCCTGCTGGCGCCCGACAGTGGCCGCATTGTGTTCGAGGGCAAGCCGATTCACGGCCTGCCCGGCGAGCAGATCGCCCGGCGCGGCATCGCCCGCAGCTTCCAGATCAGCCAGCTGTTCCCCCGCCTGAGCGTGTTCGAGAATCTGCGCTGTGCCCTGCTCTGGCCCATGGGCTATGGCTGTTCCCTGCGCCATCTGCTGGGGCGGGAGAAGGCCCTGACCGCGCGCACGGACGCCCTGCTGGAGGACCTGGGACTGCAGGCACTGCGTGAGGTGCCGGCCGGCGAGCTGGCCTATGCCGCACAGCGGGCGCTGGAGCTGGGCCTGGCGATTGCCGGCGACGCGCGCCTGATCCTGCTCGATGAACCCGTGGCCGGCATGAGCCACAGCGAGGCCGCCCAGGCCCTGGCGCTGATCCGCCGGGTGACGGCCGAGCGCACCCTGCTGCTCGTGGAGCACGACATGAGTGTGGTGTTCGAGCTGGCTGATCGCATCACGGTGCTGGCCCAGGGCGAGGTGATCGCCACCGACATTCCGGCGCGCATTCGCGCCAGTCCCCGCGTGCAGGAGGTGTATCTGGGCCGCGTGGCGGACGCCGGGGCAGGCGGGCTTAGCGATGCTTGAGGTGGCGAATCTGCAGGCCTGGTACGGCCAGAGTCATGTGCTGCAGGGGGTCAACCTGCGCGTGCGCGAAGGCGAGATCGTCGCCCTGCTCGGCCGCAACGGCGCCGGGCGCTCCACCACCGTGCGGGCGCTGATGGGCGAACTGCGGGCCAGCGGCACGGTGCGCTGGCAGGGCCGGGACGTGCTCGGCCTGCCCAGCCACGCGATCGCGCGCCTGGGCATCGGCTGCGTGCCCGAGCAGCGCGACATCTTCCCCGGACTGAGCGTCATGCAGAACCTGCACTTGGGCCTCAAGCCGGGGCAGACGCTGGCGCCGGGGCAACTGGAGTCGCTCTTCGCCCTGTTCCCGGCGCTCGCGGCACGACTGGACGTGGCGGGCGGCGCGCTGAGCGGCGGGGAGCAGCAGATGCTGTGCATCGCCCGCACCCTGATGGGCACGCCACGCCTGCTGCTGGTGGACGAGCCCACGGAAGGCCTGGCGCCGCGTCTGGCCGAACAGGTGGCGCAGAGTCTGCAGCAGATCGCCGCGGAAGGTGTCGGCATCCTGCTGGTGGAACAGACGCTGGACATCGCGCTGCGCATCGCCGCACGGGTCTCCGTCATGGGCCGGGGCCGGATCGTGTTCGAGGGCACGCCGGCCGAGCTGCTGCAGGCCGGGGAGGTACGGCGGGAGTGGCTGGAGGTTTGAGAATCAGGTTACAGTACCCCCGCGTTCCCAGCCGGAGTCCGTCCCGACCATGTCCCGCCGCAGCCGCCTCCCCCTTGCCCGTCGCCTGTGCCGCAGCGCCCTGCTGTGGCTCGCGCTGCTGACCGGCCTGCCGGCTCTGGCCTGGGATGCCACCGGTCACCGGCTCAGCGCCTATGTGGTCTGGGAGTCCTTGTCCCTGGAGCGCCGCGCCGAGCTGATCAGCCTGCTGGAGGCCCATCCGCGCTACCAGCAGGATTTCGTGGAGCAGATGCCGCTGACGGTCATGGTGGGCAGCGACGAAGAAAAACTGCGCTGGACCCTGGGCCAGGCCGCCGTGTGGCCGGACCTGGTGCGCGGTCTCGACGAGGAAGCGCGCATTCGCCACGATCGCCCGACCTGGCATTACATCGACGGCGCCTGGCTGCGCGGCGCCGGCCTGCAGGGCAATCTCTATGTCGGCGTGGACCCGCGCCCGGACATCGCCGGCAGCCGAGCCACGGCCGACACCGACGAGCGCGACATCGACAATGTGCTGCTGGCCCTGGACTACAACCTCGCCCGCTTCAAGGACGAGTCCCTGCCAGCGCCCGAGCGCGCCGTGGCGCTGTGCTGGCTGCTGCATCTGGGCGGCGACATCCACCAACCCCTGCATTCCGGCGCCCTGGTCTCGCACCGCCTGTTCCCCAACGGGGATCGCGGCGGCAACGGCATTCCCACGCGCAACGGCACCCTGCACGCGGAATGGGACGAGGCCCTGCGCAACCAGGCCTTCGAAGACACCCTGCGCCGCATGGTGGTCACCGCCGCCCAGGCCGATCTGCACAGCCTCTCGCTGGACGCCGATGTCTGGCTGCAGGAGAGCCGGCGCCTGCTGCTCGACTTTGTCTATCCCGACGAGATCAAGGCCGCCGTGCTGCGGGCGGAACGCCTGGGCACGCGCATGGAAGGTATCGTGATCGACGCCGACTACCAGAGCCGCATGCAGGCGATCTCCGAGGATCGCGTCACCCTGGCCGCAATGCGCCTGATCATGCTGCTGGGAGGGCCGGACGAGCAGTCCTTCGCGCCACTCAATGAAGCGCAGGCGCCGGAATTCACGCCGCTGCCGGCGCAGTGAACCTGCGCCACGACAAGCGCGTATTGCCCTGGCGTATGCTGCGACGCTAGGGTGCCGCAGTGTGTAGCTGCTGCCCGGTTGTGGTGCAGCCGGGTCTTGCCCGACAATACAGAGCGTTTTTCGTCCAGCCCACCATGAGTTCGCCATCACCATGACTATCGCCACCGCTTCCGCTTCGTCACCCCTGCTGCAAGACACCCCCGCGCTGCATCGCTACCGCCGCATGGCCTGGATCACCCTGGCAGCGGTGTACTTTCTGATCATGGTGGGGGCCAGCGTGCGCGCCTCGGGCGCCGGCATGGGCTGCCCCGACTGGCCGACCTGCTTCGGCAGCTGGATTCCGCCGACGAGCGTCGAGCAATTGCCGGCCAATTATCAGGAGATCTACGCGGATCTGGGCTATGCCGAAACCGAATTCAACGTGGTGAAGACCTGGACGGAATACCTGAACCGCCTCACCGGCGTAACCATCGGCTTCCTGATCCTGCTGACCGCTCTCTACTCCTGGTCGGTGCGCTCCCACGACCGCGCCATTCTCACCGCCTCGGTGGCCGCGTTCCTGATGACAGGCTTTCAGGGCTGGCTGGGCTCGCGGGTGGTGGCCTCCAATCTGCAGCCGGGCATGATCACCCTGCACATGCTGATGGCGCTGGCCATCGTGGGCACGCTGCTGTTCGCCCTGGCACGGGCGCGCCGCGGCATCATGCAGGCGGAGTCCATCGCGCACCTCGACCCGCGTTTCGAGAAGTGGCTCTACATCGTGATGGGCCTGACGGTGCTGCAGGTGGCCATGGGCACGCAGGTGCGGGAAATGGTCGACTATCTGAATCATCAGCAGGGAGCGGAACGCTCGGCCTGGGTGTCGGCGCTGCCGTGGTTCTTTTATGTGCACCGCAGCTTCTCGGCGGTGGTGCTGTTCAGCAATCTGTGGCTGGGCTGGCTGCTGCTGCGCTCGCTGGGCTGGCAGCACTCGCTGACGCGGATGACGGCGGCGATGATCGGGGTGATCGTGCTGTCGGTGGTGACGGGGGCCGCGCTGGGCCATCTGGGCATGCCGGCGTTTGTGCAGCCGCTGCATCTGGTGGGGGCGTCGTTGCTGTTCGGGCTGCAATTTCTGATCTGGATGAGCTACGGCCATGCGCGGGCGGCCGGGGTGCAGGTCGGGGTGGCGCGGGCCTGATCGTGCGCTGAATCCGGCTCAGGGACCGGGCCAGGGGTTCGGGACACGCCGTGAACCCCTCCCTGGGGGCTCGACTCGCCGCCGTCCGGGCGGCTCACGGTCCTGCCCGGCGTCTCCCCGGCGTGGGTCTCTTACGCCGCTGAATGCGCTGACGGCGCCCCGGGGCCCGGCCCTGTGCCAGCGAACCAGGCCCTGGAATTGCCAGTCGCTGTCATCTCGGGGGTGAGGGCGGGTGGACATTCCACGAGCGCTTCTCTAGGCTTGCCCGCAGTCACAATTCAATCCCCCCAGGAGACGATCATGCGCTTTTTCGCCACCCTTCTGCTGTGTCTGGCCACGCTCGCCAGTGCCCCGGCCGTGCTGGCCCAGGACCACGCGAGCGTCCCCGATCCGGAAGAGTTCAACACCCCGATCCCGCTCTACACGGTGGCGCTCGGGGATCACAGCTACCCGATCTCGACGCGCAATCCGCAGGCCCAGGCCTTTTTCGACCAGGGCTTCCAGATGATGTATTCGTTCACCAAGGTGGATGCCGCACGCTCCTTCCGCGAGGCGCAGAAGCTGGACCCGGACTGTGCCATCTGCTACTGGGGCGAGGCCTGGGCCTGGGGCTCGTATCTGAACGGGCCGATGACGGCCGAGGAGGCGCCGCGCGCCTACGCCGCCATCCGTGAAGCCCTGCGCCGGCTGGACCAGGCCACGCAGAAGGAAGCCGATCTGATCATGGCCATGTCCCAGCGTTACGTGGCCAACTTCTCGCCGGAGCGGCGCATGGAGCAGGAGCAGGCCTACGCCGATGCCATGGCGGAAGTCGCGGCGAAGTACCCGGATGATCTCGACATCGTCACCCTCTACGCCGATGCCCTGTTCCTGCTGGAGCCGCGTCGCGGCACCCGCGATCTCGACGATCCGGACGTGATCCGTTTGCACAATGTGCTCACCAGCGTGCTGGACCGTGACATCACCCATGTCGGCGCCTGCCACCTGTATGTGCACGCCACCGAGTCCACGCCCAACCCCGGCCTGGCCGAGGAGTGTGCCGAATTCCTGGGCAATGCCATTCCCGGCGCCAGCCACATCAACCACATGCCGAGCCATACCTGGAACGAGATCGGGCGCTGGAACGACTCGGTGCGCGCCAATATCCAGGCCTGGCATTCCGACCAGAAGGCGGCCATCGGCGAGGGCTTCGCCATCTACCCCATGCACAATCTGGCCATGCTGCTGTTCGCGGCCAGCATGGACGGGCAGGGCGCCATCGCGATTCAGGCGGCCAAGGACTACGACAAGCTGATGGACAGCTCGATCTATCATGTGCTTACGTTGGTGCGCTTCGGCCGTTTCGACGAGGTGGCAGCCGTGAGCAAGCGGCCCGAGAACAGCGACTTCGACGGCGGCTCCTGGGACTTCGCCCAAGGCTATGCGGCGCTGAAGATGGGCGATACGGCCACCGCGCGCGACTACCTGGCCAAGCTGGATCAGCTGGCGGCAGACACCACCGACAATTACCGTTTCCACGACGGCAACAATCTGCTGGAAGTGCTGGTGGGCATCCTGGAGGGTGAGATCGCCTGGAGCACGGGTGACATGGTCAGCGCCATCGCGGCCTTCGAGCACGCCACCGCCGCTTATAACGCCATCATCTATGACGAGCCCGAGCCCTACCCGTTCTCGGCCAAGCACTGGCTGGGCGCGGCCTACATCGAGGTGGGCGAGTTCGACAAGGCCATCACGCTGTACGAGGAAGACCTGCGCGAGCACCCGCACAATGGCTGGGCGCTGTATGGCATCAAGCAGGCGCTGGCGGCGCAGGGCAAGAGTGACGAAGAGATCGACCGGCGCTTCGAGGAGGCGTGGGCGCGTTCCGATACCTGGATTCTGGGGTCGAAGTTCTGAGCAGTGCGGGGGGCGGTTGCCGGGTCGTGCGTCGGGTGGCGTCGCTGCCCGACGCCAGTGCGTGCCGCGCGACCCTGCGCTCTTGACACCCCGCCTGTCTCACCCCAGCTTGGGCACGGTGATGACGATCTCCCTTTCCGACTTTTCCGTCCTCATGCCCGCGGCATTCACCGGCTCGCCCAGATCAATGTCCCGCGCGAACTGACTCACGCTGGTGCTGCTCGTCTGCAGGCCGGCGCGGCTGTCCTGCACGTGGGTGCGCACCTGGGCGGAGATGGACAGGGTGGTGTCCTCGAGGGCGGTTTCCAGTTCCACCTCGCTGCCCTCGGCCAGCGTGATCACCACGCGGAATTCCTTGTCGGATTCCTCCACGGCGATCTGCGGCTGCTGGAAGGCGGCGGAAAAGCCGCTGAAGCCGAAGCTGCTGTTCATGTGCTGGAACAGCTGGTCCATCTGTGACTGCATCTGCTGCAGGCGTGCGAAGGGATCGCTGCCGAAGAGGCTGGCACCGAAGGGGTCGAAGTTCGGGTCGAACAGGGACGCCGGGCCGCGCGGGCGCGACTGTTCCTCGGCCATTTCCTCCAGTCGTTCCAGCAGGGCGGGGTTGGCGGAAGGCTCATCGCCGCGCAGGGCCTGCAGCTCGTTGCTCAGGCGCCAGTGCGACCAGCCGAAGCCGGCGAGGGTGATGAGCAGGACGCTGGCCAGTCCGGCGATCCACAGGTTGCGGGTGTCTTTCATGGTTCTCTCTCGTCTGTCTGTTCACAACGGCACGCGGCCCGTGCCGTGAATAGGGCTGCCTCCGCAAATTTCAAGCCTCTGGCAGGCACAAGCGCCCCTAGCGCTCCACCGTGTAGGTGATGTCCAGGCTCTGCGTACTCCCCGACTTCGCCTCCAGCTTCACCCGCTCCGACACCGTGTAGTCCACCGCCAGCGTGGATTCCGTTTCGAACAGCCCGATGCCGTACTGGATGAAGATGCGCGGCGTCAGGTACTTGCCCAGGGTCAGGCTGCTGTTGGCCACGTCCCCCGTGCTGCTGATGGCCAGGGTGTCCAGGCCCAGCTGATTGCGAATCTGGTTCGTCAGGGTCTGGCCCTGGTTGATGCCCAGCGAGGTGATGGCGCCCACCAGGGCGTTGCTGTCCTGGTCGCCCACCTCGGCCAGCGGGCGGCCCGTCAGCATCACCGCGATGATGTCGCCGTCCGGCAGTGTCGGTGTGGAGAACAACTGGCTGCTGACATTGCGCAGCGTGCCGTTCATCTGCACGCCCACCTTCACGTTGTCGGCTTCACGCGTAGCGCGGATATCCAGTGCCGGATTGTCGTAGCTGCCGAAAAACAGCAGCTTGCCGTGCTCGATGTTCAGCGTGCGGCCATAGGTCTGGTAACTGCCCTGGCGCACCGTCAGCTCGCCATAAGTCAGCAGGGCGCCAGAGGCACGCTGCGTGATCTCCAGGGCGCCACTCAGGTCGGTGTCCAGTCCCCAGCCGGCGAAATGCACGGCCTCGCCCAGCTGCACCGAGACCTCGGCAGTCAGCGGCACGTTCTCCAGGGGCCCCAGAGACGAGCTTGCGGCATTGCGCACCGCTGGAGCGTCCTCGGGCTGGGTCACCAGCACGGTATCGGCGGACACGTCGATGGCCGACTCGGGCAGGCTGGTGATGCGCACGTCCAGCAGGGGCAGCAGCAGATTGCCGCGGATATGCACGCCCCGCTGGCTCGCCTCCACGGTCAGTTGCGGACTCACGGTCATGCGCAGCTCGGGGCGCTCGGCCTGGGTTAAATTGTCGCCGTCCAGCTGCAGGCGCTGTGGCGGGCTGGTGCTGAAGGGCTGCTCCAGCGTGCCGAAGAATTGCAGGGCACCGGTGCCCGAGCGGCCCTCACCCTGCAGCGCCAGACGCTCGGAACTGTCAGCCACGAGACTGGCTTTGACGGCCTCCAGCGCAAGGCCGAGCGCGGGGACCTGCAAGGCGCCGTCCTGCAGGTTCAAGCTGCCGCTGAGTTGAGGAGCCTGCAGCGAGCCGCCGATGACGGCGAGTCCGGTCACCTGGCCCGCGACGTTGCGCAGGGCGGGCACGAGCGCCTCCACCCATTGCAGGGCCTCGAATTCCAGCGCGACATCGCCGTCCAGCGCGCCGGACGGGGCGATGTTCACGCGGCTGCGGGCTGAGCCCAGCAGGCCGGCCGTCGCGTCAGGCCGAGGCTGGGCGAATTCCAGCAGACTCTGCAATTGCCAGGTGCCCGAAGCCTGCTCGGCGCTCAAGGTGGCGGTGCGCAGCTGCAGCTGACGCGGCACCACAAGCGGCGTCTCATTGTCGGAGGAGGTCGGGGGCGTCGCGAGGGTGACGACGGCATCCCGCCATTGCATTTCGGCCGTCACGCCCAGGTCGGACAGGGCAGCGCCTGCTGCGCCCGCGATAGTGACCGTGGCATCGAGCAGACCCTGCAAGGTGATGCCCTGCGGCAGGGCGGGCAGCTGACGGGCAGGCGCCGGGGCAGCCGCTGCATTCAAGCGTTCCAGCGGCAGGCCCTGCAGACGGGCCGTGGTCTGCAGGGTCCCGTCGGCGGCGCCCGAGGCTTGCAGACAGGCTCGGCTGAGGGACTGCTGCCAGCAGTGTTCTGCGAGCTGCCAATCTGCAGCAGTCCAGCTCAGCGCGGCGGGGCTGCCCAGCCGCCACTCGCCCAGCTCGGTGTCCAGGGTGGCGCTCGTGAGGGTCCCCGCCCACTGCACCGGCGCGGCGGCCGTCAGGCCGCTCAGCGCACCCTCGAGCGCCATCTGTGCCTGCAGGGACGCGCTGTCCAGACTGAACTGCAGCCGGTGGGACACTGCCTCGCCTTCACCCCTAAGTATCACTGAACGAGCAGTGACACGGCCGTTGCTCAGCGCACTGGCATCCACCGTCATGCGGTTGCTGCCCTCGGCATGGGCGGCGGTGGCCCGCAGGCTGGCAATCGTCATGCTGCCCAGACGCAGGGCGTTGCCGTCGGCCTGCAGAGTCAGTCGCGGGTCCTGCGGGGTGCCCGCGATGGCGGCCGTGGCCTCCAGACTGCCAGCCAGCAGGGGCGAAAGTGTGTCGAGCCGAGGAGCCTGCAGACGCAGCTGCAGGTCGAGTGTCTCGGCCCAGCGCCCGTCGAGCTGCAGCGTGTTGGGGCCACTGCGCAGGGAAAACTGCTGCACATGGATGTCATCGCCGTCCAGGGCGATCTTGCCGCTGCCATCGAGGGGATAGTCGTTGAGTGTTCCCTGCAGCGAGTCAACGACGAGGCGGCCGTTCAGCACGTCGGCTTGCTGCTGCAGCGTCAGACTGCCGGTGCTGGCGAGTTCGCCCGGCAGCACCCCCGCGGGCAGCAGGGCACGGTAGCGGCCGGCGTCCGTCTCCCGCAGCACATAGTTCAGACTGGCCTGCAGGCCGTCGTCCCAGCGCAGCTCGCCGCTGCCCCCCAGGTTGCCAGTCGGGGTGCTCAGGCTCAGCT
>JBEDFR010000134.1:0-10838 GCA_041175045.1 Pseudomonadota bacterium | reverse complement strand
GAGTTCGGCTACAAAGTCGCACTCGACGAGTTCGTCTATGACAGCCAATGGAACACTGCTCTGAACATCGCGGACATCATCAATAACGATGTTATTGCCTTCGATGAACCGCAGATAAAGCGCCACGTCGAACTTCTCAAGCCTTTCAATGTGACGCTGTTGGCAGAGAAAGTGGCAACGCGTGAAATATTCCACTTCTGCAAAGGCCTTGGATTGAAGCTATTTCAAGGATACTTCCTCGGCAAACCGCAACAGATGAATGCTCGCAAGGTACCGTCCAGCAAAGTGGTGGTGCTGAATCTGCTGGCGCAATTGCAGGACCCGAATTTTGAGTATTCCAATAGCACTGGCATGATCGCCAAGAACCCGGTGCTCAATGTGAAACTGATCAAGCTTGTGCATTACGCGGAGTTATCCGGGGGACGCAATGCTACTTGCCTGCAGCACGCCATATCATTGCTGGTCGAGACACGAGCGAAGATGGGCCAATTTCTGCAGGAGTGCTTTCCCAATTCCACCAACATTGACCCGTATTTAACCAGCGGACTGCGCTCGAAATTGGACGCCTTTGACTGGAGGGAGCTCAAGGAGTTGAACATCGGCGCCAGGGAGCTCCAAAGCAGTCACCGAGAATGCATTCGCGGGGCATCGCAACAGTGTGGAGTCGTCGGCCATGCCTAAGTCCGGCGCTGCGCCACTAATTGATATCGGTGCGAATCTGGGACACGAATCCTTTGATACCGATTTCACTGCGGTGCTGGAACGCGCTCGCGCCGCTGGAATCGTGCACTTGCTGGTCACCGGCACCAGTGCTGCCTCCTCGCTGAAAGCGCTCGATCTGGCCACACGATTCCCTGTCCTGCTTTCTGCCACCTCCGGCGTTCATCCTCACGAAGCACAGCATTGCGACGCGCACGCGTTCGCAGAGATTGCGAGTCTCGCCGCACAAGCCGCTGTCAAGGCGGTGGGCGAGACGGGTCTGGACTTCAATCGCGACTTCTCGCCACGTGCGATACAGGAAAGCGTGTTCGAGCAACATCTCGAACTCGCCGCTCGTCTTGGCAAGCCCGTGTTCCTGCATCAAAGGGATGCGCACGCACGCTTTCTGCCTATCCTGAAGAATCAGCGCGACTCCCTTGATGCGGGAGGTGTAGTGCACTGCTTCACAGGGGAACGACACGAACTGTACGACTATCTCGATCTGGACATGCACATCGGCATCACCGGATGGATCTGCGACGAGCGGCGCGGGGCGCACATGCTTGAATTCCTGCACGATATTCCACTGAATCGCTTGCTGCTGGAAACCGATGCGCCCTATCTGTTACCTCGCACGCTGCGCCCTCGTCCGAAAAGTCGGCGCAATGAGCCCGCCATGCTGCCAGAGGTTCTGCGCGTAGCAGCAGAGGCCATGAAGAAGTCGCCGGACCTGGTGGCACGTCAGACGACGCTTAACGCACGCAGGCTGTTCTCATTGCCTTGAATGCAGGCATCTGCAATCAGATCTGCATGCCGCTCAGGAAACTGAACAAACGCCCTTGATCGAATGGCCAGGCGAGCTCTCGCGCACTCTCTTCCAGCATGATCACTGGAATCTTTGACCCATAATGCTCGACAAGCGCAGGCTCCTCAGATATTTCCACAAGGTGAATCTCAAGCGGGGCATAGCCGGTCTCAATGCGAACTCGATTAGCGTGCAACAGCACTCCAGACATCATGGCTTCGGCCTGCTCGCACAGATGACATCCAGAGGTCGTAAAGAGCAACACCCTGACTTTCATGGCATTGACTCTATGGCATCGAGCGCCTCTGCAATCAACGCCGGCCCACGATAGATGAATCCCGTGTAGAGCTGCACCAGACTGGCACCTGCAGCAATCTTCGCCGCAGCGTCATCACCACTGAGAATTCCGCCAACACCGATTATGGGAATGGATCTACCAAGGGCCTCGTGCAACACACGTATCACATGGGTGGACTTGTCGACCAGTGGAGCACCACTCAATCCCCCGGCCTGATCCTTGTGGATGCTGCTCTGCACTTGAGTGCGATCCAGCGTGGTGTTGGTCGCTATCACACCTTCTACATCGTTGTCGCGCAGAGCACCTGCAATCAGCCTGATCTCGTCATCGGAAAGATCCGGTGCGATCTTGACGACAAGTGGCACCTTGCGAGCATGCTGCACGGCCAGCACCGCCTGCTCTGCCTTGAGCACAACCAGCAGTCGCTGCAGCTCGTCACCGAACTGCAGACTGCGCAAACCGGGGGTGTTGGGCGAGGACAGATTGACAACGATGTAGCTTGCGGCCGCATAGCACTTGCGCATGCAGATCAGGTAATCGTTCGCGGCCTTCTCCACCGGCGTGTCGAAGTTCTTGCCAATATTGATGCCCAGAATGCCGCGGAAGCGACTGCGCGCGATGGCCGCCATGGCATGATCGATGCCCTTGTTGTTGAATCCCATGCGATTGATGATGGCGCGCTCGGGCGCGAGACGGAACAGCCGTGGACGCGGATTGCCAGGCTGCGGCCTGGGCGTCAGAGTGCCCACCTCGATGAAGCCGAAGCCCAGTGCTGACAGGGCGTCGATGTGATCGGCGTTCTTGTCCAGACCCGCCGCAAGCCCCACGGCATTGGGGAATGGCAGGCCCATCACCTCGCGCGCAGTGGCGTGTGATGGCTGTGAGGCCAGCAGTCGAATCAGCCCTGTGCCAGCTGCCAGGTCGAGCAGCGGCAGCGTGAGGGTATGGGAGGTCTCGGCAGGCAGCGTGAACAGCAAGGGGCGCAGAAGGCTATACAATTTTGGTGATCGCTCTGAATTTGTTGGCGTCATCGAATTCGATGACAAAGGTTCCGTGCACACCATCGTGCTGCAGGAATTTTTGCAGGATCATGCCGGGAAAGCGGACTCGGACACCTTCTCGGGAGACGGCCTGCACATCCTTCACGACGCCGGTATACAAGGCCTCGTAACGTTCGGCTGGCAGGGAAATGTCGATGGTCAGCTTCCGCATGATTTCCTGTCGGCATGCCGGCACCAGCGCCAGCCATACACATGTAAAGTCGGCCGCATTATAGGCGATCAGGCGCTGCTAGTCTGCGCATGCAAACGCTCGTTGACGCGGCGCACAAACCGCCACAAACTTGCGTCCAATCGTCCCTAGACTTCACAGGCAAAACGGTTACAATCCCTGACTTTCGCCCAACCAGATCAAGCATTTAACTAAAAAGAAACAGAGAAAAAATATGAGTCATCACGCTATTGTTACAGAACTCAGGGACTGGCTTTCGCAGCAGATCATCGGGCAGGAGCGACTGGTTGACCGACTGCTGATCGCGCTTCTGGCTGATGGACACCTGCTGGTCGAGGGCGCCCCCGGGCTAGCGAAAACCAAGGCAATCAAGGACTTGTCCAGAGCAATCGAAGGCGACTTCCACCGCATCCAGTTCACCCCTGACCTGCTTCCCAGCGATATCACCGGCACAGAGATCTTCCGACCTGAAGATGGCTCCTTTCGGTTCCAGCCCGGCCCGATTTTCCACAACCTTGTTCTTGCCGACGAAATCAATCGCGCACCAGCGAAGGTCCAGTCGGCGCTTCTCGAAGCGATGGCCGAGCATCAGGTGAGCGTGGGGCGCGAGTCCTTCCAGTTGCCGCCGCTGTTCCTCGTCATGGCCACACAGAACCCGATCGAACAGGAAGGCACCTACCCTCTGCCGGAAGCGCAGCTCGACCGCTTCCTGATGCATGTGTCCATCGGCTATCCGTCCACCGAAGCTGAACGCCGCATTCTCCAGCTCGTGCGCAACGAAGCCCAGAACAAGGCCCCCGCCGCACCCAGCATCATCAGTCAGGCCGATCTGTTCGCCGCCCGCCAGGAGATCCTGGCGATGCACATGGCACCGGCTGTCGAGGAGTACATCATTCAACTCATCATGGCCACGCGACATCCGGAGCTTTACGGCGAGGATCTGGCGACCTGGCTCGAATTCGGCGCCTCTCCCCGAGGCACGATCTCCCTGGATCGCTGCGCCCGTGCGCACGCCTGGATTCTGGGCAAGGATTTTGTAAGCCCCGATGACATCCAGGCTGTCTTCTTCGACGTCCTGCGCCACCGTGTGCTTTTGAGCTTCGAAGCAGAAGCCAGCGGCATCACCCCTGACAAGGTACTGACAACGATCCTCGAGCGGGTTCCTGCGGCTTGAGAAGCGTCTCTCGCAGAGAACATCAACAAGAAGGCACCTTGAGTGTCATGCACCGAGTCAGTCATCACCATGTCCATTGCCATGCAGAGTGATCAACAGCAGGCGCTCTATCAGAGCCGAGGCGCAGTCATCAGCCTGCAGCAGCTGCTTATCCAGCGTCACGCGGCCAAGATCGTGGAATATGTGCCTTACACGCGTTCGATCGCCGGCATTTCCGGTCTGCACATGTCGAAGATGCGCGGCCGCGGCATCGACTTCGAGGAATTTCGTCCCTATCAGCAGGGCGACGACATCCGCACCATCGACTGGCGGGTCACCGCGCGTACCGGCACACCTTTCACCAAGGTGTTCCGGGAAGAGCGCGAGCGACCGGTGATCATCGCCATCGATCAGTCCAGCAACATGTTCTTTGGCTCCCAGGTGGCTTTCAAATCGGTGATTGCAGCTCAAGCGGCGGCGATTTTCTGCTGGATGGCCATCGATAATGGCGATCGCGTGGGCGGCCTCGTATTCTCCGACACTGAGCAGTCGCTGGTCCGCCCCAAGCGCAGCAGACGCTCTGCGCTGCATCTTCTGAACCAGCTGCAGACTTACAACGCGAAGCTGGCCGACAAGCAAGCGCGTCTCGCTGCGGCACAGTCGGGCACCGTGCCAGGCGGCCTGAGCAAGGCTCTGGCAGACATCCGGCGCATTGCCAAACCCGGCAGCACTCTTTACATCCTGAGCGATTTCAGCACCTTGGACGAGACTGCCCTGCAGTACCTCAATCAGCTGTCGCGTCACAACAACGTCGTGTGCTGCCTCATTTATGATGCACTGGAGGAGAATCTGCCATTGCCCGGGTACTACACAATCACGGATGGCATGCGCAAGGGGACGCTGAACTCCTATAGCCAGACAGCCCGTCGCGACTACCACACACTCTTCCAGAATCGGATGGATGCCCTGCAGGGCGAATTCACCCGTCTGCAGATCCCCTATCTGAAAATCCGAACCAACCAGTACGTAGTTGAGCAGATCCGACAATGGACAGTGCAAACCCTCTGAGCCAGCTGGCCGATATTCACCTTCCGGAACCGGTAGGTTTCTGGCCGCCCGCTCCAGGCTGGTGGTTCCTGTTCTTTCTGCTGTGCGCTGCCACATTCTGGGCCGCGCGTCGCTATTACGCCGGATGGAAACTGACAAGGGCACGGCGCTTCGCCATCGCCGAGCTCGAGAAGCAACTGGCAGCCCTGCGTCAGCAGTGCGCTGATCGCTCTGCCGAGGAAATCGCCGCGCTGAATCTGATCTTCGTGAGCGAAGTCAACGCCGTGTTGCGTCGTGTTGCCATGAAGAATTTCCCGCACGAGAATTTCGCCAGTCTTGGGGGAGCCGCCTGGACCGGCTTCCTGCGCGAGCATGGCGATGCCTCGCTGCTCGATGACTCACTGGCAAAGACACTGACCGAGGGCCGGTTTGCCAGGCAATGGGAGGTCGACCCCGACCGCCTGTACAACATGGCTCATCAATGGATCAGCAGCCTCTATTTGGCTAGAATCATTCCGGACAATCTCCCCAAGGATGCGTCATCCAAGACGCAGGTGTCAGATCATGCTTGAGTTCACCTGGCCCTGGGCCCTGATGGCACTCCCTCTCCCGCTGCTGGTGTACCGCCTTTTCGGGCGGGCTGCGCGCCAGGATGCGGCGTTGTTTGTTCCTTTCTTCCAGCGCATGTCTCAACTGCAGGGAGACTCGGTCCGCTCCGACACCAATCGGCTGGTCAAGCTGATCCTGCTGACGCTCATCTGGATCGCGCTGGTGGTGGCAGCTACCCGGCCGCAATGGGTGGGAGAACCCATCGAGCTGCCTTCCACCGGCCGTGATCTGATGCTGGTAGTGGACATTTCGGGCAGCATGGAAGCGCGTGACATGGTGCTGAACAACGCCCAGCTCTCCCGCTTCGAAGTCATGAAGGCCGTGGTCAGCGACTTCGCCGAGCGGCGCGAGGGCGATCGCCTCGGCTTGATCCTGTTCGCCGCACACGCCTACATCCAGACCCCCCTCACTTTCGATCGCAGCACAGTGGCCAAGCTGATCGCGGAACTTGAGATCGGCATGATCGAGGAATCTGCCACGGCCATCGGCGACGCCATCGGGCTGGGTGTGAAACATCTGCGCGAACGCCCAGCCGACAGCCGGGTGATGATCATGCTCACCGACGGTGTGAACAATGCGGGCGCTGTGACACCTCTGCAGGCGGGCCAGCTGGCCCAGACCGAGAACATCAGGATCTACACGATCGGCATGGGAGCAGACAACCTGGTGCAACGTTCCTTCCAGGGTGCGCGGGCCATCAACCCGTCCGCTGAACTGGATGAAGAAAACCTGACACAGATTGCCGAGTCCACCGGTGGGCGCTATTTCCGCGCGCGCGATGTGCAGGACCTGATCGACATCTATGCCGAGCTCGACACCCTGGAAGCCATCGAGCAGGATCAGCAGACTTTCCGCCCCATCAATGTCCTGTTCTACTGGCCGCTCGGGCTGGCGGTGCTGCTCAGCTTCCTGCTGGCGATCCTGAGCTTTCCCTGGGCTACCCTCTTCAGTCGGCCTGCCGCGACGTCGTCCAGCAGCGCCGTAGCGCAAACCTCATCGGGAGGCCAGTGATGCCAGATACCGGTCAACTTGCGCTCTTCCTCAGCGAGTTCCACTTCCTGCGACCACTGTGGCTGCTGGCCTTGATCCCAGCTCTGCTTTTCGTGGCCTGGCTCTGGCGCCTGAATGAAAGTGCCAGCGCCTGGGACCGCGCCATCGACAAGGACTTGCTGCCCTATTTGCTGGACAGCACCAAGAGCGCCGCCGAACGCAGTCCCCTGTTGCTGCTTCTGGCTGTCTGGGTGCTGTCGATACTGGCTCTGGCGGGCCCTGTCTGGGAAAAGATCCCCCAGCCGGTGCAGGCACGCCAGGATGCCATGATCATCGTTTATGACCAGTCGCTGTCCATGTACGCCACGGACTACGAACCCAATCGCCAGACCATCAGCAAGCGCAAACTCCTCGATGTGCTCGATCGGCGCGTGGAAGGTCAGACCGCCCTGATCGTGTATGCTGGCGATGCCCATGTGGTCACTCCTCTGACGGAAGACTCCATCACCATCCGCGCCCTGGTGCCCTCGATCAATCCGAACATGATGCCCGCCTTCGGCAGCAACACGGTGGCCGCCATTGAGCAGGCGAGACAACTTTTTGCCGATGCAGGTGCTGCGTCCGGCACCATTCTTCTGGTGACCGACGGTGTCGAGCGCCGCGATCACGCCGACCTCGAACTGATGCTGTCCCAGAGCGGCTATCGCCTGTTGATCCTGGGTGTGGGTACCGAAACCGGTGCCACCATTCCTGCCGCCGGCGGCGACTTCCTGCGCGACGCCAACGGGCAGATCGTGGTGGCCCGACTTGATCGCGCCAGCCTGCAGGATCTGGCGGAGCGAACCGGCGGACGCTATGCCGATCTCGACCTCACCGGACGGGACCTGGACTACCTGCTGGAAGACAATGGCTTCCTGGACGAAGACGAACTCAGTGCCGTGGAAGAAAACTTCGACATCTGGTTCGAAGCCGGCCCCTGGCTGCTGTTGTTCATTCTTCCGCTGGGAGCAATGGCCTTTCGCCGCGGCTGGCTGCTCGGCATTGCTCTGGCATTGACAGCGACGGGCGCCCTCTTCACTCCCTCGCAACAGGCTCATGCAGCCGAGTGGACTGATCTGTGGAAAACCCGTGACCAGCAAGGTGCGGAAGCCTTCGCGCAGGAAGATGCCGTGGGCGCGGCGGCTCTTTTCCAATCTCCCGAATGGAGAGGCACGGCAGCCTACCGTGCCGGAGATTTTGCCGGAGCTGTGCAAGCCTACAGCCTCGACCCGGGCACCAACCCCGACAATCACTACAACCTGGGCAATGCCTATGCGATGACGCAGAATTTCGAGGCTGCGATCAGCGCCTATGACATCGCCATCGCACTGGATCCGGAACATGCCGACGCCATCCACAACCGCGAGATCGTGGCGGCACTGCTGGAACAGCAGCAGAACGAACAGAACGAGGAATCCAGCGACGACATGACTTCGCCGCAGGATCAGAACGAGGAACAGCAGGAAGAGCAGCAGGAAGGCGAAGAGACCGAACAGGAACAGGACCAGCAGCAACAGGACGAGCAGCAGGAAGGCGAGGAACAGGAAGAGCAGGAACAGACTGAACAGCAACAGAATTCGGACGAAGAGCAGCAGGAAGAGCAGGAGCCTGGCGAGCAGCCGAATCAAAGCAATGCCGAGACGGAAAGCCAGGAGTCGTTGGAACAGTGGCTGCGCCGCATCGACGATGATCCGGGTGAACTGATGCAGCGCAAGTTCCAGTTCGAGTACCGCCGCCGTCAACTGGACAACCGCTCGACAACACAGACGGACGGGCAAATATGGTAACGCTGCGCACCGGCCTTCTGGCCGCCCTTTTCTGCATGTTCTCCACGCTGTTGCAGGCGCAACCAGTGACCGCCACGCTGGATCGCACGGAAATCGTGCGCGGCGAGACGGTCATTCTGACCATCCGCGTGGAAGGCCAGTCAGGCGGCGTGGACATGGACCTGAGCCCGCTGGAAGCCGGCTTCCAGGTAATCTCCACCCGCACTTCCAGTCAGATCAGCAGCGTCAACAACAGCATGAACGCCCGGATCGACTATCACCTGACGCTGTTTCCGCTGAACGAGGGGGAAGTCACCATTCCCTCGCTGGTGGTTGCCGGCGAGACCACGCCTGCACTGACCATTCAGGTCGAGCCCCGCTCGGCCACCGGTCTGGCCGGGCAGGAGCTGTTCATGGAGGCGGTGGTCAGCAAGGAGAGCGTCTACGTGCAGGAGCAGCTGCTCTTCTCGATTCGCCTTTATTACACCATCAGCGGCATTCGCAACCCGATATTCACGGAGCTCGAACTGCCGGACGCCGTCGTGCAGACCATAGGTACGCCGAATCAATACGAGACCCTGGTGGATGGCATGCGCTATGGCGTCTATGAGAAGCAGTACGCCATATTCCCGCAGCGCAGCGGCACGCTGGAGATTCCGGACATCATGTTCCGCGGCGAAGTGACAGACAGCTCCAGCAATTACGTCTTCCGCAACTTGAACACCCGTACAGTGACCTCGTACGCGGAAGGCCACACCATCAATGTCACCGAAAAGCCTGCCAGCTATCCCGCCGATGCACTCTGGCTGCCGGCATCGGAGCTCACCGTGCGGGAGCGCTGGGACAATGATTTCACGAATGTGCGGGTTGGCGACTCTGTCTATCGCGTCATCGAGATCGAGGCACAGGGCCTGGACGGCGCCGCACTGCCACCACTGGAAGCACCCCAGATCACCGGGGTCAATACCTATCCCGAGCCTGCCTCCATAGACCGCACTTTCGTGGATGGCAGCATTGTGGGAAAGCGCACCGAATCGACCTCGTTCCTGATGACTGCCCCGGGAACGGTGCGCGTGCCGGGTGTCAGCATTCCCTGGTATGACATCGATACCGGCGAGATCAAGTACGCGACCCTGGCAGACAGCGCTATCAGCGTGGGAGGCGCTCGCTCCGGCAGTACATCGGAGGCCCTGCTGCTGTCCAATGCCGACATGGAGGAGCCGACACGCGAGACCTTCAGCGCCTCGGAAGCTGCAGCGCAGGCTGAGCAGCAGGCCCTGGTCAGCTCGCCCACGACCCCGCTGTGGATACTGAGTCTGGCGGCGGCCCTGACGGCACTGATCCTTGCGCTGGGCTTCGTGCGCTTCAAGCCGCGGGCGGCGCGCCCGGTTCCCGTCAAGGTCTATCCCGTGGCAGCACCGATGTATGGGCAGAGCATTGCGCCTGCAGCGGAAAGCAAGGCCTTCAAGGACTTCATCGGCAGTTGCTCCGCGAACAACCTGCCTGCTCTGCGCCTGGCGCTGATTGGCTGGGGCCGTCAGTACTTCGCCGACGCCGATCTGCACACTCTCGATGCCGTGGCGATGCGGACGGGAAATGCGGAAATTCGCGAGATATGCCTGCGTCTGCAGCAGGCTCTCTACGGACAGGGAGGCACTGCACTGGCAATCGACGCCGACATCCAGCGCCTGCGACAACTGATCACCGAACTGCGCACAGCTCATCGACAAAAGCTGACGCGCGACAGCAAGGACCAGGACTACATCATCCCGCCGCTCTACAAAGCCTGAATCCATGGCGCGCAACTCTTCCCTGGTTTACTCCACTGACGCGGGGCGTCTCTGCCCCGACTGCAGCCGCCCAGTGGCGGCTTGTGAATGCAAGCGCCTTGCACAGGCAGCGCGCCCGACGGGCGATGGCATCGTGCGGCTGCGGCGAGAGACCAAGGGACGGGGTGGCAAGGGCGTGACGCTCATCGACGGTCTGCCCCTGCAGGACGACGCCTTGCTGGCGCTGGCCAGGCAGTTGAAGAACAGGTGCGGCACGGGCGGTACAGTCAAGGATGGCGTGATCGAGATTCAGGGAGATCACCGCCCACTGCTGCTGTCTCTGCTGGAAGCGCAGGGCTACAAGGTCAAACTGGCCGGCGGCTGATCACATGCCTCACGGCGCGAATCCGAGTGTCACAAGGAGCCGGCGCCA
>JBEDFR010000133.1:0-2782 GCA_041175045.1 Pseudomonadota bacterium | reverse complement strand
GAAGAACATCGACGTCGCCATTCCGCTCAATCAGTTCACCGTGATCACCGGCGTCAGCGGCAGCGGCAAGAGCACCCTGGCCTTCGACATCGTGTTCGGCGAGGGCCAGCGGCGCTACCTCGAGTCGCTCAATGCCTATGCCCGCCAGTTCGTCGAGCCGGCCACCCGGCCGGATGTCGATGCCATCCACGGCATTCCGCCCACCGTGGCCATCGAGCAGCGCACCAGCCGGGGCGGCCGCAAGAGCACGGTGGCCACGCTCACCGAGATTCATCACTACCTGCGTCTGCTGTACGTGAAGCTGGGCACGCAGCACTGCCCGCGCTGCGACAAGGTCATCGCCCCGCAGAGCCGCGACATGATCCTGCAACGCGTGCTGGACGACTGGCGCGGCCAGGAGATCGCCGTGTTCGCGCCGATGGTGGTGGGGCGCAAGGGCCTCTACAAGGAACTGGCCGCCTGGGCCGCGGCACGCGGTTATCAGCAGCTGCGCGTGGACGGCCGCCTGCTGCCCAGCGCCCCCTGGCCGGTGCTCGACCGCTACAAGGAACATGACATCGCCATCGGCGTGGGCAGCGTGAAGGTGAACGCGCGGCAGGAGGCCGCCATCGGCGAGCTGCTGGACCAGGCCCTCGACCTGGCCCGTGGCCTGGTAATCGTCGCGCCCGCCGCGCAGGCCGATGGCGTCCGCACGGCGGATCAGCTGTTCTCCACCCGGCGCGCCTGCCCCTCCTGTGGCGACAGTTTCGACGAGCTGGACCCGCGCCTGTTCTCTTATAACTCCCGCCACGGCTGGTGCACCAGCTGCTATGGCACGGGCGAGATCATCGCGAGTTTCACCGAGGACCAGACGGGAGAAGAGGAGCTCTGGCTGGAGAGCGCCGGCAGCGAGGACGAACCCGCGCCTGCGCCTGTCTGCTGCCCGGCCTGCCAGGGGCGACGCCTGAACCCCATGGCGCTCGCGGTGCGCCTGCACGGGCAGTCCATCGCCGAGCTCACGGCACTCTCGGTGCTGGAGGCCGAGCGTCGCATCGCCGGTCTGCGTTTCGACCGCAAGCAGGGCGCCATCGCCCGGGATCTGCTGCCGGAGCTGAACGCCCGCCTGCGCTTTCTCAACCAGGTGGGTCTGGGTTATCTGAGTCTGGACCGCGCGGCCCCCACTCTCAGCGGCGGCGAGGCCCAGCGCATCCGGCTTGCTTCCCAGCTCGGCTCCAGCCTGCAGGGCGTGTGCTACATCCTGGACGAACCCACCATCGGCCTGCATGCGCGCGACAACGCCCGTCTCATCGGCACGCTGCGCCAGCTGCAGCAGCAGGGCAATACCGTGATCGTGGTCGAGCACGACGACGCCACCATGGCCGAGGCCGACCATCTGATCGATGTGGGGCCTGGCGCGGGCAGCCGGGGCGGCGAAATCGTGGCACAGGGCACGCTGGAGCAGCTCAAGCAGAGCCCGGCCTCGCTGACCGGCCAGTTCCTGGCGCGGCCGCTGCGCCACCCGCTGCCGCAGCTGCGTGACGAGGCGGCACGTGCAGCCCGGGCACCCGAGAGCCTGCGCATCGAAGGCGCCACGCTGCACACTCTGCGCAAGCTCGATGTGGCCATTCCCCTGCGCCGCCTGGTGGCCGTGAGCGGCGTCAGCGGCAGTGGCAAGAGCAGTCTGATTCGCGGCGTGCTGCACGAGTCTCTGCGCGCCGTTCTGGCCACCCGCGGCACGCGGCGCAAGGCGCCAGCCCCGAGCGGCTGTGCGGCACTGCACGGCTGGGAGAGCGTGGACCGCCTGCTGCAGGTGGACCAGACACCGATTGGCAAGACACCGCGCTCCTGCCCCGCCAGCTATATCGGCGTGTTCGACCCGATCCGCAAGCTGTTCGCCGACACGGTGGATGCGCGTCTGCGTGGCTACGGGCCGGGTCGCTTCTCTTTCAATGTGGCCGGTGGTCGCTGCGAGACCTGCGCGGGCAATGGCATGCGCCGCATCGAGATGAGTTTCCTGCCCGATGTGCGCGTAGCCTGCGAGGACTGCCATGGCTGGCGTTTCAATGAAGACACGCTGGCGGTGCGCTACAAGGGACGGCATATCGGCGAAGTGCTGGCCATGAATGTGGACCAGGCAGTCGAATTCTTCGCGCCGGTGCCCCAGGTTCACCATCCGCTGCGCCTGCTGCAGGACGTCGGCCTGGGCTATCTCACCCTCGGCCAGCAGAGCCCCACGCTCAGTGGCGGCGAGGCCCAGCGCATCAAGCTGGTGACGGAACTGGCCAAGGCGAGCCCGGCCGTGGCGCTGCGGCGCAATGCGCGCCAGCACGTGCTCTACATTCTGGACGAACCCACGGTGGGCCTGCACATGGCCGATGTGGAAAAGCTGCTGCGCGTGCTGCACCGTCTGGTGGACGCCGGCAACAGCGTCATCGTGATCGAACACAATCTGGACGTGATCGCCGAAGCCGACTGGGTCATCGACATGGGGCCGGAAGGCGGCCGCGAGGGTGGCATGGTGGTAGCCCAGGGCACACCGCAGAAGATCGCGAAGGCGAAGAAGTCCCACACGGGGAAGTTTCTGGCGGGGGTGCTGGGGGAGTAGTCCGGTTGGTGTGCGAGGTGTACCAGTAGTTGGCGATTGATTTCTCTGTGCCAGTAGCTGGCTCTGTCGTGAGTGACGGCGGCCGAGGGACGCTGCATGGGCCACGTGCGGAGTGCCCTTCCCCTCACACCCACAAGACGGTATATGCGAAGCCGAAATTGACCACGGCACGCAAGGCCGCGGGAGGGGCACTGGGGG
>JBEDFR010000132.1:0-14255 GCA_041175045.1 Pseudomonadota bacterium | reverse complement strand
TCCTCTTCCGAAAGCTCGCGCGGCGCCGGCAGCAACACGCCTGGTTGAAAAGATCCGCAAGCGAACGCGGGCTGATAATGGCTGATGGCAAACTGATTCATTTCATACACTCCTTGTACTGATTGGTTGTGAATGTCGGTGTCACGAAGAAGGTGGCGGATGGCTTCGCCTGCCTGCTCCGACACAGCACTGCTGGCCTGTGCAATTCGAGTAAAGACCAGGTTTTCAGATCCTGCAACCGGACTCATCTCGCTTCAGCCAAGCAGATTCAAGGTGTCGAACTGCGCCTTGCAGGCCGGCGTGAACAGGCCGATGGCCTGCATGTTCAGCGCCAGCTGGCGAAAGCGATTGCGATTGAGCTCGGGGTTGCGCAGGCGATACTCACGCAGGTGACGGCGCATCGCCGCCACAGGCCAGCCCTGACTGGTGGCGATGCGGGTGTAGATCGACAGCGAGCCCGCCAGCGCAATCGTGGCATTGAGCAGTTGCAGACTGCAGTCATCGCGCGTGGCCTGATCCATGGCCGCCACACGCTGGCGCAGGTACTCGGTGCCAAAGCGCACATGCCGCGCTTCGTCGCGCAGGATGTAGTCCACCGCGTGCCGCAGGGCGGGGGCGCGACAGTGATGCCGCAGTTCCTGCAGTTTCGCCAGAGCCAGGCTCTCGATCAGCACCTGGCAGAGCAGGAGCTTGCGCTCCCAGCGGCTCTCCTGCAGCGCGTGCCTGATCAGTGTCAGCAGGGCGTCGCTCGGGGGATGAATCACGCCGACCGTGCTGCGCAGATAACGTGCGAAGAACTCCACGTGGCGCGCTTCGTCATGCACCTGCGCGCTGCACAGCAGTTTCGCCTGCATGTCGGGCAGCAGCTGCACGAGTTGCGCGCTGACCTGCAGGGCCGCCTGCTCGCCGTGCAGGATCTCGCTCAGCTCCAGGCCGTGCTGCCACCAGCTCAGCGTGCGTTGTTCGTCTTCCGGCAAGGCCTCGTAGAGCGCGAATCCGCACAGAGGATTGCTGCTGCGCGTGCACGGAAACTCGCGTTGCCGAGGCCACGGCACCCAGGGGATGTCGGTGCTGGCATTCCAGCTGCCGGCTTTGGCCAGCTCGTACAGACGCGTGAGCTGCGAGCCGGAATTGTCGTATTCCCAGGACAGGTGCCCCGGCGTGAGGGCCGCACTGGCGGCCGCGTGAACGGGCTGGGTCATGATCACACTCCTTGTGCCTTCTGCTTCGAGCGTAGCTGCGCTTTGACGCTTTGCAAATGCCTGCCTATAGTCGAAAGCGACAGGATGCAAGGAGTGCATGTCATGAACGCAGTGCAAAGTTCCAGTGGATGGGACCTGTTGTCCCTTTTTGAGGAAAGCGTGGCGAGGAACGCCCAGAGTCCCTTGTTTTCCTATCTTGGCCGCGATGGTGAGGCGCGCGATTGCTTCACAGTGCAACGGCTTTACAGCGAGGCTGCCGCACTGGCAGCAGTGCTGCAGGCCGACGGGCTGAAAGGGACAGTGGTGGCACTGGTCTATCCTCCGGGCAGTGGATTCGTCACCGCATTTCTCGCGGCGATCATGGCCGGAGCCCGGCCCGCGCCTCTGTGTCGAGCACGCAGTCGCGACTGGCAAAGCATCGCGCTCACGCTGCGCCAGTGTGCTGCCTCCGCGCTGCTTGTCCCCAGCGCAACAGCCGACAGTCTGCCCGCCGAGATTCGCGCACTTCCCGGGCTGCAGGTGCTGTCAACCGACACGGTTCAGGGGGACGCCGCGCTATGGCGACGCCCTGCACTCGCGGCGTCGGACACCTGCTTCATTCAGTTCACCTCCGGTTCCACGTGCACGCCGCGTGGCGTCGAGATCAGCCACGACAACATTCTGCACAACTGTGCGCTGATCGCCCGGGCCTTCGCCATCGAGGCTCAGGACATCGGCGTGAGCTGGCTGCCCCTTCATCACGATATGGGGCTGATTGGTCACGTCGTGGTGCCTCTCTACACAGGAGTACACAATTTCTTCCTGTCGGCGCGGGATTTCGCCGCGCGGCCGGCGGCATGGCTGGAAGCCGTGGCGCGCTGCCATGGCACCATCAGCGGTGCGCCGGACTTTGCCTACGCCTTGTGTCTCGAGCGCGTGACGCCAGAGCAGGCAGCGCAGCTGGATCTGAGTCGGTGGCGTGTGGCTTATTGCGGGTCCGAGCGCGTGAACGCCGGCACCATGGCGCGTTTCGCCCAGCGCTTTGCCGCCAGCGGCTTTCGGCAGGAGTCTCTGCTGCCTTGCTACGGCATGGCAGAGGCCACGCTGTTTGTCAGCGCCCAGCGTGGCCTGAAGATGCATGCTCGCGATGACGGCCGCTGCGATGTCAGTGTGGGAGAGCTGGACCCGCGTCGTGATGATCCCTGCATTCGCATCGTCAGCACGGTGGCTGACGAGGAGTGCGCAGTGGGCGAGGTCGGCGAGATCTGGGTCCGTTCGCGTTCCGTCGCGCGAGGCTATTTCCAGGGCGAGGCTGCCGATGACGGGGTGTTCAATGCCCGCCTCGCGCGCGAGGGCGGCTTTCTGCGCACCGGCGATCTCGGTTATGTGCAGGATGACACTCTGTATGTGACGGGCCGTTTGAAGAACCTGATCAAGCGCCGCGGTCGCAGCTTTCATGCCGAGGACATCGAGGGCGAGGCCCGGGCCCTGTTGCATGGCCAGGGTATTGCGCGCTGTGCAGCCTTCGATCTGGAGACGGAAGACGGTGCCGCGCTGATCCTGCTGCTGGAGCTGGATGGCTCCTGTGCGCCTGCGCAGGTGCAAGCGCGCCTGCCGGAGCTGCAGACCCGCCTGTGGTACACGCCTGGCATCCTGGTGTCCCGCATCCGGCTTGTTCCCCCACGCTCGCTGCCGGTGACCACCAGCGGCAAATTGCAACGCGGCCGCTGCCGCGAACGCTTTCTGGCGGGGGAGTTCGCACATGTCTGATGCGATTGCCGCCATCGTCCTGTGTCATCTGCAGGCCGCGTGTGCAGACGGGGATTCGGCCGCAGCCCTGCTTGCCGAGACGCCGCTGGCCAGCCTTGGCATTCATTCACTGCGGCTGATTGAACTGGTCTACGAACTCGAAGTGCGCTTCGAAACTCAGATTGACGAAGAACGACTGGCACGCCTGCAGACAGTGGGCGATGTGCAGCAGATGTTCGTCGCAGCCATACAGTCTCCATCGCAACAGGACGGCGCGCAGGAACAGGACCCCCTCAGCGCACGCGGTGAAGCGCCATGAACTGCAGAAGTGCGACACTGAAGGCCCTGCAGCACGCCGAAACAGCCCGGCACCGGGGCGATCATCAGCAGGCCATGCGGCATGTCTGCTCCACACTTCTGCTGCACCTCGCTCAAGTGGACTTTCAACGTGCTTTCGCAGCACTTCCGGTGACGGAGTTTCTGGAATGTGGCGTTCGTTTCGTGCTGACAGAGGCCGGTCCCAGGCCAGAGTTCCTCAAGCGCGAGTTTTCGCAACAGGATTGTGAGCGCGCTCTCCAGCTTGGCCGAGCAGTGCTTGCGGAGCCTTTGCCGCGCACTGTTCAGGAACGCCTGCACGCGTGCCTGCAGTGCTGGAGTGTGCGGCTCATGCAGGCCGCGCAGCCGACTGCTCTGCACGCCCGGCTGCTGCGTCTGCTGCATGCCCTGCGGACACCGCTGCGCCGCACATTGCCTGCACCACGCCAGCGCGACGAGGCGAGCGCTCAGCTGATCAGTCTCCTGTTGCACGAGCCACTCGAGAACGCGCGGCGTCTGTTGCAGCGACATGGTCTGGAGCAGGAATTGCTGCGACTGCGACAGCAGCGCAGACTTGGCAGCCACGGGCCTGTGCACTGGCCGGACCGTGACGCTTACCGGGCCTGGCTGTGCCAGCATCCCGGATCGCGCGTCCTGGTGAGCTTGCACATGGGCCACTATCGCGAGGCATTCCACTGGCTCGCCGCCGAGGCGGAGGCGGGGCGTCAGGTGATCTCGCTGCAGCGGGAACTTGACGACACGCATATGCATCTGCACCAGGTCGATGAGCGACTGCGACACGTGGTGCAGGGGCGCGAACTTCAGACTCCGGGGCGTGTGGTGGCGGCCTTGCGCGGTGGCAAGACCACACTTGCGGTCCTGTGCGATCTTGGTCCGCGCTTCGGCGTCACCGAGACGGTGACACTGTTTGGTTACCCCGCGCGACTGGTGCGCGGCCCGGCGCTGCTTGCGCTTCTGGGAAGGGCCCCGCTGTTGCCCTTCGTCATGCTGTCTCGGGGCAGCCAGGACAGCCTGTTCATGGCGCCTGCCATACTGCCGCATCTGCAGTCTGGCGAGACGCTGGCCGAGGGCGTGCGGCGCATCACCGCGCTCCTCGCGGCGCATCTGGAACGCTGGGTGCGCATGGCGCCCGAGCAGTGGCGCTTTCTGCCGAGCGCAGGGATGTACCTGCAGGCGGGCGCCACGGAGACAGGTCGTGGACACTGACCTGTTTCGTGCCGAGGTCCTGCTGCGTCGGCAGGGTGGCGACAGGGGCGAGGTCCTGCAGTGGGAGGCTCCGCATGGGCGGGCATTCCTGCTGTTCTTCCTGGGGCTGCTGGGTGTCTTGACCGGCTTCGCTGCTCTGGCACCGGTCAGTCGCGGCGAAATGGTGCGCGGCGTGCTCAGTCTGGATGCCGGACTCAGCAAGCTGCATGTGCCCGTCAGCGGCCATGTGCAACAGGTGCTGGTGCAGGAAGGGCAGCTGGTGGAGGCGGGGCAGGTGCTCTTGAGTGTGGTGCCTGCCGCCTTTGCAGCTGCCAGTCCTGCCACCCACCAGTTTGCGGCACAGGCGCTGCAGCAGCAGCAAGCGGCCCTGCTTTCCCAGCAGTCCCTGTTGCAGAAGCGCATGCGGGTGGACGCTGATGCGCTGCAACAACGCCGGCAGGCATTGCAACAAGCGCTCGCACTCCAGCGGGAGCAGCACTCCCTGCTGTCACAGCGCCTCGGCCTGGCAGAGCAGGCACTGGAGCGTAGTGCCGCCTTGCTGGCGCGCAGGCTGCTTGCCCCGGCAGCGCACGCGCAAGCGCTGGAGGCGCAGGTCATCGCCCGGCAGGGCCAGGTGGAACAAGGGCTTGAGCTCAATCGCCTTGAGGATGCCTTGTTCAGTCTGGAGCAGCAGGCGCAGCAAACCGAGCTGGGACAAGCTGCCGAAGCGCTGCGGCTGGAGATCGCGCTGTCGCAGTTGCAGGTGCAGCAGCGCGAGCTGTCGCAACAGGCGCAGGCCATGTTGCGGGCGCCAGTGGCAGGGCGGGTTGGGACCTTGCTGGTGGCCGCGGGGATGCCAGTGGATCCCGGGCGGCCGGTGCTCAGCCTGCTGCCGGAGTCCGGCCAGCTGGTCGCGCAGTTGTTTGTCCCTTCGCGCGCCGCCGGGCAATTGCGGCCCGGGCAGCAGGTGCAGCTGGTTTACGACGCCTTTCCGCAAAGCATTCATGGCAGCTTTCCGGCACGAGTCGCCAGCGTGTCCGCCGCGACCGTCGATCCGCGCGAGTATCTGGTGCCCTTCGATGTCCCGGAGCCCGTCTTCCTGGTGTTGGCTCGACTGGATGTTGACGATGCTTCGACGCAGGTTCCCGGCACGCTGCGCGCGGGCATGCAGTTTTCGGCTCATGTGCAGACGGGGCGCGAGAGCCTGCTTTCGCGCGTGACGGCGCCGCTGCGGCGCCTGGAGCCCCTGCTGTGATGCCGGATCTGTTCGCGGGGCGCCATGCGCTGCCGGTGATTCTGCAGTCGGAGCGGGCCGAGTGCGGACTGGCCTGTCTGGCGATGATTGCCAGCTTCCATGGGCGGCGCATGGACCTGAATACCATGCGACAGCGTTATGCGATCTCCGCGCGGGGTGCCACGCTGGGCGATCTGCAGGCCATCGCGCGGGATCTTTCTCTGCAGACTCGCGCCTTGCGACTCGAGATGGCAGATCTGCGGTCGCTGCAGCTGCCTGCCATCCTGCACTGGGACATGAATCACTTCGTGGTGCTGAAGGCTGTCCGGGGCAGGGAGTTGTGGCTGCATGACCCGGCCACCGGCCTGCGCTGCTACACCCTGGCAGAGGCCGCAGCCCACTTTACGGGCGTGGCGCTGGAATGCCTGCCCCTGGCCGGCTTCGAGCGTGCAGACGAGGTGCGGCGCTCGCGCCTTGGCGAGCTGTTCGTGCGCGATGCGGGATTCGCGCCGGCACTGCTGCAGCTTCTGCTGCTCTCCGCTGCCCTGCAGGCCGCCAGCATCGGCAGCGCCTTCTACCTGCAGCTGGTCATCGATGAGGGCGTTGTCCGCGCCAACACCGATATGTTGATCGTGCTGGCGCTGGGCTTCGGGCTTCTTGCGCTCGTCAGTGTGGGCATGCGCTGGGTCCGCGGCATGCTGCAGCTGCACTTCTCCAATCAGCTGGGCTTCCAGATGGCGGGCAATCTCCTGCATCACCTGATGCGTCTTCCTGCCGACTACTTCGCCCGCCGCCACACGGGCGATCTGGTCTCGCGCTTTGGGGCCATCCGCGAGATTCGTCAGGTGCTGAGCGAGGAGCTGCTCACGGCGGTGCTCGACGGCTTGTTCGCCCTTGCGGCACTGGCAGCCATGCTCTGGTTCAACGCCGGGCTGGCGCTGCTCGTGCTGCTGTTCGTGACGCTCGAGGCGCTGCTGCGCCTGGCGGTCACCCCGCTGCTGCGGCAGTTGTCCGAACAGCGCATCGCGGCCGAGGCCCGCACCAGCACGGAACTGATGGAGTCCATGCGCGCCATGGAAATCATCAAGTTCTACTGCGCCGAGCTGGCCCGCATCCACAGCTGGCGCAATCATCATGCCCTGCAGATCAATGCCCAGGTGCAGCTGTCCCGGGTCCTGGTGCGGGTCGAAGCCGCCTATGGCGTCCTGCATGGCCTGGAGCATGCGCTGGTGGTGTATCTGGCGGCCAGTGCTGTCCTGACGGGCGCGCTCACACTGGGCTTCGTGACGGCCTTCATTGCGCTGAAGACGCACTTCGCGGGCGCCATTCGCGCCTTCATCGACAAGCTGGTGCAGATGCGCCTGCTGCGTCTGCAGCTCGAGCGCATCTCCGACATCACCTGTGCCGAGCCCGAATTCGGTTCGCTGCACCTGCCGGCGCTGCGTCTGTCCGGGCCGGCGACTCTGCAGCTGCAGCAAGTCAGCTATACCTATCCCGGGCTGCGCGCGCCGGTCTTTACCGGCCTGGATCTGGCTCTCGGCGCGGGCGAGATCGTGGCTATCACCGGGGCGTCCGGCTGCGGCAAGTCCACCTTGATCCGACTGCTGGCCGGTCTGCTGCAGCCTGACTCGGGGCTGCGGCTGGTGGATGGCGAAACGCAGCAGCAGGCCGACGCCCTGCGGCGCTTTCGTGACAGTTGTGCGGGGGTATTGCAGGGAGAGCAATTGTTGTCCGGCACCTTGCTGGAGAATGTGGGCATGTTTGCCGACGAGGTCGATCACACGCGCCTGCAGCAGGCGGCCCGCATGGCTCGCATCGACGGCTTCATCGCTGCGCTGCCCATGGGCTGGAACAGCCTGGTCGGGGATATGGGGTCAATCATGTCGGCGGGGCAGGGACAGCGGCTGCTGCTGGCGCGGGCCTTCTACAAGCAGCCCAGAATTCTGTTTCTGGATGAGGCGACGGCCAATCTCGACCCCGATGTTGAGAGGGAAATTCTTCAGGAAATCAAAGCGCTGGGGGTCACTACCGTGCTGGTGACGCACCGCGAGGCGCCTTTGCGGGTGGCGACTCGCATCGTGCATCTGGCGGGCGGGCACCTGCATGAAGTGCCCTGCGCGCCCGCACAGAGCGCGGCCTGAGGCCTTAGTCCTGCGCCTCCTCCACAATCGTGGAGATGGTGTCCTGGTCGTGAATCTGCTTCAGCGCCCCGGTGAAGATGTTGTAGTGCCAGCCCTTCAGGCTGAGGGTGCCGGCTTCCACGCGGGAGCGGATCCAGGGGTAGGTCATCAGATTGCGCAGGGAATAGCCCACGGCGGCCTGTTCGCAGTAATTGAAGGTGGCGTGGTCATCCAGCTTGTTCGGGTCGGCCAGCTTGGCCACCGGGGCCACGATGGACATCCAGCGGGCAATGAAGGTGTCCTTGGGCATGGACTCGGACTGCAGCACCAGCGAGCGGATGCCGCCGCAGCGTGAATGGCCCAGCACAATGATCTCGGGCACTTCCAGCACGGTGATGGCGAATTCCAGCGCGGCGCTGGTGCCGTGGTAGGACCCTTCGATCTCGTAAGGCGGCACCAGGTTGGCCACGTTGCGAATCACGAACAGCTCGCCCGGTTCGGTATCGAAGATCAGCGCCGGTTCCATGCGGGCATCGCAGCAGGCGATCAGCACGTAGTTGGGGCGCTGCTCCTGCGCCAGCTTGCGCAGTTTTTCGCGGTTCTCGGAAAAATAGCCGTTCTTGAAGCGCTGGTAGCCAGCCAGAAGTTTGTCACTCATGTCGTCGTCCTGTTGTTGTTGCTGCGGCCAGCTGCCTGTCGCCGCTTGTTGCTGCGTAGTCTGAAACCGTCAGTGCCCGGCTCACTCGGGCAGGATGCGCAGTATCCCGTTGCCTTCCGTGGCCACGTAGATGTAGCCGTCGGGACCCTGCTTGATGTTGCGGACCCGACCGATGCCGGGGAAGACATTCTCGCTGGCCACCACATGGTTGCCTTCCAGCACCAGGTGGACCATGTAATTGAATTTCAGCGAGCCCACCAGCAGATGCCCCTTGAGTTCCTGGCCGTAATTGTCGCTGGTGATGAAGGCCATGCCAGAGGGCGCAATCGATGGGTCCCAGTAGAACACCGGCTGTTCCATGCCTTCGCGGCTGGTAGCCTCGGCCAGTGGCCGGCCGTTGTAGTCCAGGCCGTAGCCCACCAGTGGCCAGCCGTAGTTCAAGCCGCTGCGGATGATGTTGATCTCGTCGCCGCCCATGGGGCCGTGTTCGTGTTCCCAGATCTCGCCAGTGTCGGGGTGCGCTGTCAGTCCCTGCGGGTTGCGATGCCCGTGGGAGAACACCGCGGCCTTGGCGCCGGGCGTGTTGACGAAGGGATTGTCGGCCGGGATGCGGCCGTCGTCGTGCAGTCGGTAGATCTTGCCGCCGTCCCGCTCCAGCGGCTGGGCGTTCTCGAAGTGAGCGCCGCGCTCGCCGATGGAAAAGTAGAGGTAGCCCGCCGCGTCGAAGGCAATGCGGCTGCCGTAATGCGCGCGGCTGCCGGTATTGCCCTCGCCCTTGTAGAGCACCTGCTGTTCCACCAGCGCATTGCCCTGCAGCTTGGCACGCATCAGCGCCGTGTGGCTGCCGCCGCCGCCCTCGGGGCTGGCATAGGTGAGATAGAGCCAGCCGTTGCTGGCGTAGTCCGGATGCAGCGCGATGTCGAGCAGGCCGCCCTGCCCGTTCACGTGCACCGGGGGCAGGCCCTCGATGGCGCTGAGCTCGCCGCCGCTGACGCGGTAGAGCTGCCCGCCGCGATTGGTCACCAGCAGGTCGCCGTCGGGCAGCCAGTCCATGCCCCAGGGCACGGGAATCTCGTCGGTCACCAGCTCGGTGCGAAAGCCGGGCTGAGTCTGTGCCTGCAGGACCGCAGGCAGCAGGGTCATGGCCAGCAGGGCCAGGCCGATCATGGGAGCGGTGCGAAGCGGGCGGGGTGAATGCATGGGCAGTCCTCTGCGGGTGAGCCGGTGCGCTGTCTGCCGGCGGGGGAGCGCCCGATTGTAACCAAGTCCGCGTGGGTGGCACACCACCCGCGCACTCCTCTAGACGGGCGTCAGCAGGCGCTCGCCGGCAAAGAACGCGGCCAGATTGTCGATGACGAGCTGGCCCATGGCCTGCCGGGTTTCCACGGTGGCGCTGCCGATATGCGGCAGCAGTACCACGTTCGGCAGGGCACGCAGGGCCTCGGGGACCTCGGGCTCGCGGGCGTAGACATCCAGCCCGGCGCCGGCGATCACTCCCTGCTGCAGGGCCTGGATCAGCTCGTCCTGGCGCACTGTGCTGCCACGGCCGACATTCAGGAAGATGCCCTGGGGGCCCAGGGCGCGGAACACGTCCATGCCCACCAGGCCCTCGGTCTCGCGGCCGCCCGGCAGCATCGAGAGCAGGATGTCGCTGTCCCGCGCCAGCGCCTCCAGGCTGTTGTAGTAGGGAAACGGCAGATCCGCCTCGCGTCGGTTGTGGTAGGCGATCTTCATGCGGCAGGCCAGCGCACGCAGGGCGATCTCCTCGCCGATGGCGCCCATGCCGACGATGCCCAGGGTCTTGCCTGCCAGGGACTGGCCGAAGGGGAAGGGGCCGCGCGACCAGTCGCCGGCGCGCACGAAGGCGTCAGCCTGCACCAGTCTGCGGGAGGTCGCCAGGATCAGCCCCAGGGCGATGTCGGCGACGGCGTCGTTGAGCACGCGGGGGGTATTGGTCACGCTGATGCCGCGTGCGCGGGTGATGCCGAAGTCGATGCCGTCCACGCCCACGCCGAAGCAGCTGATGATCTCCAGCCTGGGCAATTCATAGATCAGGGGGTTGGTAGCCCAGGACGCCGAGGCCACCGCGACGCAGTCGGGGGCGAGGCGTGCGATCAGCGCGCGCTGCTGAGGCTCATCGAGCAGCCAGAGCTTGTGGGTGTCATAACGCGCCTCCAGCGCCGCGACGGTGTCGGCGTGGAAGGCATTGGCGATCAGCAGGGGCGGGCGAGTCATCATGCCGGGGATTCTAGCAGACAAACTCCGGCGGCCGGACCGCTGCGACAATCTGCCGCTTAGCAAGCGCAGGGCCTTCGGGTACACTGCAGGGCAGTGACGCAGCGGGTTTGTGCTGCCTGCGCCCTGTGCCAACCGCACCCTCCCACAACAACGAGGTCAATCATGAGAAAAATATCGCTGCTGCAGGCTGCCTTTGCCTTTCTGCTGTCCCTGTGGCTGCAAAGCGGCGCCTTCGCGCACAGCTCCGCCTCCGGCACTGTGCCGGGCAATGGTCAGACTGTTTCATCCCCGGAAATGCTGATGCTCTCTTTCGACGGTTCCGTGCGCCTGGTGCGCCTGACCGTCTCCGGCAGCAGTGGCGCCGTGGACGTGGGCTTCGTGCCCCAGGCCACCGCCAGCGCCAGCTTCCATATCCCGATGCCCGTGCTGCCGGCCGGCACTTACCGGGTTGACTGGACCATCCTCGGTGAGGACGGCCACTCCGTGAGCGAGAACTTCATGTTCAACGTGGACCCGAACGCTCCGGCGGCTGTCATGCCTGAGCACGGCCACGGTGGCGACGCGCACGTCCACTGATCATGTTCGACACCAGCCCGTGGGCGCTGGCGACGCTGCTGAGCAAGCTGGTCGCTTATGCAGGGTTCGTCAGCTTCGCGGGCGGCCTGTTCGTATTCTGGCTGGGCACGCGCCCCTCTGCTGATACCGCGCCGAATGCGGCCACACGGTGGTCTGCTTCGGCGCGCGCGTTTCTGCTGGCCCGATCCATTTCCCTGGGCAGCGTGGCCCTGCTGGCCCTGCTGATGTTTTTTCTGCTGCAGATAGGACAGATCAATCAGACGGGTCTGCGCGGCATGTTCGACCCCTTCATGGCAGGCATCCTGCTGCAATCGACTGTGGGCTACGGCGTGCTGCTGCGGCTGGCTGCGATTGCGCTGCTGCTGGCCGGCCTGTGGCAGGCGCGCGCGGCGCTGTTGTCGGCGACAGCGGTGCGTCTGCCGCCCCGCCTGCTGGTGAGCTGGTGGGCGGGGGTGCTGCTGTTCGGTGTGTCCTGCGCCGTGCTGGGGCATGTTGCCAGTCTCGGGAGGGTGGCGCAGCTCGCCATCGTGCTGCATACCGTGGCCGTCAGTCTGTGGGTCGGCGCGCTGTTTCCCTTGTATGCCTTGTGCCGGCGTGAAGCACCCAGCGCGGTACTGCCTGTGCTGCGTGCCTTCGGGACCTTGGGCTGGGGCATCACCGGCACGCTGTTGCTGACCGGTCTGTTCCTGCTGACCCGGTTGCTTGAGGCGCCAGACGATCTGCTCGACACCGCCTACGGTCGTCTGCTCAGTGCCAAGCTTCTGCTGGTGTTCACGCTGCTGGGGCTGGGCGCTCTTAACAAGTTTCATCTGGTGCCGGGGCTGACGCACAGTGCTGCCGATCGCCTGTGTCAGTCCATCGCTGCAGAGCGCATTCTGGCCCTGTTGATTCTGCTGTTGACGGCCGTGCTGACCACGCTCACCGGCCCTTCCCACATGAGCTGATCCCGCGCCAGACCTGTGTCACAAATCTGCAAAGAATTTGTAATGTTTCAGGCCATTGTCTAGACTGCGCGCCAATGAATTATTTCGACATTTCATACACGGCGATCGGTGGTCTGGGTCTGTTTTTCCTGGGCCTCAAATTCCTTTCCGAAGGCCTGCAATCCGGCAGCACCGAAGCCCTTCAGCGCATTCTTGCCACCCTCACCCGCAATCGCGTCCTGGCTGTTCTGGCCGGGTTCTTCATTACCGCCGTGGTGCAGTCCAGCAGCATTTCCACCGTGATGACCGTGAGTCTGGTGAATGCCGGCCTGATGGAGCTGAAGCAGGCAATCGGCGTCATTCTGGGCGCCAATATCGGCACCACCATCACGGGCTGGATACTCTCGATCAAGGTCGGCAAATACGGCCTGCTGCTGATCGGTCTGGGCATCTACCCCATGATGGCGGGCAAGTCAGTTCGAGCCAGTGCGATTGGCAAGACCCTGGTGGCCCTTGGTCTGGTGTTCACTGGCCTGGAGTTCATGAGCGGTGCCTTCGCGCCGCTGCGCGACGATCCGGCGTTCATCTCCTACATGCACCTGTTCGATGCCCAGTCGCTGGGCAGTCTGCTGGCCTGTGTGCTGATCGCCTGCCTGCTCACCATCATCATCCAGAGCAGTTCGGCCATGCTGGGCATCACCATCACCCTGGCCTCCACCGGCATCATCGACTTCAACACCTCGGTGGCGCTGATCATCGGCGAGAACGTCGGCACCACCATCACGGCCCAGCTGGCGGCGATCGGGGCCAATACCTCCGCCGTGCGCGCCGCACGCGCCCATGCGATCTTCAATATCATCGGCGCGATCATCTTCGTGACCCTGTTCCCGTTCTACGTCAGCTTCATCGAATGGCTGGTGGCGAACCCCGCCGACACGCTCAATCCGGACGGCAGCCGCCCGCACATCGCCTTCCACATCGCCGTGGCGCACACCATGTTCAATGTGATCAACGTGCTGCTGTGGATTCCGCTTATCAACTACCTGGTCAAGCTGGTGGTCTGGCTGGTGCCCAGCAAGGGCGAGAAGGAAGTACACAAGCTCAAGTATCTGGGCAACCGCGCCACCATGGCGCCGGAGGTGGCGCTGCAGCAGGCCGATCTGGAAATGGACAACATGGTGGAAATCACCCGTGAGATGTTCAATCTCACGCGCGATTACACCCTGGGTGAACAGCACGACAAAGCGGCCTTCGAGCGCATCAACCACCTGGAAGACATCACCGACAACATCGAGGAGGAGATGATCAACTTCATCACCACGGTGCTGACGGATTCAGTGACACAGGGGCAATCCACCCGCGCCTATGGCCTGATCCGCATGGCGGATGAACTGGAGAGCATTGCCGACAGTCTGCAGTCGTTCAGCATCTACCGCTCGCGGCTGTACAAGCAGAAGGAAGCGCTGAGCCCGGAAGCCTGGGATGACCTGAAGAGCTTCTATAACGAGGTCGACACCTTTGTGGGGCGCGTGGCCGGTGCCCGCAGGAAGCGTGCCGACTCCACGCGCATCACCGGTCTGCTGGAAGAAGCCAAGCGGCTGAACAAGCTGGCCAATACCATGCGCGACCGGCATCTGCAGCGCCTGAAGAACGGCACCTGCCAGTCACTGCCGGCGCAGACTTACAGCGATATGTTTGTGTCTCTGCGTCACATCAAGAACCACGCGGTCAACATCCTCGAAACCTATTCCAACTGAGTGGGGCTGTCAGGCGCCTTCATCTTTGCTCTTGTCGATTCTTCCCGGCAGAGGGCCGTGCCCGCCGTGTTCTGCGGCTGACCCGCGGGCATCCTGCCTTCCCTCGCATCGCCGGGAGCCTTGGTCTCCCGGCTCACTCGGCGCGCGTCTTTGATGCCGCTGAGCAGGGCGGGCACAGCCCTCTGCCTGACCCAGGGCCCCGTAACAAAGGCAGTGCGCCTGGCCAGCGGAGTGACGCGGCCGAGGTCACCCGGGCCCTTCGCTGGCAAAAGGACGCGGTTCGGGGCGGGCGCTGGTC
>JBEDFR010000131.1:0-5921 GCA_041175045.1 Pseudomonadota bacterium | reverse complement strand
GCAATGACGGCAACGACACCATAACGGCGGGCATCGGGCCGGACATCATCACCGGTGGCGCTGGCGCCGATGTCTTCGTGCTCTACGCCGGGGCATCGCGCAACCCCAGCGCCACGAGCTTTGACACGATTACGGACTTCGGCACGGGCGCCGACAGCATTGACTGGACGGGGGCGGCCTTGAGCGCCGATGCCGGCACTGGCAGTGGCCTGACGCTGAATGCAGCAGGTCTGGTGACGGCAGGAGCCGCCAACCTCGCAGATTTCGTGACGGCACTGGGCAACAGCACGACGACCACGGCTGGCTCGACGATGCTCTACGCCTCAGGGGCCGACAGTTATCTGTTTGTCTCGGACGGTAACGCCGGCCTGGGCGCCAATGACGTCCTTGTCAAGATCACGGGCGTCGCCGCGACCACGGGACTCACCTTTGCCGGCGGCGACATCACGGCGATTGCCTGAGGCGCCGGCGCCCGTGTCCGCTTGAACAGGGAATATCCAGACGGCATACTCCCGGGCCAACCCCCCTGCTGCCGGTCTGAGTGCCTGCCTACGCGAGACCTTATGAAAAAACTCCTGCACGTCGGCTGCGGCCCCAAGCGCAAAGACCGCACCACCCCCGGTTTCAACACCGCTGACTGGCAGGAAATCCGCCTGGATATCGACCCGTCCGTGCAGCCCGACGTCACCGGCACCATGACCGACATGCACGCCGTGGCCGCGGGCGCCGTCGACGCCATTTTTTCCAGTCACAACATCGAACATCTTTATCCGCATGAGGTGCCCGTTGCCCTGGCCGAGTTTCACCGCGTGCTGGCCGACGACGGCATCGCCGTGATCACCTGCCCCGACCTGCAGTCGGTGTGCGCCCTGATAGCCGAGGACAAGCTGACGGAGGCCGCCTATACCTCGCCGGCCGGCCCCATCGCGCCCCTCGACATCCTGTACGGCTTTCGGCGCAGCATGGCCCAGGGCAATCTGTACATGGCGCACCGCTGTGGCTTCACCCGACGCGTGCTGCACGCCACCTTGCAGGCGGCAGGATTTGCCTCGGTGGCCACCCTCGCGCGCGGCCGCGCGCCCTTCTTCGACCTGTGGGCTCTGGCCAGCAAGAGTCCCCGTTCCGACGAGGCGCTGCGCACTCTGGCTGCGCAGCATTTCCCCGCATGAAAGTGCTGTTCGTGCATCAGAACTTCCCCGGCCAGTTCAAGTTCCTGGCCCCGGCACTGGTTCGCCAGGGCCATGAGGTGCGGGCACTGCTGCTGCAAAAGAGCGCAGCCGCCAGCTGGCAGGGAGTCACCCTGGTGCCCTACGGCGTGAGCCGCGGCACGACACCCGGCGTCCACCCCTGGGTGAGCGATTTCGAAACCAAGACCATCCGCGCCGATGCCTGTTTCCGGGCTGCCCTGCAGCTCAAGGCACAGGGTTTTGAGCCCGAGGTGATCGTGGCACATCACGGCTGGGGCGAGAGCCTGTTCCTCAAGGAAGTGTGGCCCGCCGCGCGCCTGGGCATCTACTGCGAGTTCTACTACCACCCGCGCGGCAGCGATGTCGGCTTCGACCCGGAGTTTGCGGTGCAGGATGCCGCCGGGGAGGCGTGCCGGCTGCGGCTGAAGAATCTGAACAATCTGCTGCACTTCGACATCGCCGACGCTGGCATCAGCCCCACCCACTGGCAGGCCAGCACCTTCCCGGCGCCCATGCGCAGCCGCATCAGCGTGGTGCACGACGGGATCGACACGCAGGCCGTGGCGCCCAATCCGGCCGTCACGCTGACCCTCAATGGCACTGTGCGGCTGAGTAGAGACGACGAGGTAGTGACCTTCGTCAATCGCAATCTGGAACCCTATCGCGGCTACCACGTCTTCATGCGCGCCCTGCCCGAACTGCTGCGCCGCCGGCCTGCTGCCCGCGTGCTGATTGTCGGGGGCAATGACGTGAGCTACGGCGCAAGACCCACCCCGCAACAGCATGGCGGCAGTTCATGGAAAGACATCTTCATCGCCGAGGTGCGGCCTCAGATCAGCGACGCCGATTGGGCCCGCGTGCACTTTCTGGGCAATATTCCCTACGAGCAATTCATTCCCGTGCTGCAACTGTCGCGCGTCCATGTCTATCTGACTTACCCCTTTGTGCTGAGCTGGAGCCTGTTGGAAGCGATGAGCGCCGGCTGTGCCATCGTCGCCAGTGATACCGCCCCCCTGCGCGAGGCCATCCTCGACGGGCAGACAGGCCGGCTCGTCGATTTTTTCGACGTGCCGGGCCTCTGTGATGCCCTTTGCGCCCTGCTGGAGGATGCCCCGGCACGGGCCCGACTCGGGCAGCAGGCGCGGGCGTTTGCCAAAGAGCACTACGATCTGCAGACCGTCTGTCTGCCCCGACAGCTTGCCTGGGTCAATGCCCTGGCGGCGCCGGCGGCCGGGAATACGCCGCCACCGTCTGACACCTGAGGAGATGGCCCCATGATGCCCGCGACGCGCAAGACTTTCCAAAGACTCGGTCTGTTTGTCCTTTTCGCTGGTGCGCTGACTCTGGCCAGTGTCGCCATGATTGGCAGCCGCGTTGGCAGCGAGATGGAACGCTATCGGGCGGTGCTGATCGCTCGTGACGACGTCAGCGTGGTGCAGTTCGACTATGACAGCCATTTCTGGGGTGGCGAGCTGCGTTACCGCCTGGTGTGGCGGCCGGAGCGCAGTGGCGGCACGCTGGCGCAAGTGCTGCAGACGCTGGAACTGCCCGAGGAGCGCCGCAGTCTGGCCGGCCGCATCGACATCCGCCATGGGCCATGGCTGGGCGGGCTGAGCTTCGGCCTGGCCCGGGCCGAACTCGACGTGGCGGTGCCCGCGGCCCTGCGCGAGGCGCTGCCGCAGTATCCCGGACAGACCCCCCTGCTGACGCTGCAAGGCACGCTGGGTTTCGGCGGTGCGCTGCACGCCAGCCTGGACGTGCTGGACTATGACGGCCGCGTGGTCGACGGGGACGACACGATCAACCTGGAGGCCTTTGGCCTGGGGGCCCGGCTGCAGGCCAACCGCGCGCTGGATCAGGTCGAGCTGCGCCTGGATCTGCCGCTGCTGGCGCTGGACGCCCCGGACGAGGGCAGCGCCAGCCTGGAAGGCCTGCGCCTGACGGGAACACTGCAGCGCGACCTTGCAGACTGGACCCTGACGAGTGAGCTCGCGCTGGCTCTGCTGGAGGTGCGAGACAACACCCTGGCCGTCGCGGCGAAAAAGGACACCAGCGCCGCATCCGCCGCGCCCGTGTTCGCCATGGATCGCCTGGCCCTGCAGGCCACCCTGGAACAGCGCGACGCGCAACCGCTGCTCACAGACTCACGCATGACACTGGATGCCGCGCGCCTGAACCTGCCAGCCGCCGACCTGCGGCTGCAATTGCGTGACTATGCCGCCACCAGCACGGTCGAGCTGCTCGACGACACTGTGTCGAACACCGGCACGCTGCGCGTGGGGACGCTGGAACTCAATGAGCAGCGCCTGGGCGGCCTGGCCATGGAGACCTCGCTGCGCGGCATCAGCGCGCAGACCTATGCCGCCCTGGACGCGCTCTGGTCGCTGGACGCAGATCTGGACAGCCTTGGTGACTCCCTGGGCGAGGCCCTGCGCGCCCTGGCTCAGGAGCAGGTGGTGTTGAGCGTCGACCGCCTGGCGCTGCAGCTGCCCGACGCCGACGACCTGATCGCGACGCTGAGCGTCGAATACCAGGGCTCGCCTGCGGTGGACTTCGACAATCTCGAGTCGCTCACCGATGCCGTCCGCGTGGAGGCCACACTGGACACTTCTGTCGAGGCGCTCGAGCGTACCTTCGCCAGCGCAGCCCTGACAGCGACGCAGCAGCAGACCCTGCAAGACCTGCTGGAGACCGCCCTCACCCAGCCCTATGTCACAGTCGAAGACGGACGTCTGCGCAGCTCCCTGCAGGCCAGTTCCGAGCAAATACTCGTGAATGGCGAACCGCTGGTCACCGGCAATGACCTGTTCGCGGCCGCGACCGCCGTGGCTGATCCAGCGGCCGCCCAGGCCAAAACTGCGCCTGCCGAGCCGGGCGCTTCGGCGCCGAGCGGCAAGAGCCTGGCGCCAGCCACGGCGGCCCTGTGCCCCGATCTCAGCCAGTCGGGCACGGCTCTGAGCTACACCAGCGATGCGCTCTACACACCCCAGACTCTGAAGGTGTTTGCCGGCGGCACGGCCGACATTGCCCTGTGCTCCAATCTGCCCGGACGCGGCTTTGTCACCCTCCCGCCCGACTACACCATGGCGTTCAGTGGCAATGGCCTGGGACGCGCGCTGGAGGTGCGGCTGCAGAGCGACTGCGACAGCGTGCTGTTGATCAATGACCCGGCGGCCGACTGGCATTTCGATGACGACTCCAACGGCGGCATGGACGCCCGCATCCGCTTCGAGGCCGCCGACGAGGGCGACTACGACATCTGGGTCGGCTCCTACGAAAACGAAGGCTGCAATGCCTCCGTCACGCTGGAAACCTTCTAGGCCGAGCCGCGCACCAGATTGCCCACCAGGTTCACCGCGTCGCGCATCGACTGCGGTGACAGGTGGGCATAGCGCATGGTGACCTTCGGGTCGTGATGGCCCAGCAGACGCTGCACCTCATACAGGGTGCGCCCCGCATTGATCAGAAAGCTCGCGTAGCTGTGGCGCAGGTCGTGCAGGCGCAGATCGCTCAGCTGCGCGCGGCGACGGATCGTGTCCCAGGCATAGAAAATGGACACGGGCGGCTTGCCGGTGCGCGGATTGAAAAACACCCAGGGCATATCAGGCGGGCGCGGCAGGCTCTGCAACAGCTCGATGGCGGCGTCCGACAGCGGGATCAAACGCGGCTTCTTTGACTTCGAGCGGGTGGCAGGAACAGTCAAAAGTTGACGATTCAAATCTATTTCTTCCCAACGGCAGTCCAGGATCTCGCGCTTGCGCGCACCCGTGTACAGCAGCAGGCGAATCACCTGGGCCACTTGTGCCTGGGAGCTGGCATCGAGGGCTGCCATCAGCCGTTGCACTTCTTCGGGGGTGAGATAACGTTCCCGCGCCCCGTGGTCGGAGAAGGTCTCGATGCCGGTACAGGGATTGCAGCCGGGCGGCAATATGTCCCAGCGAATCGCGCAATTGAAGATGAATTTCAACAGGATCAGCATGCGGTTGCAGGTGGCGGCCGCATAGCCACCGGCCAGTTTGCTGTGGTGCAGGGCCAGCACATCCGCACGCCGGATACGGCTGAGGCGCACTTGGGAAAAAGCAGGCAACAAATGCCCGCGCAGGATGGAATCGTCCGTGCGCCAACTGCGTTTGCGCACCTGGATGTAGGGCAGGTAATGGATTGCCACGAATTGCCCGAAGCACGGCACGCGGAGCAGGCGCTGGCTTTCCCGTTTCGGGTCGCCCCCCTCGTTGTGCAGTCGCTTCATGTTGTGAGCCGCCACGCGCGCCTCGCCCAGAGAGGTATCCGCGGCACGCCCAATCCGGTTCAAACGCACTTTCCCCTCGGCGTCACGGTATCGAAAGTAAAACGTGGCGCCTCCGCTCGCCCGCAGCTCAAGGACAAAGCCCTTGAGCTCGGTGTCGAAGTAACAGACGGCACCACGGGCGGGTAAGCGCGCGGACAGGGTGGCCATGAAATCGGCCGTCAGTGCAAGTGTTGGCATGGGGCGTTCCTTTTTTTATTGGATTGGTAGGAAGTTGGTACGTCGCGCGGAGCGAGATTGCGTCGTATCAGGCCGGGGAATTCGCGGCAATCCCGCGTATAACGAGGGCTCGCGCAGTGCAAGCGGATCCAATCGGGAAATCCGTGGTAGGAAAAAGGTAGGAGACACCACCACACGCGTCAACATGTGCATCGCAAGGGCTTGAGCAGACAGCATATTTCGGAGGGGCAGACTGGGACGCTGACTGC
>JBEDFR010000130.1:0-6082 GCA_041175045.1 Pseudomonadota bacterium | reverse complement strand
CGCCTATCTGGTGGTATGCACTGGCAGCCTGCTGCTGATCTCGCCGTTCTACCTCGACGACGATTACTACCTCTTCGCCAAGAGCGCCCTGGCCTCGCTGCTGGGCGTGAGCAACCTGTATTACCACGGCGAGCTGAGTCAGTATTTCGCGCCCGAGGCGCAGACGCTGACCCTGCTGCACACCTGGTCGCTGGCGGTGGAGGAGCAGTTCTACCTGCTGTGGCCCGCGCTGCTGCTGGGCCTGTGGAAGCTGTCCGCCGGGCGGCCCGCGCTATGGGCCTTCGTGCTGCTGTGGACGGCCTGCTTCGGGCTGTCCGTGCTGCTGGCCGATAGCGCCCGCGCCGCGGCGTACTACCTGCTGCCGGCCCGCACCTTCGAGCTGCTGCTGGGGGCCGGCGTGGCGCTGTACGGCGCCCGGGCCGCCGCCCTGAGCCGCCTGCAGGCGCAGACGCTTGCCCTGGCCGGACTGCTGCTGATCCTGGCCACCTCCCTGCTGCTGGACGCCGACGCCCACTTCCCTGGCTACAACGCCCTGTGGCCCACCGCCGGCAGCGCCATGATCCTGCTGGCCGGCATGCATCACGCTGACACCGCCGTGGCGCGTCTGCTGAGTCTGCGCCCGCTGGTGCTGCTGGGAGGGCTGTCGTATTCGCTGTATCTGTGGCACTGGCCGCCCGTGGCCCTGCTGCACTACCAGCTCATCGAGATCACCTGGCCCCTGCGCCTGGGGATGTTCGCCGCGGCGCTCGGCCTGTCCTGGCTCACCTTCCACTTCGTCGAGCAGCGCTGGCGTTATCGGCCCTGGAACCTGCAACAGTGCGCCGTGCGGCTGTTGCTGCTGCCCGCGCTGGCGCTGTGGGTGGTGCAGTCCACCATCCGCCTGGCGGACGACCTCAGTTTCCGCATCGCGCCCGAGCGTCGCGAGCTCTACCGCATCATCGCCCAGCACAATGCCGCCGACCTCCACGAGCCCTGCTTCAAGGGCGAGGAATACGCCTTCGATCAGAGCGAGGCCTGCCTGTTCGGCGCCCCCACCCCGGCCAGCGGGCCGAGCAGTGTGCTGATCGGGGATTCCCACGCCATCCACCTGATCGGCTTCATGGATGAGTTCCTGGCCGAAGCGGGCGAGTCCCTGCTGCTGGTGACGCGGGCTTCCAATCCCTTCGTGCGCGCCGATCAGACGGCCGCGGCCTTCGACGGCAATCAGGAGAAGATCGACCGCAACACCGCGCTGCAGACCTGGCTGCGCCAGCGGCCCATGACGGTTTACATGGGCGCGTGGTGGAACGCCTATCTCGAAAACCCGGCCTTCGAGGGCTATTTCCTCGACGCCATTCAATGGCTGCTGGAGCAGAACCATCGCGTGGTGATGCTGGAAGATGTGCCCGAGCTGCCCTCGGCCACCTATGCCCACTGCCTGCTCAAGAACATGGAAGACTGCAGCATCGACGCCGCCGTGGTGCGCGAGCGCGGGGCCGCGTTCGAACGCTTCAAGGCCACGGCACAGCAGCGCTTCCCGCAGCTGCAGTGGATCAACCCGGCCGCCGTGCTGTGTGACGAGGCCCGCTGCCAGACCACGCTCGATGGCACGCCGCTGTACCGCGACGAGAGCCACCTCAACAACATCGGTGCCGCGCTGATCGGCCAGCGCTACCGCGCGCAGTTCGGCAATCCCCTGCTGCAGACCCCTGCCGCGCCCTGAGGCGGCCTGGCCCGAGTGACAATTTGTGGCTGTTTGCACGATCCTTTCATGCTAACTTGCCGCCCGACCATTCAGAGGGGCAACCAAGCCCCCGGCCACATAAAAACACAGCAATCCCCGGTGGAGAGAACGCAATGCCTGTTATCCGATTCCTGCCCGGCCTGCTCGCCTGCCTGCTCGCTTTCGCCATGCCCGCAGCCAGCTATGCAGCCGACGCAGCCCCCAGCCTGTCCATCCCCCTTCTGAACCAGGAACCTGAACTGAGCGATTTCGCCGGCATGAGCCCGAGCACCGCGCTGGCCCGGCAGATGGCGAAGATGGAAAATTTTGTCCAGCGCGAGCCCACCGACGGGGCGCCCGCGTCCCAGCGCACCGAGGTGTATCTGGGCTATGACCAGCGCGCGCTCTATGCCGTGTTCCTGGCGTTCGATACCGATCCTTCCCAGATCCGCGCCAACCTTGCCTCGCGCGAGAACATCAGCGGCGACGACACCGTCGAGCTGACCATCGACACCTTCAACGATCAGCGCACCGCCTACACCTTCCGCGTCACGCCCCTGGGCGTGCAGTGGGACGCGCGCTGGACGGAGGGTTTCTCCAACCGCGCCGGTTTCGACACCACCTGGGAAGCCGTGTGGGACAGCGACGGCGAAGTGAACGAGCAGGGCTACATGGTGCGCATCCGCGTGCCGCTGCGTGGCCTGCGTTTCCCGGCCGTGCAGGACCAGGTGTGGCGCGTGCAGGCCAGCCGCCAGATTCCGCGTCTGAGCGAGGAAAGCTTCTGGCCGCCCTACTCCATCGCCATCGACGGCCGTCTGAACCAGACCGCCCTGCTCACCGGCATTCGCAACGTGGAGCCCGGCAGCAACACCCAGATCATCCCCTTCGTGTTCGCCCGTGACGTGGAAGCGCTGGACCTGCGCGCTCCCGGCGGCCCGCTCATGGCCAGCGACAAGGAATACGACGTGGGCGTGGACGCCAAGTTCGTGTTCAACGACTCCTGGGTGCTGGACCTGACCCTGAACCCCGACTTCAGCCAGGTGGAATCCGACGAACCCCAGGTGACGGTGAACGAGCGTTTCGAAGTGCAGTACCCGGAGCGCCGCCCGTTCTTCGTGGAGAACGCCGACTTCTTCGCCACCGACTCGATCCTGCTGTTCACGCGCCGCATCGTCGACCCGGAAATGGGCATGCGCTTCACCGGCCGCTCCGGCCCCTGGGGCTTCGGCACCATCCTGATCAACGACGAGGCACCGGGACTGAACCGTGCTGCGACCGACCCACTCAGGGGCGAGAAAGCCACCATCGGCGTGGTGCGCGCCTACCGCGACCTGCAGGGTCAGGACCGCATCGGCATGCTGCTCACCGACCGTGAACTGGCCGAGGGCTACAACCGCGTGCTGAGCGTGGACGGCAAGTTCCGCATCAACACCAACTGGGTGACCAACCTGGAATTCATCGGCACCGACACCGAGCCCACCTTCGGCGGGGCGGAACTCACCGGCATCCAGCGCAATATCCGCGTGGACCGCGTGGGTCGTGGCTACAACACCCACTTCCACTTTGTGGACACCGACGCCGACTTCCGCACCCAGCTGGGCTTCCAGAACCGCTTCTTCAAGTCCGACATCTCCGGCATTCACTGGCGCAATGACTACCAGTTCTATCCCGAGAATTCCTCGCTGAACAACTGGGCGCCAGGGGCCATGTTCGTGTATCAGGACGACAAGGACGGTACCAAGGTGTACTCCGAAGTGTCGCCGAGCTTGAACTGGGTCTTCGCCACCAGCCGCATCACCCTGGGCGCGCAGGACGTGACCGAAGTGCTGCGTCCCATCGACTTCGCGGGCCTGACCCGCCCGGTGGCCTACCGCTACGACAATTTGAACGCGCGTTACCGCAACACCGCACTCTCCACGCTGACCTTCGACGTGAGCTACCGCAACGGCAGCGCGCTGAACCTGGTGCCGCGTCGCGGCACACTGCCCTCGGTGGCCGACACCCAGCGTCTGGATGTGAGCGTGCTGTGGCGCCCGATCGAGCGTCTGCGCGTGGACAACTCCTATGTCACCACGGAGCTGGACGGCCGCGGCGGCAAGGTGTTCACCAACGAGATCTTCCGCAGCAGCTGGAACTATCAGTTCACGCGCGAGATGTCGCTGCGTTTCATCACGCAGTACGAGAACACCGACGCCGGCCCGAACACGCGCCTGGTGGACGACAAGAACCTGAACTTCGACATCCTGCTGCGCTACGTGATCAACCCGTGGTCGGCGCTCTACGTGGGCTACAACAGCAACCAGAGCAACTTCGAGATTATCGAGGTGGAAGACGAGCGTGAGGTGGTGGTCACCAACGACTTGAAGAAGGACGGCGACCAGATCTTCGTGAAGTTCTCGTACATGTTCCAACCCTAAGCCGTAGGAGCGGGCCCTGCCCGCGATCCGATCCGCCGCCCGGGGCCTCTTCTTGTGCCATTCGATTGGCACTGTTCGCTTGCAAGCAAGCTCCCACCGACCTGTTCCTGGGAGCCCGCTTCACAGCCCTGTCACACACCCCGGCTACAGTGCAGTTTTCCACCGACTGTCGCCGGGTGTTGTCCATGTTCCGCGTCCTCTCCTGCCTTGCCTTGCCCCTGTTGCTTGTCTGCTGCACTCCTGCATTTGCTCAGCCCACCGATGCTGCCGGCTGGTACGAACAAGGCCGTCAGGCCCTGGAAGCGGCCCGCGCCCGCACGCCGAACAACGGCAAGGCGCGCAATGTCATTCTTTTCGTGGGCGACGGCATGGGCGTGTCCACCGTCACCGCCGCACGCATCCTGGAAGGGCAACAGCGCCAGGTCGACGGCGAAGGCAATCGCCTGCATTTCGAGACGCTGCCGTACCTGGCGCACTCCGTCACGGCCAGTGCCAATCAGCAGACTTCCGATTCCGCCCCCACCGCCACCGCCATGGTGACCGGCATCAAGGCCAATGACGGCGCACTGTCGGTGACGCCCGTAGTGGCTCGCAACGAAGCCGATGCCAGTGTCATCGCCGCCAACAGTGTGACGACCATTCTGGAACAGGCAGAGCAGCGCGGCATGGCCACCGGTCTGGTGTCCACCGCCCGCATCACCCACGCCACGCCGGCGGCCAATTACGCGCACATCGGCAATCGCGACTGGGAAGGCGATGCTGCATTGCCCGCCGGCGCCACCGTGAAGGACATTGCGCGGCAATTGCTGGAGTTCCCCCACGGCGATGGCGTGGACGTGGTGCTGGGGGGTGGCCGCAGCTTCTTCCTGCCCACGCAGAGCCAGGACCCGGAGTACCCCGCGCTGACCGGCAAGCGCACCGACAGTCGCGACCTCACCCAGGAATGGCTGGCGCAAGCCGGCGCGCGCTATGTGTGGAACCTGGCACAGTTCGAGGCGCTGGACACCCGCGCTGTCGGCCCGGTGCTGGGCCTGTTCGAGCCCTCGCACATGAAGTACGAGGCCGACCGCGCGCAGGACGGCGCCGGCGAACCCAGCCTGGCCGAGATGACTCGCACAGCCATTGAACTGCTGCAGCAGAACGCCAACGGCTACTACCTGATGGTGGAAGCCGGCCGCATCGACCACGCCCACCACGCCGGCAATGCCTATCGCGCGCTGACCGACACCATCTCCCTGTCGGAAGCGGTGGCCGTGGCGCGGGAGCTGAGCAGCGAGGAGGACACGCTGATCATCGTCACCGCCGATCACAGCCATGTGTTCACGCTGGCGGGCTACCCCATGCGCGGCAATCCGATCCTGGGTCTGGCGGCCACCGAGGCCGGCCCGATGAAGGATGCCATGGGCCTGCCCTACACCACGCTGGGCTATGCCAACGGGCCGGGCTATGTGGGTGATGGCGACCGCCATGAGTTCACGGGCGAGGACGGTCAGTACCGCGAGGCGCAGTTCACGGGCGACAAGGCACGTCCGGACCTGAGTGCGGTGGCGACGACGGCGCCGGACTATGTGCAGGAGAGCGCGGTGCTGATGCTGAACGAGACGCACGCGGGGGAGGATGTGGCGATCTACGCCTCGGGGCCCAAGGCGCACTATTTCAGCGGCACACTGGAACAGAATGTCATTTACCACATCATGGCGGAGGCGCTGGAGTTGCGCTGAGCCTGTGGGACCTGGCCTGTGGGAGCGGGCCCTGCCCGCGATCCGGTTCGCCGCCTGGTCTTCGACCCGGCCCCAGGCGGCGGGCACCGCGTTCTGCGACTGACCCGCACCCCTCCCGGGGGCCCTCGCATCGCCAGGAGCCTCGGTCTCCTGGCTCACTCGGTGCGGGTCTCTTATGTCGCTGAACGCGGTACCCGCCGCCCGGGGCCTCTTCTTGTGCCATCCGATTGGCATCGTTCGCG
>JBEDFR010000129.1:0-10584 GCA_041175045.1 Pseudomonadota bacterium | reverse complement strand
CTCCCCGGTGCCCTCGCTTCACAAAAAGCCCAAGGTCTTTTTGCTCACTCGGTGCGGGGCTCTCATGCCGCTGAACGGCTCTGCCACCCCCCGCCACCTCTTTCCCAGCCACACGACTGAGACCTCTCTTCGTACAGAAGTGCGGGAAGGCGCGAGACCTGAGGGAGCGGGCTGGCCCGCGAACTGACCCAGCCCACTGCAGGCTGCAAAGGAGCCAGGCTGCCGTCTTCTCGTTCAGCGGCGTAAGAGACCCGCACCGAGTGAGCAAAAAGACCTTGGGCTTTTTGTGAAGCGAGGGCACCGGGGAGCGGTGCGGGGCAGCCGCAGAACGGCTCTGCCACCCCCCGCCACCGGGATCAGAACAACAGCAACTTCAACGCCGCGTCGCGAACTGCTTCAATCATCCAGAAAGCTGCGCAGGTGGTCGGAACGCGTCGGGTGACGCAGCTTGCGCAGGGCCTTGGCTTCGATCTGACGGATACGCTCGCGGGTGACGTCGAACTGCTTGCCGACTTCCTCCAGCGTGTGGTCCGTGTTCATGTCGATGCCGAAACGCATTCTCAGCACCTTGGCCTCGCGGGCCGTCAGGCTGGCCAGCACTTCCTTGGTGGCTTCGCGCAGGCCCTCGTCGATGGAGGAATCCACCGGGGAGTCCACCGTGGTGTCCTCGATGAAATCCCCCAGATGCGAATCTTCGTCATCGCCGATCGGCGTCTCCATGGAAATCGGTTCCTTGGCGATCTTGAGCACGCGCCGCACCTTGTCTTCCGTCATGTCCATGCGCTCGCCCAGCTCTTCCGGTGTGGGCTCGCGGCCCTTCTCGTGCACCATCTGGCGCGAGATGCGGTTGAGCTTGTTGATGGTCTCGATCATGTGTACCGGAATGCGGATGGTGCGCGCCTGGTCGGCGATGGAGCGGGTGATGGCCTGACGAATCCACCAGGTGGCATAGGTCGAGAATTTGTAGCCGCGACGGTATTCGAACTTGTCCACCGCCTTCATCAGGCCGATGTTGCCTTCCTGGATCAGGTCGAGGAACTGCAGACCGCGGTTGGTGTACTTCTTGGCGATGGAAATCACCAGACGCAGGTTGGCCTCGACCATCTCCTTCTTGGCGCGCCGTGACTTGGCCTCGCCGACGGACATGTTGCGGTTGATCTCCTTGATCTCGGCCACGGACACGCCGTTTTCCTTCTCCAGCGTCACCAGCTTCTTCTGGGCACGCAGGATTTCCGTCTTGAAATTGCCCACGGACGCGGACCAGGGCTCGTTCATGGCCACCAGCTGATCCACCCATTTCTCGTTCACTTCATTGCCCGGGAACAGCTGGATGAACGCCTTGCGCGGCATGCCGGCGTTGCGCACGCACAGCGTCAAGATGGCGCGCTCGCTGCGGCGCACGCGTTGCAGCACGGCTCGGATCTGGCTCAGCAGGGGCTCGAACTGCTTGGGGGTGAGTTTGAAGGTCTTGAAGGCTTCGCCCAGCTTGTCCAGCTCGGTCAGGGTCTTCTTGTGCAGGCGGCCGTGCTTCTTGATGGCGGCCTCGGTGGCTTTGAACTGGTCACGCAGCTCGCCGAAGCGTAAACGGGCCTCTTCCGGATCGGGGCCGGCGGCGGCTTCGTCATCGTCGGCTGCCAGGACTTCGTCGTCGTCCTCCTTGACCTCGTCGACGATGGGAATCTCGATGCCTTCCGGCTCGGCCAGGGCCACGGCGAGTACTTCGGTCTCGTCAGCCACCGAAAGATACCCGGAAATGATGTCGCTCAGGCGGCGCTCCTCGGCGTCCACCAGATCATATTCCTTGAGGATGTGCGACACGGTCCCGGGGAAACAGGCCATGGCCTTCATCAGTTCGCGCAGGCCTTCCTCGATGCGCTTGGCGATCACGATTTCGCCTTCGCGGGTGAGCAGCTCGACGGTGCCCATCTCGCGCATGTACATGCGGACCGGGTCGGTGGTGCGACCGGCTTCGTTCTCCACGGCGGCCAGGGCGGCGGCGGCTTCGGCGGCGGCCACTTCGTCGGTGTTGCCATCGCCTTCATTCATGAGCAGGGTGTCGGCATCGGGCGCGGTCTCGTATACCTTCATGCCCATGTCGTTGATCATCTGGATGATGTCTTCGACCTGATCCGGATCAGAGATGGATTCCGGCAAGTGGTCATTGACCTCGGTATAGGTCAGATACCCTTGCTCCTTTCCCTTGGCGATCAGAGCCTTGAGGCCTGTTTGTGGCAGCTGGGTTACGCGAGATTCAGACATGGCTTCCCGTGAGTGGTCGCAGGGGACCAGATGAGCGTGGACTGTAAAAAGGCCGGGCATTATGCCTCATCGAGGCGAGAGTGCCAACGACCGGTTCAATGCGAATCCGCGGCGCCCGTCGCGCGCACACGCGGTTTCAACTGTTCCAGCAACTGTTTCTTGAACTGCTTCTTGCGTGCCTCAGCCAGCAGGGAATCGAGCAGGTACGCGAACTCGCTGGCCACGCCTTCCAGTGGTGTGATCTTCTCGTTGCGCAGCAGCTGCGTGAGCTGGTTACCCAGCGGAGTGCCATAGCAGTGCCCCAGCATCGTGTAGGTGTTGATAGTGGGGTTCTGGGCCACTAATTCAAGCAGCTCGAGCAGCAGATCTGTGTATTCGTCACCGTTTTTGCGCAATGGTTCTACGTCTTGCTGCAGATCAACGCCTACCTTGGGTTGGTAAAGCAGCAGTTCAATCGCCTTCAGCCCGGGGCTGCGCGGCCGTGTGCTGGTTTGCGTCGGACCGGCTGCCACGCGAGCCGATCTGCGGGGCTCGAGCGGTGCACGACGCGGCGCATCGTCGTAGTCGGGCGGCACCGGATAATCCTCGGGCGGCGCGTCGGCGGCCGAGGCCGGAGCAGGCGGCGGGGTCGATTTCAGCACCAGCGCCTCGATGGCGCGACTCTCCACACCGGCGATACCCGCCAGCCTTTCGATCATCAGCTGCCGGTACAGCCCCGTCGGCATTTGCCGCAGCAGCGGCGCGGCCAGCGAACTCAGGCGCGCGCGGCCCTCGATGCTGGCGAGATCGAGCCCCTCGGCCAGATGGTCGAAGAAGAAATCTGCCAGCGGGGTGGCACCGTCGATCAGGCTGCTGAAGCGTTCCTTGCCGATCTTGCGCACCAGGGTATCCGGGTCTTCGCCCTCGGGCAGGAACAGGAAACGCACCTGGCGGCCGTCTTCCAGCACGGGCAGGGTGGCCTGCATGCCGCGCCAGGCAGCGGTGCGGCCGGCGGCATCCCCGTCAAAGCAGTAGATCACTTCCGACACCAGGCGGAACAAGCGGTTCAGATGCGTGACATTGGTGGCTGTTCCGAGCGTCGCCACAGCGTAGTCGATGCCGTGCTGGGCCAGAGCCACTACGTCCATGTAGCCTTCCACGATCACAAAACGCGTGAGGCGCGGATTGGTTCGGCGTGCCTCGTACAGCCCGTACAGCTCATTGGCCTTGCGGTACACCGGGGTTTCCGGCGAGTTCAGATACTTGGGCTTCTCGTCGGTGAGCACGCGACCGCCAAAGCCAATGACGCGCCCGCGGGTGTCGCGGATGGGGAACATGATGCGGTCGCGGAAGCGGTCGTACTGCCCCTGCTTCTCGGCGTCCGGCTCGCGCTTGATCAACAGGCCGGCGCTCAGCAGGTGCTCGATGGCAGTGGGCGAACTGCCCAGGGTGCGCAGCAGATTGTCCCAGCCAGGCGGGGCGAAACCGATGCCGAAGGTCTTGGCAATCGCGCCGCTCAGGCCGCGTCCCTTAAGATACGCCACCGCCCTTTCGCGCTGCGGATGCGTGCGCAGCTGCTGCTGGTACCAGACATTGGCCTCATGCAGCACGTCGTAAAGCGGCTTGTTCTCGCTCTGCCCCCGCTCCTTGCGGCGACCTTCCTCGCGTGGCACTTCCAGACCGCAGTCGCCCGCCAGGGTTTCCACCGCCTGGGGAAAGTCCATCCGCTCGTATTCCATGACGAAGCCCAGGGCATTGCCGCCGGCGCCGCAGCCGAAGCAGTAGTAGAACTGCTTGTCGGGCTCGACGCTGAAGGAGGGTGACTTCTCGGTGTGGAAAGGGCAGAGCGCGGAGTAGTTCTTGCCGGTCTTGCGCAGCTTGATGCGTTTGTCGATCACGTCGACGATGTCGACACGAGCGAGCAGATCATCAATGAATGCTTGCGGAATCAGACCGGCCATCGTCAGGCGTCCAGAGGGGCAGCAGGCTTGGGGATGGGGCAGTGTGCCAGCAGTTTCAGCGTTCGGAAAGCTGCTGCTTGATCATCTGACTGACGGCGGCCATGTCGGCACGGCCGACGACCAGCGGGCGCACCAGCGCCATGACCTTGCCCATGTCCTGCACACTGGCGGCAGCGCTGTCGCGCATGGCCTGGCCAATGATGGCGGCGACTTCCTCGGGGGAGAGGGCCTGGGGCATGAATTCCTGCAGGACGGTGATCTCGGCGTTCTCGATCTCGGCCAGGTCCTGCCGTGCGCCCGCTTCGTACTGCTTCACGGACTCGCGACGCTGCTTGATCATCTTGTCGAGCACGGCAGTGACCCGGACGTCATCGGGCTCGATACGTTCGTCGACTTCGATCTTCTTGATTTCGGCCAGCGCAAGGCGAATGGTGCCGAGGCGGGCCTTGTCTTTGGCCCGCATGGCATCTTTCATTGCCTCGGTGATTTTCTGCTTGAGCGCGCTGTCGGTCATGGTGACTGCGGATCAGTAGAAACGCTTGGTCTTCTTGTTTTCGCGCTGCAGTTTCTTGAGATGACGCTTCACGGCGGCAGCGGCCTTGCGCTTGCGGGCTGCAGTGGGCTTCTCGTAGAACTCCTTGCGTCGCACTTCTGCCAGCACACCTGCCTTCTCGCAAGAGCGCTTGAATCTTCTCAGAGCGACGTCAAAGGGCTCGTTTTCTTTCAGTTTTACCATCGGCATAAAAGGCACACCTTCCAGATTTCGATGTAAGGTTGATTCAAAGGGGCCACATGGTAATGCGGCAAATTGCCAAATGCAAAGCCAAAAACGAAGAAAACATCGACAGCGCGGCCGCATTCTGCTTGGTATCGGGCCCGGTTCCCACCTTGCGGCTGGTCAATCGGCGGTCGCCTGGCTTATGATGACGGCCCGCCACGCCTGCAGTCCCCTGCCCGGGCACCGAGGCAGTTTCCCAAAGGTTTCAACACGATGCGTGTCCTGGGTATCGAGACATCCTGCGACGAGACGGGCATTGCCCTCTACGACAGCGAGCGCGGCCTGCTGGCCGACACCCTCTACAGTCAGGTCCCGCTGCACGAACGTTTCGGTGGCGTGATTCCCGAACTCGCCTCCCGTGACCACATCCGCAAGACTCTCCCGCTGATCCAGGAAGTGCTCGACAAGGCGGCTGCCACGCTGGACGACATCGACGGGGTGGCCTACACGGCCGGGCCCGGTCTGGTGGGTGCCTTGCTGGTGGGTGCGAGTGTAGGGCGCTCTCTCGGCATGGCCTTGAACGTGCCCACCATCGGCGTGCATCACATGGAAGGTCATCTGCTGGCCCCCATGCTGGAAGAGACGCCGCCGCAATTTCCCTTCGTCGCGCTGCTCGTCTCGGGCGGCCACACCCAGTTGGTGCGGGTGGATGGCATCGGCCGCTACCGTCTGCTGGGCGAATCCCTGGACGACGCCGCCGGCGAGGCCTTCGACAAGGTGGGCAAGATGCTGGGACTGGCCTATCCGGGCGGGCCGCGCGTGGCCGCGCTGGCCGAGAAGGGCTCAGCGGCTCGTTACGACTTTCCCCGCCCCATGACCAACCGGCCGGGGCTGGATTTCAGTTTCAGCGGGCTGAAGACCTTCGTACGAAATACCCTGGCCGAGGCGAGGGCGGGGCTGCCCGAAGCCGGCGCCGCGCAGGACATCGACGAGCAAACCCGCGCCGACATCGCCCGCGCCTTTGAAGATGCCGTAGTGCAGACCCTGGTGATCAAGTGCCGCCGCGCCCTGCAGGACACTGGGCTGAAGTCTCTGGTCATCGCCGGGGGCGTCAGTGCCAACACCCGTCTGCGCGCCGGCCTGCAAACCATGGTCGAGAAAGAGCGCAGCCAGCTGTTCTACGCCCGGCCACAGCTGTGCACAGACAATGGTGCGATGATCGCCTATGCCGGTTGTCAGCGCCTGCTGGCTGGCGAGGTCGCGTCTCTCGCGCTGGACGTGCGCCCGCGCTGGCCGCTGGACACCCTGCCGCCGCTCGGTCAAGCGAGGGCGAGCTGATGGACATCGTCTTCATTCACGGCCTGCGCGTCGATTGCATCATCGGCATCCACGACTGGGAACGCACGCGCCCACAACCCGTGCTGCTGGATCTGGAAATGGGCACGGATATCCGGCCCGCCGCCCACAGCGAGGACATCGCGCTGGCGCTGGACTACGACGCCATCAGCAAGGATCTAAGCGCTTTCATCAAGGCCAGCGAATGCCGCCTGCTGGAAACCCTCGCCGAGCAGATCGCCCAGCGCCTGCACAGCCGCTTCGGCGTGCCCTGGCTGCGGCTGCGGCTGAGCAAGCCGGATGCGGTGCCCGAGGCACGGGATGTCGGCATCGGGATCGAGCGCGGCGTGCGCCCCGACCCTTCCAGCACGTTCGTGTCAGGGATGCGGTAGCCCTTGCCCTTGATCAGTCTCAGCCTGGGCAGCAATCGCGATGCCCGTCGTTCCCTCTCCCTGGGCCTGGCGGCGCTGGAGCGGCGGTTCGGTACGCTGCGAGTGTCGCCCGTATTCGAGAGCGAGCCGGTGGGCTTTACAGGCCCCCACTTCCTCAACCTGGTGGTGTGCTTCGAGTCGACGCTGGCGCTGGCCGAACTTGCCGGAATGCTCAAGGCCATCGAGGATGCCCATGGACGTGACCGACTGTCGCCACGCTATAGCGACCGCACGCTGGACATCGACATCCTTTGCTATGGCGATCTATCCGGCGTGCACGAGGGCATCGAACTGCCGCGCCCCGAGATCCTGCACAACGCCTATGTGCTGCGCCCGCTGGCGGCCTTGCTGCCCCAGCAGCGCCACCCGCTCAATCAGCAGACCTTCGCGCAGCTTTGGCGCGACTATGACAAGGGCCGGCAGGCGCTCTGGGCCGTGGAGTTCGAGTGGCAGGGCCAGGTGATTTCAAAGCCCGAGTGCTGAGGGCAGCGCTGCCAGGGTGGCGGCGCAATCCGCCTCCACCTTCAGGCTGAACAGGTCATCCGCGCGGGTGACACCCAGATTCAGGCAGGCCAGCGGCTTGCCCAGCGCGTGCGCATCGCGACAGATGCGAAAGCCGGAAAACACCTTCAGTGAACTGCCCACCACCAGCAACGCCTCGCAGTCCTTTACGGCCTGCTCCACCGCTGTCAGCACTGTCCGCGGAATCGTTCCGCCGAAGAACACCACCTCGGGCTTGAGAATGCCGCCACAGGCCGGGCAGTCGGGCACCAGTACGTTCTGCAGCAGGGCGTCCGGCAGGTCGGCATCGCCGTCGGGCCGAGTCTCGGCCAGCGGACTGTGCAGCGCCGGATTGGCCTCGTGCAGTGCTGCCTGCATCTGCGCGCGGGGCTGACGCAGCCCGCACTGCAGGCAGAACACCGTGTCGAGATTGCCGTGCAGGTCGATCACTGCGCGCTGACCGGCGCGCTGGTGCAGGCCGTCGACGTTCTGGGTAATCAGCATGGTGACATGGCCTGCGTGCTCCAGCTGCGCCAGGGCGAGGTGGCCGGCGTTGGGCGCCGCCTGACGCATGCGCGGCCAGCCGATCATGCTGCGGGCCCAGTAACGCTGGCGGCTGGCGGGCCTGTTGATGAAGTCGGCGTGCTGGATGGGGGTGCTGCGCAGCCACTGGCCCTGACTGTTGCGATAGACGGGAATTCCCGAGGGCTGGCTCAGTCCGGCGCCGGTCAGCACCAGCAGACGCGGATGTTGCCGCACAAAGGCGGCCAGCGCGTTCATGCGGCGGGGGGCGTGCCTGGCAGGATGCGCTGACGCACGTGTTCCGCCAGACCCACCCCGGCCTCGGACATGGTGAGATAGGCCTGATCGGCCCCGGCCGCGAGGATCTCCCGGGCTTCGTCCTCATGCATGCTGTGCGACACGATCACCCCGCTGAAGCCCGACTTGCGCAGCTTCTGGGTGGCGATGCGCTTGGCCTCGGCCTCGTTCAGGCTCAGTATCACGGCCTTCACGTTGCCGAAATCCAGGTTGCCCCAGAACATCTGGTCCTCGGCATCGGCGAAGAAGATGTTGTGCCCGAGTTCGCGGTGCAGCGCCACCCTTGCCGGATCGGAGTCCAGTGCGACCACCCGGCATTTTTCGCTCAGGTAGTTGTAGGCCGCCGAGCCGGTGCGGCCCATGCCCATGATCAGCACATCGGCATCGCCCAGGGACACGGGCTGTTCGTCGGGATGCCGCAGGTCCCGCTCCATCGGAATCAGACGCCGTGCCACGCGCTCGTAGAGCGGATGCGCCAGGCGGTTGAGCGGTGCCGATACGACAAACGAGAGCGCCACGGTCAGCGCCAGCGGCACGATCCACTCCTGCAGCGCCACGCTGGCCACGATGAGGCCGAACTCGCTGTAATTGGTCAGGCTAAGCCCAGCCAGAAAGGCGCTGCGCGCCCGCAGCTTGAAGAACACCAGCAGCAGGAAGAACAGAATGGCCTTCACCGGCAGCAGGGCCGTCATGATCAGGGCAAAGAGCCAGGCGTCTACACCCGGCAGCCCGCCAATGCCGATCTGCAGGAAGAAGCCCACCAGGAAGAATTCCTTGATGCTCCACAGGGATTTCGACAGCTCGCCCGCGCGCGGGTGTTTGGCGAGCATCGCGCCGAAGACCAGCGCCCCCAGTTCAGAGCTCAAGCCCACCAGTTCGAAACCGAAACCGCCCACCACCAGCGCCAGCATCAGGCCGAACAGCACCAGCAGGTCCTCGTGGCCACTGGCATCAAGCAGGCGGTACAGCAGCGGCCGCAGCAAGGGCAGACCCAGAGCCAGAAGCGCCCAGGGCGAGGGCGCGCTGCCGATGGTCACGCTCATCACCACCAGGGCGAACACGTCCTGCATTACCAGGATGCCGATGGCCACCCGACCGTGGAAGGCGCGCAGCTCGCGCTTGCCCTCCAGCACCTTGGCGGCCAGCACCGTGCTGGAGAAGGACAGCGCCATGGCCAGCAGCATGGCATTGAACAACGGAATGCCGAGCAGCAGCAGGAAGGCGGGGGTGTACAGCACGATGGAGAGCAGAAAGTGCAGCAGGCTGCCGCCCAGCACCTCGGGCTTGCCCATGGCGCGCACGTTCAGCTTCAGGCCTACGGTAAACAGCAAGAGCAGCACGCCGAGGTGGGAGACATGCTGCAGCACCTCGCCGCTGGTGGCCGGCATGCCGATCTCGTCGGAGATGGCGGCAATGATGAAGCCGGCAGACAGATAGCCCACCAGGGGCGGCAGGCTCGTCATGCGCACCAGCAGGCCCAGACTGAAGGCGAAACCGATCCAGACAGCTTCAAGCATGCCAGTCTTCCTTGGTGACAGTCATGATGGCGTCGACGCGGGCCTGTGCGATCAGGCGCTTGATCTGCTGCGATTCGCGCGTCGGCATGGCATCCGTGCCAGTGGCCAGCAGTGCCGGAATGTCGATGGCGCTGGCGGCGGCGTGGGCGCGGCGCAGGTAGTCAGCCTGCGGGTAGGCGCGCTCCTCGAGGCCAGTGCGGCCGCGGGCATCGGCCTCGCAGGCCAGCAGAAACGATGTCAGCTGCTGCGGTCGGCGGAAGGCGTCAAGGGCTTCCAGCACTTCCAGAACCGTGTCGGGGCGCAACTGCAGCGCGCGATGGCAGTGTGTGTGGTACTGACTGACCAGGCGGCCGAGGGCGGTGAACCGGGTAGGCACGCGCAGCCGTTCGCCGACGCGCTCGACCAGCGCCACGCCGCGTGCCTCATGCCCATGATGGCTGGGCCAGTACTGCGGCGGCGTGGTGCCCTTGCCCAGGTCGTGCACCAGGGCGGCGTAACGCACTTCGGGGGCGCTGGACAGGCGCGCGGCCTGCTGCAGACACAGCAGCACATGCACACCCGTGTCGATCTCCGGGTGATGTTGCACTGGCTGGGGCACGCCGAACAGGGCGTCGACTTCCGGCAGAATCACCCGCAGCGCCCCGCAGTCGCGCAGCACCTCGAAGAACACCTCGGGTGCGGCCTCGCCCAGCGCCTTCTCCATTTCCTGCCAGACGCGCTCGGGCACCAGATGGCTCAGTTCACCACTCCCGCTCAGTTGCCGCATCAGTTGCAGGGTCTCCGGAGCCACGCGAAAGCCCAGTGGCGCAAAGCGGGCAGCGAAGCGGGCCACGCGCAGCACGCGCAGCGGGTCTTCGACAAAGGCGGGAGACACATGGCGCAGCAGGCGGGCCTCGAGGTCGCGCACGCCGCCCCAGGGGTCGACGAGGCTGCCGTCCTCGCTGCGGGCGATGGCATTGATGGTGAGGTCGCGCCGCTGCAGGTCCTGCTCCAGCGTCACGTCCGGGCTGGCGTTGAAGACGAAGCCTTTGTAGCCGTGGCCGTGCTTGCGCTCGGTGCGGGCG
>JBEDFR010000128.1:0-13939 GCA_041175045.1 Pseudomonadota bacterium | reverse complement strand
GTTCGCGCAGGCCCAGTCCGAGAGTGGAAATTCCGAACGCGAACTGCCCGCCATCTATGTCATCGGCAAGGATCAGGGCGCCGCGTTGCGCCAGCCCGGTGCCGTGTCACTGATCGGCATTGAAGAACTGCAGATGCGCCAGCCCCGCTCCACCGAGGAGATGCTGCGCGTGGTGCCAGGTGTCACCGTCAAGCCGGAAGAAGAGAGCGCCGTCGTCGCCAACATCGGCATGCGCGGCCTGAGCTCGGCCGACTACAAGACGCTGATCCTGGAAGACGGCGTACCCGTGGCCCCAGGCCTGTTCGTCGGCAACGGTCGCTACTACAATCCGCGCGTGCAGCACATGGAAGGCATCGAGATTCTGAAGGGCGCCGCGTCATTGCGTTACGGCCCGAGCACCATCGGTGGCGTGATCAACTACATCTCCCGTCAGCCGGCCGATGGCGTGCAGCTGAGTGTGCGGGGTGGCTCCTTCAATACCCGTGAAGCCTCGGTGGAAGCCGGAGCGACCTCCCGCTCCGGCGACGCGGTGTTTGGCGTGATCGCCACGCAGGAAAAGAGCGACGGCTTCATGGACAAGGGCTTCGAGATGACGGACATCGTGTTCAAGACGGGCATCCAGCTTTCCGACACCCAGTCCATCAGCATCAAGGTGTCCGATTACAAGAGCGACGCCAATATTTCCTACTACGGGGTGTTCCTCGACGAGTACCGCGCCGATAGCCGCGACAATCCGGCACCGGACGACTGGTTCCTGTCCGGCCGCCGTGCCGTGGACATCAATCACGAATGGCGCATCAGCGAGCGCATGCAGCTGAACACCCTGCTGTATTCCAGTGAGACCTGGCGCGATTACTGGCGCTTCGGCGTCAACACGGCGGCGTCGGCCGCTGCCCGCTCCTGGGTGCAGACCGACAGTCTGAACGGCAACAACCGCGCCTTTGAACGCACGGGCCTGGACACGCGGCTGCAGTGGGAGCACAGCCTGTTCGGCCTGGGCAGCGAAGCCGAGCTGGGCGTGCGCTACATGACCGAAAACATGGATGACGTGACCATCGCCGCCGTGCGCGCCACGCCGCGCACCGGCAGCATCAACCGCGATGTGCGTGATGGCGCCGACAGCCTGGCGCTGTACGCCCAGAACCGTCTGCAGCTGAGCGACAGCGTGGCGCTGACCGCCGGCCTGCGCATCGAGAATTACGAACAGAATCGCAAGGATCGGCGGCGCACGCCGGCCCAGGGCACCAGTGCGGGCAGTGAGAATACCGAGTACCTGCCCGGCCTCGGCCTGACCTGGCAGAGCACGCCCGAGCTACAGATCTTCGCGAGTGTCTACAAGGCCTTCTCGCCGGCGCTGAATGCCGATGCGCTGGACGCACTGACGGATCAGGAGCTGGATGCGGAACGCTCCGTCAACCTGGAGATCGGCCTGCGCGGGGGCGATGGTCGCATCAGCTACGAGATGGCCGCCTTCCGCATGGACTTCGACAACCAGATCATCCCGGCCAACAGCAACAGCCAGTTCCAGCGCACCAACGGCGGCGCCACGCTGCATCAGGGCATGGAATTCGGGGCGGGCGTGGAACTGGGAAGAGGCTTCAGCGTGGATGGCAATGCGACGTGGATTCCCGATGCCGAATTCGACGGCGACCGCTTCACTGCGGCGGGCGTGCTGACGACACCGGACGGCAATCGCATCACCTACACCCCGCAGTGGACGGCCAACCTGAGCCTGAATCACCAGATTGGCGGCCTGCGCTCTTCGCTGAGCCTGCATCACACGGGCGAGCAGTACACCGATGTGCTGAACACCGTGGTGATCCGCGAGAATCTGACGGGTTTCTTCACTGGCCGCATCGACCGCTACACGCTGCTGGACCTGAGCGCAGTCTACGAGGTCAACAGCCAGCTGACGCTCAGTGCCAGCATCAAGAACCTGACGGATCGTCGCTATATCGCGAGTCTGCGTCAGGGTATCTATGTCGGCACGGAGCGCGCCGTGAACGCGGGGTTTGTGTACCGCTTCTGATTGCAGGGCTTCGCGTGCGGCAACTCGCCGGTGAACCCGCCGGTGACACGCCCGTGAATCCCTCCCTGGAGGGCTCGGGTGCCGCCATCCCTGGCGGCACACGGTCACCACCGGGTTCACCGACGAGCTGCCCCTCGGCACTGTGCCACCGGAGAGAATCGACCTGGCCGCCGACTACTTCTTCTTCAGCGCCTGTTCGAACAGCGAGGCCATGGTGCCGAGCTGGCGCTTGTTGGCCGCGGCGGCTTCGAAGTCTTTCTTCTGCTTCTGCGCATACTGCGTCTGATTGCGGCGAGCAGAATCCCCCTGACGCCCGGCGGTGGCCCCGCCGGCGGCCGGCAGTTCGTCCTGCAGACGCATGGTCAGCGCAATGCGCTTGCGTTCCAGATCCACCTCCAGCACTTTCACCTTGACGATGTCGCCCGCCTTCACGGCTTCGTGGGGCGACTTGATGAATTTCTCGGAGATGGCGGAAATATGGACCAGACCGTCCTGATGCACCCCCACATCGACGAAGGCGCCAAAGTTGGTGACATTGGTGACGGTGCCTTCCAGGGTCATGCCGGGCACCAGGTCGCTTATCTTCTCCACGCCGTCCTTCAGCTCGGCCGTCTTGAATTCCGGGCGCGGGTCGCGGCCGGGCTTCTCCAGCTCGCGCAGAATGTCCTGCACCGTGGGCAGGCCGCACTCCGACGTGACATAGTCCTGCGGATTCAGCGAACGGATGAAGGCCACATCGCCGATCATGGACTTCACATCACGCTGGTTGCGTTTCGCGATGGCCTCGACGACGCCATAGGATTCCGGGTGCACCGCGGAGGCATCCAGCGGATTCTCGCTGTCGTTGACGCGCAGAAAGCCCGCTGCCTGTTCGAAGGACTTGTCGCCGAAACGTGGCACTTTCTTCAAATCCTTGCGGCTGCGGAAGCGGCCATTGGCGTTGCGGAATTCCAGAATATTGTTCACCAGCGTCTGATTCAGTCCCGACACGCGCTTGAGCAGCGGCGCCGACGCTGTGTTCACATCCACGCCCACCGCGTTCACACAGTCTTCCACCACGGCGTCCAGCGAGCGTGCCAGTTTCACCTGACTGACATCGTGCTGATACTGACCCACCCCGATGGATTTCGGGTCGATCTTCACCAGCTCGGGCAGCGGGTCCTGCAGACGGCGGGCAATCGACACCGCGCCGCGGATGGTCACGTCGAGATCGGGAAATTCCTGCGCCGCGAGTTCGGAAGCCGAATACACCGACGCCCCCGCCTCGTTGACGATCACGCGCTTGATGGCGAGCTCCGGATGCGCCTTGAGCAGAGTAGCCACGAACTGGTCCGTCTCGCGCGAGGCCGTGCCGTTGCCGATGCTGATCAGCTGCACGCCGTAGCGCTTGCAGAAGTCCAGCAGCACCTTCGCGGCTTCGGCCGTGCGATTCTGCGGCGCGGTCGGGAAGATGGCGGTGTGATCGAGCACCTTGCCGGTTTCATTCACCACCGACACCTTCACGCCGGTGCGCAGACCCGGATCCAATCCGATGGTCACCTTGCGCCCGGCCGGGGCGGCCAGCAGCAGGTCCTTGAGATTCTTCGCGAACACCTCGATGGCATCGGCCTCGGCGCGCTCGCGGATCTCGGTGAGAAAGTCCGTCTGCAGATGGCTGTGCAGTTTCACGCGCCAGGTCCAGCGCACCGCTTCCAGCAGCCAGGCGTCGCCGGGGCGCCCCTGCTCGCGAATATTCCAGAACGAGCCAATCAGAATTTCGCAGGGGTGACGCTGAGCCAGGTCGGTGTCCTTGATGTCGACATCCAGCTGCAGGATGCCTTCCTTGCGCGCGCGGAACAGGGCCATGGCACGGTGCGAGGGAATCTTCTCCAGCGCTTCCGAGAAGTCGAAATAATCGCGATACTTGGCGCCTTCCTGTTCCTTGCCCGGTACCACGGTCGAGATGACCTGCGCCTTCTGCCAGAAGTAATCACGCAGCTGGCCGAGCAGGCGGGCGTCTTCACTGAACTGTTCCATCAGAATATGCCGGGCCCCTTCGAGCACTGCCTTGACATCGGCAAAACCAGCCTCGGCGTTGAGAAAGGCTTCGGCCTCCTGCTCGGGTATGCGCTGCGGTTCGGCGAACAGCAGATCGGCCAGCGTCTGCAGGCCGGCCTCGCGGGCAATCTGCGCCTTGGTACGACGCCTGGGTTTGTACGGAAGGTACAGATCTTCCAGCTCGGTCTTGGTGCTCGCACCACGGATCTGCTTTTCCAGTTCCGGGCTGAGCTTGTCCTGCTCCTTGATGCTCTTGAGAATCGCGTCGCGCCGCTCTTCCAGCTCGCGCAGATAATAAAGACGCTCCTGCAGCTGCCGCAGCTGGGTATCGTCAAGGCCACCAGTCACCTCCTTGCGATAACGCGAGATGAAGGGCACCGTGGCCCCTTCGTCCAGCAGCGCAACGGCGGCTTCCACCTGGGCGGGACGGGCGGCGATTTCGGAGGCAATCTGTTGAAACAGGAAATGCATGCTTTCTGGAACCTGTAATGCTGAAGTGAATGAAGGGTGAAGCAGCCGTCAGGATCATTCGGCGGTGTCGGTGTCTTTCTTTGCCGCACGTTTTTCCTGCCGCTGCTGATCCACGCTGATACCGCGGTCGGCCCGCTCCTTGAGCATGTCCACGTGGGACAACAGACCCCGCAGGATGCTGATCTCCATCTGGTCCGGGCGAATGCGGCCAAACAGCCGGCGCATGCGCATCATCAGCAGGCGCGGATTATCCGGGTCGTGGAAATTCAGGTCGACCATGACCTGTTCCAGGTGGGTGTAGAAATTCTCCAACTGCTGACCTGTGGCCTTGGGCACGTCCCAGTCCACGCCGTCGACGATGGCCTGTGCGTCCACCACGCGCGCAGGCGCGGTCTGTGCTGCGCGACGCAGCAGTTCCATGCGCACCTCGTAGCTGATGACCATCACGGCCGCGGCGAGATTCAGCGAGCTGTACTGTTCATCGGCCGCGATGTGCACGTGGAAATGACACAGCTGCAATTCCTCGTTGGTCAGCCCGGAATCTTCGCGACCGAAGACCAGTGCCACCTGGTTGAGCCGGCTCTCGTCGGCCACCTTCACGGCGGTCTCCATCGGCGTGAGCAAAGGCCAGGGACTGCGGCGCACCCGCGCACTGGCGCCGATCACCAGGCCGCAGTCGCGCACGGCGTCTTCCAGCGTGGGCACGACCTCTGCGCGCTCGAGGATATCCACGGCGGCCACGGCACGCCCTGTGGCAACAGGACTGGGGAATTGTTCCGGGTCCACCAGAGTGAGCTTCGACAAGCCCATGTTCTTCATGGCACGTGCCGTGGCGCCGATGTTGCCGGGGTGCGAGGTATTCACCAGCACGATGCGGATGTGGTTGAAAGCACTGTGGGAATTCGACTGTTCTGACAAGGGCATTCCTCTGCCCTGCACGGGCGGCAATAAAAACTGGCCGGGATTATAGCAGCTAAAAATGGCGGCCTTTGCTATGATTGCGCGTCCTCAAAACCGCCAGGTCCCTCTTTGCCATGCATGCAGTCGTCAATATTGCTCTCAAGGCCGCTCGTGATGCCGCCGAAGTGCTTGCCCACAACAGTGATCGTCTCGACCGCGTCCGCGTCGTCGAGAACAGCGGCGGGCAGCTCGTTACCAACATGGATCTGGACGCCGAGAAGACCATTCTCTTCCATCTGCAGAAAGCCTATCCCGATTACAGCATCCAGTCCCGCATCAGCGGCTTCACGGCGGGTGCCGATACGCACAATGTGTGGATCATCGACCCGCTGTGCGGTAGCGCCAATTTTCGTCGCGGCATCGCGCACTACTGCGTCTCCATCGCGCTGGCCACCGGTGGCCGCGTCAATCACGGCGTGCTGGTGAACCCGCTGTTGCGTGAGGAATTCACGGCCAGCCGTGGCGGCGGTGCCCAGGTCAACACCCAGCGTCTGCGCGCCAGCACCGCTCGCGCGCTTGAAGGCGGTGTGGTGGTACTGGGCAGCGAACCGAGCAGCGCAAGCCACGGCAGCACCCTGCTGCGCCTGCAGCAGCAATTGCAGGCCGTGCAGTGCGATGTACGCGTGACGGGCTGTCCGGCGCTCGATCTGGCCTGGGTCGCCGCCGGGCGCGCCGAGGCCGGCTGGCTGGGCGAGAACGATCCGGCGGCGATTGCCGCGGCCCTGCTGGTGCTGCACGAATCCGGCGCGCTGATCAGCGACGCGGCCGGCAATCCCGATGTCAGTGCCTGTCCCGAGCTGGTATTCGGCAACCTGAAGTGTTTCAAGCAATTGCTGCAGATGCGCCTGACAGGCGCAGACCGAGGGGCCTGAACAAAAAAAAAGACGTGGCACCCTGCGCTGCAATCCCGCTTGCACGGGCCTGCTTGCTGCAGTGATGACATGACATCAAGGGCTGTACGCAAAATAACAAGAAATGGCAGAGAGCTCCCCACACAGACGTCACAGCCTTGTCGATGATCCGATTCCGACAACGCTGATCCGCATGACAGGGCCGATGATCGTCGGCATGTTCATGCTCTTCACCTTCAATCTTGTCGACACCGTCTTCATCAGCATGATGGGCACGGAACCGCTCTCCGCCATCAGTTTCACGTTTCCCGTCACTTTCATGATCCTGAGCCTGGCCATCGGCCTGGGCATCGGCACCTCCGCCGTGGTCGCCAAATACCTCGGCTCCTGCGAGCACGAAAAGGCCAAGCAGGCCTCCACCGTCACCAATTACACCTCGATCCTGCTGGCATTGCTGCTTTCACTGATCGCCTATGCGTGGATGGACGAGATCTTTCTGCTGATGGGCGCGCGCGAGGAACTGCTGCCGCTGATTCGCGACTACATGGCGATCTGGCTGCCGACCAGCGCGCTGCTGGTGGGCATGACCACGGCCAACAGTGTGCTGCGTGCCTGTGGTGACACCCGCACTCCCAGCCTGGTGATGGCGGCGGCCGGCCTCATCAATGCTGTGCTCGACCCGATCCTGATCTTCGGCCTGGGCCCCATTCCCGCGCTGGGCATGCAGGGCGCGGCTCTGGCCACGTTGGTGTCCTGGATCGTCGGTTTTGGCTATCTGTTCCATTACCTCATCTACCGCCTGGAACTGATCTACCAAGGGATCCCGTCGTGGAAGATCTTCGTGTCGTCCAGCCGCGAGATGCTGCGCATCGGCATTCCAGCCTCGGGGGCCAACATGCTGACACCGGTGGCAGCGGGCATCATGACAGCCATCGCCGCTGGCTATGGCGAGAGTACGGTGGCCGCCTTCGGGGTGGGATCGCGCATCGAGTCCATCGCCAGCCTGCTGGTGCTCGCACTCTCCTCCACGCTGCCCCCGTTCATGAGTCAGAACCTGGGCGCCGGGCGGCTTGACCGCATCGCCGAGTCCTATCGCCTGACCCTGCGCTTCATCCTGTTGTGGCAGCTGGGCATCTACCTGCTGATGGCGTTGACGGCGAGCCTGATTGCGGCAGTGTTCACGGATGACGAGAGCGTGGCCGAGGCCATCCGTCTGTTCATCTGGATTCTACCGCTGGGTTATGGACTGCAGGGTGTGATCATCCTGACCAATTCAGCCTTCAATGCCCTGCACAAGCCGATGGTGGCGCTGTATCTGAGCATCGCACGTTTCTTCGTGTTCTACGTGCCGCTGGCCTGGCTGGGCAGTGAATGGTTCGGACTGTGGGGCTTCTATGCGGGGGCCCTGCTGGGCAACGTGCTGATGGCGATTCTGTCCTGGCGCAGTTTCCAGCGCGCCATCGCCGACTACGCAACAGCGCCGGGCTGAGGGTGAGAGTCTGCCTGCCGGCGAATTTTCCGAGCAGTTCAGAATATCTGCCTGGCAGCAGGCTCCCGGAGCTTCGCGAACCTCAGCTGCGGAACAGGCTCTTCAGCCCGGCCAGCAGGCCGCCCTGCTGCGCGGGCGGGGGAGTCTGCGGTGTCAGCACCACGGGCTCGTACACCTGCACGGGCGAGGGCGAAGCCGCCGCCTGATTCTGCTCCAGCGCGGCCTTCTGCGCGTCGTCGATCAGGCTGAAACTCTTGTCTTCCACCTTCGCCCGGACCGGACGACCATTGTCGTCATCCAGACTCAATCGGTTGTTGCTCTCCTGGAAGGCCAGCATCTCCAGGCAGATCTCGTTGTACTGCTCCGCCGTCAGCAGGTCGGGGCGCTCTTTCATGTTGAGGGTGAACTGCTTGTCATTGGCGGCCGACAGATAGTGCAGATTCTTCTTGGTGGTGAGCAGCAGGCCCTCGGCCTTGGCACGGTCATACAGCGGTGTGCCGCGCAGCGGAATGTAGGGGAAGAAGAAGAAGAATTCCGGTGCGATGCGACGGTTCAGCTCCAGGGTCTGCCGCATGTTCTCGGCGGTTTCCAGCGGCATGCCGACGATGTTGAAGGTCAGTCGATTGATGCCGGCCTTCTTGCAGTTGTCAGCGGCGTCGATGATCTGCTGATTGGTCATCTTGCGGCCGAGAAAGCTGGTGCGGTATGTCTCGTCGCCACTTTCGATGCCGAACCAGATCGTGTGACACCCGGCCTCTGCGGCAGATTCGCAGAACTTCTCGTTCATCACTTCCACACGGGAATTGATGGAGAACGGCAGAGCGATGCGTTCCTTGTAGATCTCGAAGAAGGCGCGCACGAACTTCAGGTTCGACAGGAACAGCTCGTCCCAGAATTCGAAGTAGCCCACGTTGTAGCGGTCGCGCAGGCGGATCAGCTCGTCGACCATGGCCTCGGGTTCGTACTTGCGCAGGAATTCCTTCTTGTTCTTCCAGCCATCGAGCAGCGGCGTGTTGCAGCAGTAGGTGCAGCGGTATGGGCAGCCACGGCCCGTCATCACGGGCAGCACCACCTTTTCCTTCGGCCCGAAGATGGAGGTGTTGACGTCGCGGAAGCTGCCGTCCTTCTCGAAGATGTCGTAATCAGGAAACGGCAGCGCTGCCAGATCGCCGATCTGATGCGGCTCTGTACGGAAAACTTCGCCGTCACTGAGTTTCTCCCACATGCCATCCACCGGACCGTCCTTGCTGCCGCGCAGAAACTGCACGAGATTGCCGATGGCGTACTCGCCGTCGCCGACGCAGATGAAGTCGATGTTCGGATTGTCGATGGTCTGCTCCTGCGACAGCATGGCCTGATAGCCACCAATGCAGATGGGCAGCTCGGGCAGCATGGATTTGAGCACCGCAAAATACGGTTCCATCGGATACCAGTGCGGACTCATCACTGAAAAGGCGATCAGATCGGGCTGCAGTTCGGCGATGGCGCGCGCGTAGTTTTCCGGATTGTAGGCCTCGGCATCACGCACAATCAGGATCGGCTTGAGGATGATGTCGACCCAGGGGAAGTCCCGCTTCAGATAGGCCGACATGCTGGCCAGTGGCATTGCCACTTCGTTGCCATCGGGTGAATAGAAGCTGAAAACCAGTGTCAGACGACGACCCGCCGTCTTGCCGAACCAGCGCGATTTCGCCTGGGGGTAGACGGGACGTTCGGTACTGACGGCAATCAGGTCGGCAACGGAATTCATGCAGGGGCCTCGGGGCAACGCGTGTTCGGTATTGTCTTGGGTTCAGGCAATTGTTGAGCATTTTAGTGGGAATTAATACCACAAAGAAAGCGCGAATTTCCGGCCGCCAATCGCGGCTCCCAATTTTCCGCGAGTTCCACTATTCTTGCCCGCAATCTGGTCCGCCCTGCCTTGCCAGGCACTGGGGTCGGATCTTTCAGGAATCACTGTACAGGTCTCCCATGGACGCACTCTCCGCCCTGCTCACGCGCACCTCCGTTCCCCGCGTCACCGGGCCCGTGCCTTCTGAAGAAACGTTGCAGGCCATGTTCGCCGCTGCGCTGCGCGCACCGGACCATGGTCAGTTGCGGCCCTGGCGTTTCCTGCGCATCGAGGGCGAGTCGCTGCAGCGCCTGGCCGATCTGTTTGGTGCCGCTGCCCTGGCCGATAATCCGGCACTTGCCCAGGCAGAGGTGGAATCGGCACGCGGCAAGGCGCTGCGCTCGCCGCTGGTGATCGCCAGCATTTCCTGCGCGGTCGACACGCCGAAGGTGCCGGCGCTGGAACAGGACCTGGCCACCGCCTGCGCCACGCATGCCATGCTGCTGGCCGCCCACGCCCAGGGCGTCGGCGCGGTCTGGCGCACCGGGCCGTTCGCCGTGCATCCTGTGGTGCGCGAGGGCCTCGGTCTGGCCGCCCACGAAAAACTCATTGCGTTCCTTTACGTCGGCCAGCCAGTCGGCCCGCTGCGCAGCCCGCAGCCGCTGGCCATCGCCGACTACGTGCAGAGCTGGTAAGCCATGCGCCGCACCGTGTTCAACACGCCTGTCATGACGCCGCTGCTGCGCCTGCTCGCCATCGTGCTGCTCAAGCTGATCGGCTGGAAGGCTGTCGGCAGGCCGGTGGAAGGCGCGCGCTTCGTGCTGATCGGGGCACCGCACACCAGCAACTGGGATTTCCCGCTGATGCTGATGGTGGTGCTGAAACTGCGCCTGCAGGTGTTCTGGATGGGCAAGCACACGCTGTTCCCTTTCCCCGTGGCCTGGTTCATGAAGTGGCTGGGCGGCATTCCCGTCAACCGTAGCAAGGCGCAGAACCTGGTGGAACAGACGGTCCAGCAGTACCGCGATCATCCGCAGCTGGTGGTGCTCGTGCCGCCCGAAGGCACACGCGCCAAGGTCAAGGAATGGAAAACAGGCTTCTATCACATCGCGGTGAATGCCGGGGTGCCAATCCTGATGGGCTATGTAGATGCCGCCAAGAAGCAGGCGGGGCTGGCCGACTTCTTTTACCCCACCGGCGACATCGAGCAGGACATGCCCGCCATTCGCGCCTTCTATGCCGACAAGGTGGGGTTGAACCCCGAGAACACCTGAGGGCTCTCAGGCCGGTCGATACGCCATCCCCGAAGGTCTGCAGATAGTGGACGAAATACCAGCCGTGCCTGATGTTGTTCATGTACAGATCACCGTCCATGATGGCGCGCAGACGTTGCACAGGGGTCAGGTCAAGCACATTGCGTTGCGACATGAGGTCGTCGAGTGAATGCGTTCGAGATGGGGCAGGACGATGTGCCGATTCTTGATCTGCATCTTGTCTCGGTGCGTAAGCCCCTCACGCTGCCACAGCGGCTTGTTCTGTCTCTTCAGCCAGGGGTCGCGAGTGCAAGCTTCTAATGCGCTGGCGGCCCATTGACCGCGTGGTATGCTCGCGGCACACGGACTCATCCCCAGGAGGCACACGATGTCACACTATCAGGCACCGCTTCGCGACATGAAGTTCCACATCGATGAGGTGCTGGACTTCCCCAGCCACTATGCTGCTTTTCCGCAGGGGCGTGAGGCCACGCCGGACATCGTCGACGCCGTGCTGGAAAGTGCGGCACAGTTTGCGCAGGAAGTGCTGGCGCCACTGGACAGCGTGGGCGATGCCGTCGGCTGCAGCTGGAAGGACGGCGAAGTCACCACGCCCCCTGGCTTCAAGGCCGCCTATGACGAGTACATCGCCAATGGCTGGACCAGCCTGTCCATGCCGCTGGAACTCGGTGGCCAGGGTCTGCCCGCCTCGCTGTCCGGTTTCTGCATGGAGATCCATGCCACCGCCAATCACGCCTGGACCATGTACCCGGGCCTGAGCATGGGCGGCATTCAGACCATCAATGCCCATGCCAGCGAGGACATCAAGGCGCGTTATCTGCCACCGCTGATCGCCGGTCGCTGGTCCGCCACCATGTGTCTGACCGAGGCTCATTGCGGTTCCGACCTCGGCCTGCTGCGCACCCGCGCCGTGCCCGCACAGGACGGCTCCTATCGCATCAGCGGCAGCAAGATCTTCATTTCCTCGGGCGAACACGATCTCACGGACAACATCATTCACATCGTGCTGGCCCGCCTGCCCGATGCGCCACCCGGCATCAAGGGCATTTCCCTGTTCGTGGTGCCCAAGTTCCTGGTGAACGAGCAGGGCGAGGTCGGGGCGCGCAATGGGGTGCGCTGCGGCTCCATCGAACACAAGATGGGCATTCACGGCAATGCCACCTGCGTGATGAATTTCGACGAGGCCACCGGCTACCTGATCAGCCCGCCCCACAAGGGCATGGCCTGCATGTTCACCTTCATCAACGAGTCACGCATGGGCGTGGCCCAGCAGGCGCTGGCACAGATGGAAGCCTCGCACCAGACGGCCCTGCGCTATGCCCGCGAACGCGTGCAGTTCCGCGCCACGCAGCGTCCCGATGCGACGGCGCCTGCCGACCCGATCATCCTGCACCCCGACGTGCGGCGCATGCTGCTGACGCAGAAGGCCTTCGCCGAAGGTGGCCGCGCGCTGAGCTATTTCCTTGCCCGGCAGACCGACATCGAGCGCTACAGCGATGACGAACAGGCGCGCGCCACTGCCGATGCGCTGCTCTCCCTGCTGACGCCCATCGCCAAGGGCTTCCTGTCCGAAGTGTGCATCGAGGCCACCAGTTACGGCATCCAGGTGCTGGGCGGTCACGGCTATATTCGCGAGTGGGGCCAGGAGCAACATTACCGCGACGCCCGCATCACCTCGATCTACGAAGGCACCACCGGCATCCAGGGGCTCGACCTGCTGGCGAGAAAGATTCTTGCCAGCCGTGGCGAGGCCTTGAAGCCCTTCGTGCAGGAAGTCACGCAGTTCTGTCAGCGCAATCCTCACGCAGCTTATACGGCCGTCGTGCAGCAGCAGCTGCAGAGCTGGATCGCACTGACCACGGAGCTGGGCATGAAGGCGCTGCAGAACCCCGACGAGGTCAATGCCGCCGCCTACGACTATCTGATGTTCGCCGGTTACACCGTGCTGGCCTGGATCTGGGCCGATGCGGCGCGCGTGGCCAGTGCCGCGCTGGAGACGGCGCCTGCAGGACCGGAGCGTGAGTTCTACACCGGCAAGCTGGTGACGGCGCGTTTCTACTTCGAACGCCTGTTGCCGCGCACCCTCGCACTGGCTGCCAGCCTGCGCTCCGGCGTGGCGAATCTGCCGCAGTTCCCGGCGCTCGACTGACACGCGCGGCTCAGAACCAGAACGAGAGCACGGCCGCGACACCGGACACGGTGCACAGGGCCAGCGAACCGAGGCGCAGCTGCCGGTGGGGCAGCTGCCGCATCGTCCACTGCGCCAGCAGGAAGCCGGCGAAGGTGGCTGGCCAAAGAGGAATGGACAGCGCGATCTGGCGCAGTCCGAACTGCCCGAGCGGTGCCAGAATCACCAGCGACATCAGACAACCGACGATGAAGAACGCCGCCAGATTCGCCCGGATCAGACTCACTTCCTGATGCTGCCACAGCAGGGCCATGGGCGGCCCGCCGATGGACGAACTGGTGCCCATGAAGCCCGACATGAAGCCCGCCGCCAGCATGCGCCCCGGCGTCGGCTGCCAGCGCAGCGAACTCAGACTCACCGCCACCGCCCCCAGTACCGACAGGCCGATCCACAGCGCCAGCCACTCCTTGTCGATCCACAGCAGCAGCGCCGCCCCCAGCAGCGAGCCGGGCACACGGCCGATCACCGCCATGCCCAGGCCGCGAAAGCTCACATGTCCCCGGTAGCTGTAGACATTGAACACGGAGAGCACCAGAGCACAGGTCGTGATGGGCGCGGGCACGTAGTAAGGGTCGATGAAATAGAGAATCGGCGCGGCGATGACGGCCAGTCCGAAGCCGATGGCGGTCTGCACGAAGGCGCCGATCATCACGACGAAACAGGCGAGCAGGACATCCATCGGGCTACCGGGGGCGAGGGGAAACAGGCCGGAATGGTAGCAGCTCGCCCGCGCCGCCGTCAGCCTGCCCTCCAGACTCCGCATTGCCAGGAAGACGTCTTGTGCCTCACAACACAAACACTGTATGTTG
>JBEDFR010000127.1:0-32062 GCA_041175045.1 Pseudomonadota bacterium | reverse complement strand
GGGTCAGAAGTAGCCCTTGCGCTTCTTGTCTTCCATGGAGCCTGCCTTGTCGCTGTCGATCAGGCGACCCTGACGCTCCGACGTGGTGGTGAGCAGCATCTCCTGGATGATTTCGGGCAGGGTGGCGGCGGTGGACTCGACCGCTCCCGTCAGCGGGTAGCAGCCCAAGGTGCGGAAGCGCACCATCTTGTTCTCCACTTTGCGCCCCTCCAGCGGCATTCGCTCGTCGTCGACCATGATGTCCACGCCATCCATGTGCACGACAGGGCGCACCTTGGCGAAGTAGAGCGGTACGATCTCGATGTTGTTCAAATAGATGTACTGCCAGATGTCGAGCTCGGTCCAGTTGGACAGCGGAAACACGCGAATGCTTTCGCCCTTGTTGACCTTGCAGTTGTAGATGTTCCACAGCTCAGGGCGCTGGTTCTTTGGGTCCCAGCCGTGGTTCTTGTCACGGAAAGAGAACACTCTCTCCTTGGCACGCGATTTCTCTTCGTCACGACGCGCACCGCCAAAGGCAGCGTCGAAGCGATACTTGTTCAGTGCCTGGCGCAGCGCCTGGGTTTTCATCACATCGGTGTGTTTCTCGCTGCCGTGAGTAAATGGCCCTATGCCTGCGTCTACCCCTTCCTGGTTGATGTGGACGATCAGATCAAGACCGAGCTCTTTCACATGACGATCACGGAACTCGATCATCTCGCGGAATTTCCAGGTGGTGTCCACATGCAGGAGCGGGAAGGGAGGCTTGCCCGGGTAAAAGGCCTTTATGGCCAGATGCAGCATCACGGCAGAGTCCTTGCCGATGGAGTACAACATGACTGGATTGTCGAACTCTGCCGCGACTTCACGAATGATGTGAATGCTCTCGGCTTCCAGTTGCTTGAGGTGCGTCAGATTGTAGTCAGTCATCGCGATTCACTGTGACGTGTCGAGGGAGTCGTGCCGAGCTCTCGAGCGAGCGCTTCGGCCTCCTGGTTTCAGGGATTGATGGGAAATCGGTGCGACAGTGCCGTCAGAGGTAGTCCTTGTCGGATTCGCGGAGTTTCTCCAGACCAAAGCCCTCCGAGAGGGCACCGTTCTGGTCAGGCGACAGTTTCGGAGCATAGTCTCGCGGAGCCTGCACTGGGGTGTCATCTTCGTCCACAATACCTCCAAGCAGGCCATCGGAAGAGGCGGGCAGCATGCGACGAGCCACTTCCCCGGAGCACAAATCCTGCGCGCCACTGGCAAGATGCTGGTAAACGTCACGATAGCTGTCGGTCATCTGCTGCACCAGATCGGCGGTAGTGCTGAAATGCTCGCTCACTTCGTCGCGGTAGCGGGAATGGCTGCGCTGGATTTCCTGCAACTGGGTTTCCAGCTCGGCAATCCGGCCTGGACTGGCGCTGACCCGTCCGGCCAGCAAGTAGCCGGTGGCTGCACCGACAACCAGACAAATGAAGCCAATAACCCATACCATCACTGTATATTGCCTCGCTGTTGCGCCGGAGTGCCGGTAATGGCACCCCGTACTGGGAGTGGCGCAAGTATAGCCTGAGGCATCCCACGGTGTCAGGGGATTCCGTGTCCAGCCCAGCCAGTGCGTCAAGCAGTCGGTGGTCGATCGACTGGTCTGTCGCAGAGCGCCTGTCGTAGAATTCGCAGCCTTTCATAGCGGGATTGCAGCAAGCATGTCGAATTCCACGTCCGCCCTTCTCTCTCCGACGGAGCGCTACAGATTGGATGTGGCTCGAGGGGTTCTTTTCGAGGATGTCGCACAGGCGGCCGCCCTGGCGCACTTCCAACGTCTGCATGATGAACTGGTGGCTCGTGAAAGTGCGTCGTCGCGACTGCAATGGCTGATTAAACCATTTGCCGGGTGTCGCGACGAAGCCATCAGGGGGCTCTACGTATACGGCGCAGTAGGGCGCGGCAAGACCTACATGATGGATGTGTTCTACGAGAGTCTGCCTTTGCAGCGCAAGATGCGGACTCACTTTCATCGCTTCATGCAGCGTGTGCACGCCGAGTTAAGCGCTCTCAAGCGGCAGAAGAATCCGCTGGAACTCGTGGCCCGAACCATCGCGCGGGAGGCGGTAGTGCTCTGCTTCGACGAGTTCTTCGTGTCCGACATAGGCGACGCCATGATCCTGGCGGGGCTGCTGACGCATCTGGTGGACGAGGGCGTGGTGCTGGTGGCCACCTCGAACATCGAACCCGATCAGCTTTATCAGAATGGCCTTCAGCGCGAGCGTTTCCTGCCGGCAATCGCCCTGCTGAAGAGGCGCAACGAGATTGTGCACCTGGATGCTGGCATCGACTATCGCCTGAGGCGGCTGAAGCAGGCGAGTGTCTATTACCATCCGCTCGATCAGGCGACACAGGCGGCAATGTCGCATTGTTTTCGTCGTATGCAGACAGAGCATGCCCATGCAGTTGAGGGCGGTGCAGTGGAGATTCTGGGCAGGCAGATTCCGGTGCTGGCCGTGGCCGAGGATGTCATCTGGTTCGACTTCGAGAGCCTCTGCGGCGGGCCGCGCAGCGCCTATGACTACATCGAGCTTGCCCGGATCTATCACACCATCTTGCTCGGCAATGTGCCGCGACTCGATGACAGCAGCGACGACAAGGCAAGGCGCTTCATCAATCTCGTGGATGAGCTCTATGATCGCAACGTGAAATTGATCCTCTCGGCAGAGGTCGAATTGACCGCGCTGTATCAGGGACGCGGGCTGGCTTTCGTGTTCGAACGCACGCGCAGTCGGCTGCTGGAAATGCAGTCCGAGGACTACCTGGGACGCGAGCACCGGCCGTGACAGTGACCACTGCACAGGGTCGCAGCTGGCCTGTTCCGTGGCTATTTAGTGCTTGAACTAATGAAGTTGCTTCGGTAGTATTCGCGCTCCTTGAAGACAACGCCCTTTTGGTGAATGCAAATGAAGACCTTTATTGCGAAACCGCAGAATGTTGAACACAACTGGCTGCTTGTGGACGCCGAAGGCCAGACTCTTGGCCGCGTTGCCGCCGAGATCGCCAGTCGTCTGCGTGGCAAGCACAAGCCGGAGTACACGCCTCATGTGGACACTGGTGACTACGTTGTCGTGATCAACGCCAAGAAGGTCGCTGTGACTGGCAAGAAGGAAACGGACAAGATCTATCACTCTCACTCGGCCTTCCCGGGTGGCATGAAGTCCATAGCGTTCGGCAAGCTGATCGACAGAGCGCCCGAGCGAGTTCTCAAACTGGCCGTCAAAGGCATGCTGCCCCGCACGCCGCTGGGCCGAGCGATGTTCAAGAAACTCAAGGTTTATGCCGGCAACGAGCATCCGCACACTGCACAACAGCCCCAGGCGCTGACACTGTAAAGAGGGATAACCATCACTATGTCCACGACACAATATTACGGTACAGGTCGACGCAAGACTGCGACCGCACGAGTGTTCCTGACACGCGGTACAGGCAACATCACCATCAACAAGCGTACGCTGGACAACTTCTTCGGTCGCGAAGTAGCACGAATGATCGTGCAGCAGCCGCTGGAGCTGGTCGAGCTGAAGGACAAGTTCGATGTCATGGTGAGCGTGAAGGGCGGTGGCAGCTTCGGTCAGGCCGGTGCGATTCGGCACGGCATCACCCGTGCGCTGATGGAATATGACGGCGAACTGCGCCCAGCTCTGCGCAAGGCAGGCTTTGTGACGCGTGACGCCCGCGCCGTGGAGCGCAAGAAAGTCGGTTTGCGCAAAGCGCGCAAAAGACCGCAGTTCTCCAAGCGTTGATCCTTCTGCTGCGCTGCTTGGTGGCAGCGCGTGCTGGATGTTCAAGCTGGTCGTTCAAGAAAAGCGCCTGTGCCTTGCGGCCCAAGCGCTTTTTTCTTCCAAAAAATAAAATTTCTGATTCAAATCAAAAAGTTGCCATGGTTTTGGCGTGTCTCGGACTTGAATAAGATCGCCGAATTCACTACCATCCGCCGCATTTGTTTGACAGGTGCATACAGGCGCGCTTCCTGGTACGCCCTTCTGCTCTTTTTCCCAGGTTCAACTCTGGTTTCCCCTTACTTTCAGGGGCTCGTAAATTACCAATGCTCAGGAGATAACACGGTGAGTGAAGACGGTACTGATTCTGGCCGCAGGCGTTTCTTGTTGGGGTCTACTTCGGTAGTCGGTGTGGCAGGTGTAGTCGCTGCTGCAGTCCCTTTTGTCGGCTCTTGGAGCCCCAGCGCCAAGGCGCGGGCTGCCGGTGCTGCTGTCCGTGTGGATATCAGTACGATTGAAGATGGCGGCATTCTCGGTCCCATCCCCGCGTGGCGAGGTCGTCCGATATTCGTGGTCCGTCGCTCAGCAGAAGCTCTGGCTGCGCTGCCGACACTCGACAGCTCCGTGCAGGATCCACAATCCCTGCAACCCGAGCAGCCCGAGTACGCCACCAACCCGCATCGCTCACGTGAGCCAGAGATTCTCGTACTCGTCGGCCTGTGCCCGCACCTCTTCTGTTCTCCGACTCCACGACTGGAACTGCGCGCAGAGCCCTTTGACGAGCAGTGGAAAGGCGGCTTTTTCTGCCCTTGCCACGGGTCACGTTTCGATCTGGCTGGCAGGGTGTATCAGGGCTCTCCGGCGTCACGCAATATGCAGGTGCCCCCGTATTATTACGAGTCCGAGAATGTACTGGTAATTGGTGAAGACGGGGTGAATGCATAATGAGCACATCAAACAAGAATGGCTGGATAGTGTCTTCCCTCGCGGGTCTTCGCGACTGGACCAATGATCGCCTGCCAATTGTTGCCGCCTGGGAGCGGCACATGAGCAAGTACTACGCGCCGAAGAATTTTAACCTGTGGTACTTTTTTGGAGTGTTGTCCTTGGTCGTCTTGGTCATGCAGCTGCTGACTGGTATCTGGCTGACCATGAACTACACCAACAGCGCCGAAGCCGCCTTTGCTTCCGTCGAGTACATCATGCGCGACGTAGAATGGGGCTGGCTGCTCCGCTACCTCCACTCCACCGGTGCATCTGCCTTCTTCATAGTTGTCTATCTGCACATGTTCCGCGGACTCATGTACGGTTCTTACAAGAAGCCGCGTGAACTGGTGTGGGTATTCGGCATGGCCATCTACCTTGTTCTGGTGATAGAGGGGTTCATGGGCTATGTGCTGCCCTGGGGGCAGATGTCCTACTGGGGCGCCAACGTGATAGTGTCTCTGGTGGGCGCGATCCCCGTGATCGGGGAGGATCTGCTGGTGTGGGTGCGAGGCGACTACCTGATCTCCGGTGCCACGCTGAACCGATTCTTCGCTCTGCACGTGGTTGCACTGCCGATCGTACTTCTGGCGCTGGTCGTTCTCCACCTGCTGGCCCTGCATGAAGTGGGTTCCAACAACCCCGACGGTATCGAGATCAAGAAGAACAAGGGACCGGACGGCATTCCGCTGGACGGCGTCCCCTTCCATCCTTACTACACCGTGCACGATCTGGTCGGCATCACCGTGTTCCTGTTCGTGTTCTGCTTCGTCGTATTCTTCGTTCCGGAAATGGGTGGCTACTTCCTCGAACATGCCAACTTCCAGGAAGCTGATCCTCTGAAGACCCCGGAGCACGTACCGCCAGTCTGGTACTACACACCTTTCTACTCCATGCTGCGCGCCGTGACCGTTCCGCTATTCGGGATTGATGCGAAGTTCTGGGGGCTGATCGTGATGTTCGGTGCCATCGCCATACTGTTCGTGGTGCCCTGGCTTGACCGCAGTCCCGTGAAGTCCATTCGTTACAAGGGCTGGGGCAGCCGCATAGCCCTGCTGGCCTTCACTGTATCCTTCATCATCCTGGGCGTGCTCGGAACCATGTCTGTAAGCCCGGCCCGGACTCTGCTGGCGCAGATCATGACAGTAGTGTACTTCGGCTTCTTCATCCTGATGCCGTGGTATACATCGAAGGAGACGACCTTCCCCGAGCCAGCACGTGTGACTGGCCGGTGGATAACCTGGAAGCAACTCGCGCTAAGCATTGGACTGCTGGCCGCGCTGGTGATTCTGCCCCTTAAGGCGGTTGGCGCAGAATCCAATGTGCCGCTTGATCATGTTGAAGTGGACGTGCGTGATCAGGACTCCCTGCAAAACGGCTACAGGTACTACATGAACTACTGCGTGGCATGCCACTCTCTGCAGTATGCTCGTTACGAGCGCACCGCGATGGATCTTGGCATTCCGACGGACGTTATCCTCGAGAACGTGATCTTCAACGAGCACCAGATCGGCGATCTCATGGAGAACTCCATGTCAGCCGATGACGCAAAGAACTGGTTCGGCGCTCCTCCTCCCGATTTGACTCTGATTGGTCGGGTGCGCAGCCCAGAGTGGCTCTTTACCTATCTGAGAACGTTCTATGCCGATCCCTCACGTCCCTGGGGCGTGAACAACGTAGTGTTCCCGAATGTGGGCATGCCCAATGTGCTGCATGAACTGCAGGGCGATATGGTGTGTGCTGGTGGAGATCTGGCACATTGCGAGCCAGAGCACGTGGATGGCTCTGGAAGCATGACTCCAGAAGAGTTCGATCGCACCGTAGCCGACATCGTGAACTTTCTTTACTACATCGGCGAGCCGATGCGTGCGCAGCGCGAGTACATGGGCTTCTTCGTTCTTGGGTTCCTTGCGATTCTGTTCGTATTCGTGACGCTGCTGAACCGTGAGTACTGGAAGAAGATTCACTGATCCGGAATTTTCATCCTGGAGTGTCCTAGAGTTGAGGTTTTAGATGGGTGTAGTCGCTAAGCGTTCTTCGATGACGTTCTACTCGGACGGTGCCAGTCAGTACAGTCACCGCGTTCGGATCGTGCTGGCTGAAAAAGGGGTTACTGTCGAGACAGTTGACGTTGACCCTGACCAGAAGCCGGAAGATCTTTCTTCCTTGAATCCCTACAACACCCTGCCAACCCTTGTAGATCGTGATCTCGTCCTGTACGACGCCAACATCATGATGGAATACCTAGATGAGAGGTTTCCCCATCCGCCGCTTTTCCCGGTGTATCCCGTGGCCCGCGCTCAAAGCAGGCTCTGGATGTACCGGGTTCAGCGCGACTGGTGCAGTGTTGTTGACTTCATCATGGCTGGCAAGGCAACCGCAGTTGAACTCGATAAGGCCCGCAAGGAGTTGCGTGAGAGCCTCGTTTCCATAGCGCCAATTTTCGCTGAAAAGCCCTACTTCATGAGCGACGAGTTCACTATTGTCGATTGTTGCGTTACCCCGATTCTGTGGCGGTTGCCAGCCATGGGAATAGAACTCGCGGAGACCAAAACCCTGCAACCCCTTCTGGAATATCGTGCGCGCCTTTTCACCCGTGATTCAGTGCGCGCAAGCCTTTCGGAGCAGGAAAGGGAAATGCTTTGAATGAGCAAGGGCTCGTCCATGCAGCATGATGTCCGGATAACTCTCTGTGCGCTGCGATGTGGGATAGTTCCATGACCTCCAGTCGACCCTACATCATTCGTGCGCTGTACGAGTGGATACTGGAAAACTCCTGTACCCCTTACATTCTTGTCAACGCATATGGGCAAGGCGTCCAAGTCCCTCAGGAGCACGTGAAGGATGGGCAGATCATTCTGAATATCGCACCTGCTGCGGTGCAAGGGCTGTTGATCAGGGACGATGCGCTCGAATTCAACGGGCGCTTCGCAGGCATTCCAACGCCTGTGTATGTGCCAATCGGCGCCGTGATGGGGATCTACGCGCGAGAAAACGGGCAGGGCATGGTGTTCGATCCGGAAAAGCCGCAACCGCCGTCACCGAGAACTCCCAGTGCTGTCGACGATTCGGGCTCAGTCAAGGCGGCCAAGCGCTCTCCGACAAAGCCCTCGCTACGCGTGGTGAAGTAGGCTTACCGACAGGCTGGAAACCGCCGTCGCTCAGTGCGCTCAGATGTATTCGAAGACCTTCACGACGCGTGACACGCCCGCGACATTCCGAGCCAGAAGCGCGGCGCGATCACCTTGCGCCTGCGACACCATTCCCATCAGGTAAACCACACTGTTTTCGGTGATCACACGGATGCGGCCGGAAGGTATGTCACTGTTGGCTGCCATTTGCGTTCTTACCTTGGTGCTGATCCAGCTGTCATTGGTGCGGGACAGCAGAGTGGTCTGGCCGGCCACTTCCAGCTCGTTGTGAACACGACGCACCTGCACGCTGGCATCCGCAGCAATCTGACCCGCGCGAATCTTCAAGGCCTCCGACTGCACTTGTCCGACCAGCAGCACCACTCCGTTGTGGCTGATCACATTGAAGTGGGCGTCACGGAATGCCGGCTCCATGGACTTCATGTTGACTTCCACCTTGGTCTCGATGGATTCGTCCTCGAGAATAGTGCCCGCGGTGCGGACACCGGGCTCTTCCTGAATACCATTCTCGTCGGTTGTCGCCACCAGGATCGAGGTGCACCCCGCGTTGAGTACCAGGCAGGCGGCCAGCAACAGGCTCTGTATTTTCACGATTCATCCTCTCCAAAAATTTGAAAGTCTATCAGGTCGCACAGACTGTGAAGGACCAGCAAATGCACTTCCTGTATTCGAGCGACTGACTGGGCAGGCACGCGAATCTCGATGTCCTGCGCCGCCAGCAAATCGGCTATGTCGCCCCCGTCGCGACCAGTAAGTGCCACCGTGCGCAACCCACGGCCGCGAGCCAACTTGACGGCCTCGGCTACACTGCGAGAATTGCCGGTGGCGGAAATGGCCATCAGCACGTCGTTCTCCTGGCCCAACACACGCAACTGCTGAGCAAACACTTCCCGGTAAGTCATGTCGTTGGCGATGGAAGTCAGCGTCTGTGCGTCGGCGTTCAGTGCCAGTGCCGGCAGACCCGGGCGTTCCCGCTCGAAGCGGTTGAGCAGGGTGGAAGCGAAATATTGCGCAAGTCCTCCCGAGCCTGCAGTGCCGCAGCACAGCACTTTGCCACCTGACAGCAGAGCGCTGGCAATCAATTCACTGGCACCAGCCACCATCGGGGTCAGAGTCGCCACCGCTCCCTGCTTGGTCGCGATACTGTGATTGAAATGCTGGGAAACCCGTGACTGCAGATCCATGTGGGGCAAGTGCCGCTTTTGAGTACCGACCGGCATTCTACTGCAAATTCATCGCCTGTCCATGAAAGGCTGTTTCCAAGACGGACGGCCCTGGCGGCAAGAGAGTTACGGGGCATCCAACGTGAAGGCTGCCCGCACCCAATCGAATTGGAGCGAGCCAATGACGGGCTCACGAGTGATTCCGAGCACGTCGAAACGACACGGGAGCCGATCCTGCAAGCCGGAGCGCTGAAGGTAGACCTGGGCCGCGCGTCGCACTTTACGCTGCTTGCGCCAGTCTACGGTGGCGCAGGCGCTGCCATGAGTGCTGCTACGACGGAAGCGCACCTCGACAAAGACCAGCGTGTTCCTGTCCCGCATGACCAGATCGATTTCTCCAAGCTTGCACTGGAAGTTGCGACAGACCAGTGACAGGCCCTGTTGAGCGAGATATCGCGCAGCCAGAGCCTCCAGTTGCATTCCAAGGGCGCGCTTGTCGAGGTCACCGGGACTGGACATGGCAGTTCACTCGCTGGCGGGGTCTACCAGGAGTATAGCCAGAGTTCACTCGTTCAGCAGGCTGGCGGAACCGTTAATGACCACGGCATTGCGCAGCTCGCGCCGGACGCTGCCATCCGGCCGCATGCGCAGGGTTCCCGTGGCGCCTTCCAAACGTGTTTCGGGGAAAGCATGCATCTGTTTCATGCGCTGATGCAGGCGATAGGCATCGACTCCCATGGCGCGCAGTCGTTGCACAGGACCCGATGCTGCCGACCAAGTGCCGTCGGCAGCACCTTTCAGCGGGTCGGACTGCTCGAGGATCCATGGCGCATCATGGAAGATGATGCCGTTCAGATCCTGGTTCGCCGCAGGATTGCTGCCGCCGTCGTAAATGGAAGGCATGGCGTAGACGGGTACTCCGCCCGCGTAGTTGATCGTGAGTGTAGGCATGATCTGTCGGCCCTCTGCAGGGTTGGCGAGCAGGAAGATGAAGTCAACATCCTGGCGCCGACGAGGCACGAACTCGATGCTGTTGCGTGGAATCAGGCTGCGGATCAGCTCTGCACGGGCCTCACTGGCGTCGAGGCTGAAAAGGCGTTTCACGACGGGAGAGTAATCCCTTGCCTCGGTGAAATTGTCGATGGACACCACGCGCCCGCCCAGCGAATTCCAATAGGATACGAAGGTGTCCTGAATGCGCAGATAGTCTTCACCTGCCGGAGTCAGGACGGCCGCGTTGCGATGCCCGGCTGCCCACGCCGTCTGGGCAGCCTGCTCGATTTCGTCTTCAGGAGCCAGGCCGAATTGATAGAGATCCTGCAGGAAGGGTGTACCCGGATCCCCGTAGTTCAAGGCGAGCGTAGTGACTGGCATTGGACGACCTGAGCGCTGCATGCGCCGCACTGCATCCTTGAGCACCGGACCGATGATGAACTTGATGCCGTCGTCGACGGCCTGATCATAGAAAACCAGCACATCCGTTCTGAAGCTGGTGTCATAAATACGGACACGTGGCACTTCCCGGCCCCGGGCGAGATCCTCGTAGTAGGCACTCATGAAACCTTCGCTGATGGCCTTGCCCAGAGGTTCCTGTACGGGCAGTACGAGAGCGATCTCGTCAGGCCTTGACTCCCATAGCTCGTAAAGCATCGACAGGGCGTCAGGCAATCTGGCGGCGGCGGAATGCTGGGCCCAGATGTTGCGCCACTGATCGATGGCGTCCAGTTGTTCCTGAATGCTGTGCTGGGTGCCGTTGCTCAGGCGCTGCAATTCGAGCCAACCGCGCAGCTCGTAGGAATCCGTGCCGCTGCCCGCACTCAACTGCACGAATTCTGCGCCGGACAGTGTGGCCCAGATGGCATTGTGGTTTGCCCGTTGTGCCTCGCCATTCAGCAGGGGTGCCAGTTGTATCCTTTCCCGCAGCGCACTAATTGGTTCGTCGGTCATCTCCAGTGCGCGTGCGCGCAGGGAGCGCAGAGCGATCCTGGTGTCGGCATCCAGGCCTGCCGTGTCGCTGGATGGAGCACTGTCTAGGCGACGCAGGGCGGCAGCCGCATCGTTTTCCACCAGGGCAAGTTCGGCAGCAAGCAGGGCGAGTCGCAAGCGCAGATTGCTAGGCAGGTCCGCGTCTTCCTCGAGCGTGTCCAGTAGGAGAGCGGCTTCCCCTGGCATTCCGGCGTCCAGTTGCAGCCTCACGACGTCCAGATAGAGGGATTCTGCCAAGGGTGATGCGCTGCGCCGTGCTTGCGCCATGAGGCTGTCGACAGCACTGAGCTGAGGGGTCAGCTCGAGTTCGCGTACCGGGGCTTCAGGCGCCTGTGGGGTGGAACTGCTGCAGGACAGCAGCGCGGGCACCAGCAGACTGAGCACAAGGTGTCGAGCGCGTGGAAACGGCAGTTTGGGGTTCATAGGCGATTGGCAGCGGGGGGGGGACAAGTCGGCCGAAGCTTATTACAGATGCCTGGCAGCGGCAACTTGCGCCCGTTTCTGTGCTTGCACGCGGCTGTGTATACTGCCGCCTTGTTCAGTTGCGCGGTCCCTTCCGCCCAGAGATTCCATGACAGCAGCAAGCAGCCAGGCCGGTGTGCTTTACATCGTTGCAACGCCGATTGGCAATCTCGGTGACATCACTCTGAGGGCTCTCGACATCCTGCGATCGGTTGACCTGATCGCAGCGGAAGACACGCGGCACAGTGCGCGCTTGCTGCAGCATTTCGGCATCACAACGCGCATGGCGTCGTACCATGATTTCAGTGATGACACCCGTGTGGATCAGCTGCTGGGCAATCTGCAGGAAGGTCGCTCGGTGGCGCTGATATCCGATGCCGGGACTCCCCTGATTTCCGACCCGGGTTATCGCCTGGTCAGCGTCGCGCGGGCGCGCGGCCTGCGTGTAGTGCCTGTTCCTGGCGTCTGTGCTGCCACTGCCGCTCTGTCGGCCGCAGGCATCCCGAGTGATCGCTTCACTTTTGAAGGGTTTCCGCCGGCGAAGCAGGCGGCCCGATTGAAACTGTTCGCGCGGCTGCGTGAGGAGACGCGCACACTGGTGTTCTACGAATCCCCTCACCGCATACTCGACTGTGTGGATGACATGGCAAGCAGTTTTGGCAGCGAGCGCATGGTCGTCATTGCTCGCGAGCTGACCAAGGCTTTCGAGACCATACACGGCGATACCCTGGGCGGCCTGCAGCAATGGCTGCGCGCTGATGAGAATCAGCAGCGCGGTGAGTTCGTGATTCTGCTGCGAGGGGCCGAGCAGACGCCGGACGAACAGCTGCCGCCCGAGGCGCGGCGCGTGCTTGCCGTGCTGCTGGAGGAGTTGTCGGTCAAGCAGGCGGCGGCGCTGGCCTCTCGTCTGACAGGGGCGAAGAAGAATCTGCTCTATGCGCTGGCGCTTGAGGGTCTTGCGTCAGATTCCGGCTCGGCTGCGCCCTGAATGATCAGGGCTTGCGCGCCCACTGGCCCGGGCTGGATTCGACGAAGTGGCCAGAGCGGGTGGCCTCGAAGGCACGTTCGAACGCCAGTTTGGCCACTTCTGTCACCGCAATGCCATTGCTGGCAGCAATCTGCTCGTAACGAGCGCGACGCTGGGCGTTGACGCTTTCCACCAGCGCCGCCACGTCTGCAGGCACATTGCTCTGCACCAGTCCGATGTAGCCGTCCAGCTTCTCGCCGATCTGTCCAGCTGCCTTGGCCTCCTCCAGCGTCGCCGCCAGCGCGCCTTGACTCAGAAACAACAGGCCCAGGATGGCGAATGCGACGATGCGAGTGAATCGATTCATGAGTTTCTCCTGTCAGAACAAACCGCTGTCGGCGCTGAAGATGTCATCGAGTTCCTGCTCGACCTTCACACGAATCTCGTGCTCGATGCGGACATTGAGGTTGATGGTGATGGGTTCGGTCGGCATCGCCACCTGCACGGTCGGGGTGCAGGCCTGCAAGAGCACGAGACCGGTCAGTGGCAGGGCGAAGGTTTGTAGCTTCATCGGGGCATTCCGTCAGGGCTGTTGATCAATCCATGGCTGCACTATAGCAGAGCCGGATGAACGCAGGCTTAAGCAGTCACTCGCACTTGACGCCTCTTCGCCTGGCATCAACGTGCTTGCAGATTGGCTTCTATGGCATCGGTAATCGAGCGTCCTGCCTGCAGGCTGCGCAAGAGCGACGGGATATTGTCACTGATGTTCAGGTTCAGATTGATGCGCTGCTGCGGATTGTGGTCCGGGTTGACGCCCTGCATCTGCACTGCCAGTGCCAGTTCGCCGTCGGTGTGATAATCCACGCTGGCATCCAGCACGTCATAGCGGTAGTTGCTCAGCGTCGTGTTCACGAAGTCCACAGCTGCATTGCCGCTGTCCGCAGCGCTTGCGTAGCGAATGCTGCCGCCGGGGGATTCCGCGTGCAGCGTCCCGGCCGAGACAGTGATGCCATTCGCGTCCAGGCGCACAGGCAGCTGTCCAGAGAGCAGACCGCTGGCCAGCACGCCCTCGTAGGCGCCCAGCGCAAGAATGCGCTCTACGTCGATCCGCTGCAATTGCAGCTCCAGCATACCTGCAGGGCCGTCGAACGAGAATTCGCCCCCCTCGGATGTCACGCGGCCGCCAAATGCTTCAAGCGAGAGTTCGGCAATGCTCAGGACTCGGGCTCCGGTATCGATGGCGATGCTCGCCTGCAGATGCTGCAGCGGGACGCCGGGATCGAGACTGACTATGGTGAGTGGCGCCAGGTCATCGCTGCGCAGGGCGCCACCCTCCAGTCGGCCTCGCCAAACAGTGCTCAGGCCCGAGATCGCCGTATCGCCTGCAAAGCCACTGAGCTCTTGCAGCAGCAGCTCTATCGGTCCTGACACCTGCAGGCTCCCCGCCGGACTCCGAGTGAGGTCCAGATCGGCCTGTGCCGAGAAGCTGCCGGCGAGGATGTCGCCGGGAAGTGCGGTGGTCTGCAGCATCGTGCTGAGCCTGGCATTGTCTGCATCGAATTCGATGACCGGCACTTGCAGTTGCGCGCGCCCACGCCCGGTGGTGGTGTCGAAGTCCAGCGTTCCGGGCAAAGCCAGGGCGTCGGTGATCTGCAGCGCGCCGCTGCTGTGCAGTTGCGCACCGTCCCAGTTCAAGGTGGTACTCAGTGCCGGCACCGGCAAGGAGTAGGGAAGGGTGAGGCCCTGCAGGTCCTCCAGGCGTAGTGCAGTGTCCAGGTACTCAAGACGCAGGGGCGCGGTCCGGCCGGAAGCTTGCAGCGCAGACAAGCTCAGTTGCACGCTGAGAGTCTGGTCATCGATCTGCAACCGCGGCAGTTGCACGACCAGACTCGGACTGTCGAACCGCCATTCGTCCCCCGCCCATGCAATGTTGCCGCTGGAGTCCATGCGCAGTTCCAAAGGCTGCGCGCGATCTGGCCATCTCAGATCGGGCCATGCCTCATGCAGTCCCTGAGCAGATTCGGCCCTCAATGCGGCAGCGAGGCCATGCGAAAAGCGACATGTGTCTAGCAATGGACATTCACCTGCGATGTTCAGTGCGCGGATGTCCCAATCCAGGCGCGAGGTCGGCAAGGTCCATGTTCCGTGCGCCGGCTGCAGTGCAAGGGCGATCTGCGCCGGTGCGTTGCGAGCAGCTGGGAGCGTGACCTGCGCGCGCAGCTCTGCCTGCCCGGTGATGCCCGCAGCAAGTTCTCCGACAATGCCAGCGGACTGCAGAGTTTTGCTCAGAGCACCCAGGGACACCTGTGCGGTCCCGTCAATGAGCAGGTCGCCATCAGTCTCGTGGGTGGAGAACTCCGCTTGCAGAATCTGTTCCTCGCCATGCTGCAGCAGCAGGCTGGCCGTGTATGCCCCCGGCGAGGTGCCGCGCTCGGTGAGCTTGTCTTCTGGAATGAAATGACTGGAAACGAACGCCTCGTCATGCCAGTTGCCGCGCCAGTGCAACAACATGTCCGCAGCTCGCCAGCGGACGTGAAAGCCGCGCGGATCCGTATCGGCGCTGAAGCTGCCCTCGAGTACCCATGGGGATATGCGCAGTGACGCTATATCAACTGAGAAGCCAGTCATGCGCTGCAGCAGGGCGAGTGTCGATGCAATAGCTTCGGCGCTTGGCAGCATGGTGGCTTGAGTGCTTTGTCCCGGGTGCAGATCAGCGCTGTCGACTTCGATGTGCCGCACGCGACCTTGCCACAAATCGGTCAGGGAAAATTCCACCGCGAGGTTGTCTATGCGAGTGGGAGTCGTGGCACCTGGCAGCACGGCTTGTAGCGATTCGATTCTGGCAGAGTGAATCCCCAGCTGCATTCCCTGCACCTGCTGCACAGTGACGCCGTAATCGCGCAACAGCAGCTGCAGCGCCTGGTGCAGCAGCATGTCTCTTTGGTAAAGGCCCGCGCCGACCAGCAGCATCAAGACCAGCAGTAGGAGCAGCACAGCAGTGGTCGATGCTTTGCGGGCGTCTATGCGGCGATGAGACATGCGGTTGACTCGACAGCGAGTGAGCGAGAGTTGGCAGTGTGCCACAGTGCAGGCGCATGCGCTCGGTTGGGGGACAGGCGCTGCACGGGCACAATCTGCTTGTATAAAGCTGTATGCTCGCTTAACCTGCGCGCCGAGTCAGCCGGACAGTCGCTGTCGGGATTTCTTCTTCATGCGTCATCGACGCGGGTCGAGGTGCCTGACGGAGGAAAGTCCGGGCTCCACAGAGCAGAACGCCAGGTAACGCCTGGGAGGCGCGAGCCTACGGAAAGTGCAACAGAGAGCAGACCGCCAACCCCGATGCAAGTCGGGCGGCAAGGGTGAAAGGGTGCGGTAAGAGCGCACCGCGCGACTGGCAACAGGCCGCGGCACGGCAAACCCCGTTCGGAGCAAGGCCAAATAGGAACCCTAGGGTGCTGCTCGCACTGGGTTCGGGTAGGCTGCTCGAGGCTGGCAGTGATGTCAGTCCCAGATGAATGACTGTCCACGACAGAACCCGGCTTACAGGCTGACTCGTCTTTTCTCTTCGATTTCAATCTATTACTCCCCTGGTGAACACTATAATCCTAACAAAGCACTTTAAGTGCTTTGCTTAGCGTTCTGATATTGCTTTGGTTCTCTGCTTTAAGCCTTTCACGCTGACGTAACTTCTAGATTTCCCTCAGCATTTTCCTTTTGCCACCCCCGCAAAAAGCGCAAATAAACCTTGCGTCAGCCCCTTGTCCTGTCTATAGTGGCGAAACGTGGAGAAAAGTGGGTAATTCTGTAGAAAAGTGGGGTTTAAGGAAGATCCAATCCCATCGAAAGAAGAAAATCGGGGCGAGGGTTTACGGTGTTTCGAGGCGTCAATGTCATCAATCTGGATCCGAAGGGGCGCATGGCCATGCCGGCGCGTTATCGCGATCAATTGGTAACGCAATTCGCCGGTCGTCTGGTGGCGACAATCGACCCCATGGCCAAGTGCCTCCTGCTGTACCCCATTGACGTCTGGGAGGAGATTCAGAAGAAGATCGAGTCTCTCTCCAGTTTCAACGCGGACACCCGCAAGTTTCAGCGCATGATGATCGGCTATGCCACAGACCTCGAGCTGGATAGCAGTGGTCGCATCCTGTTGTCAGCGGTGCTGCGCAATCACGCCGAGCTGGACAAACAGGTTGCACTGGTGGGGCAGGGCAAGAAACTGGAATTGTGGAGCGAGCAGAACTGGGCCGAACAGACACAGCTGTGGCTGTCGCAGACGAGTGTCGGTGGCGAACTGCCGGCAGAGCTGCAGTCGCTGTCGCTTTGAGGGGTTCTGGATGCAGCGTTCTGGTTTGGCGGTGGCAGCCAGGTTGCGCTTGAGGACAATTTGAATGATGTCAGGCGCACTGCGGCACGAAACCGTACTGCTGGAGCCGGCGGTCGAGGCGCTGCTGTCCGATCCGGAGGGTGTCTACGTCGATGGCACCTTCGGTCGTGGAGGGCACTCGCTGCGGATTCTGCAGCGCTTGAGTGAGCAAGGCCGCCTGCTGGCCTTCGACAAGGATCCGGCAGCAGTGTCTGTAGCGCGTGAGCGCTTGGCCGCAGACAGTCGCTTCGAGATCGCGCCGCGTTCCTTTGCGGATCTGCGTGAGGTGGCGCAGCAGCGCGGTCTGGCGGGCAAGGTGAGTGGGGTATTGCTGGATCTCGGTGTCTCCTCTCCCCAACTGGATGATGCACAGCGCGGTTTCAGTTTCGTGAGTGATGGCCCGCTTGACATGCGAATGAATCCGCAGGAAGGCATCAGTGCAGCGCAGTGGATTGCCGAGGCTTCGGAGCAGGAGATCGCCGACGTGATCTACCGCTACGGCGAGGAGCGATTCTCGCGTCGCATGGCAAGGGCGATTGTGGCGAGGCGCCAGGTGGCTCCGATCACGGGAACACTGGAGCTGGCCGAGATTATCAAGCAGGCCAACCCGGCGTGGGAGAAGCACAAGCACCCTGCCACGCGTGCCTTCCAGGCGATCCGGATTCATGTGAATCGCGAGCTTGATGACTTGCAGAGCGTGTTGACACAAGCGCTCGAGGTGTTGCAGCCCGGAGGTCGGCTGGTGGTGATCAGCTTCCACTCCCTTGAGGATCGCATCGTGAAGCAGTTCATCAATGAACAGGCGCGCGGTGATGATTACCCGGCCGGTGTGCCCATACAGTTTGCCGATCTCAACCCCCGACTGCTCAAGCTGGGCAAGGCGATCAAGGCTGATGCGAGAGAAGTGGCCGCCAATCCACGCTCGCGCAGCGCCATCATGAGGGTGGCAGAAAAACTGGCTTGAACCAACCCTGAAAGAGCTCAGCCCCATAACAAGATGCCCGATTCAAGTGAGCACATATGAAGAACTCTCTCGGCAACTCCAGCATCGCAAGGGCATTCTTTACCACGGCTATCTACCAATGGCTGGGGCTGTTTTCCGTCCGCATGCTGCTGATCTGTCTGCTGCTGTTGACCATGCTGGCCTCCGGCGTTGCTGTCATCTACACCACGTTCAAAAGTCGCTCGATGCTCAACGAGCTGCAGCTGCTGCGCAACCAGCGCAACGAACTGCAGGTGCAGTGGGGGCAGCTGTTGATCGAGCAGAGCACCTTCAATCTGGACAGTCGCATCGAGCGCAAGGCGATCGATGAATTGCAGATGACAGTTCCCGAGATTTCCGACGTCGTTATGGTGCGCTATGACTAGAGACCAAGCTCAATACAAGCCGCTGACCTGGCGCCTCTATCTGATCCTGGCGGCACTCGTGCTGTGTGTGTTGGCGGTGGTCTGGAAGCTGGCCAATCTGCACGTGCTGCAGCAGGACTTTCTGCAGGGGCAGGGCGATGCCCGTACCATTCGCACCGAGCCGCTGTCCGCCAATCGCGGCATCATCATGGACCGCAACGGCGAGCCCCTGGCAGTCAGTACGCCGGTGAAGTCCATCTGGGTGAACCCGCGTGAACTATCCCAGGAGCTGCGCGACATCGAAGTTCTGGCTTTTGCTCTGGAGCTTGATTCGCAGCAGCTCGCGACCAGCATTGCCGCGAATGCCGAAAAGGAATTCCTCTTCGTCAAGCGACGCATTCCGCCGGCCGAGGCCGATCGCATTCTCGACATGAAGATTGCTGGTGTCTACGCCCGCACGGAGTATCAGCGCTACTACCCGCAGGGCGAGATTGCCGCCCACCTGATCGGCTTCACCAATGTCGACGATGTGGGGCAGGAGGGGATGGAGCTGGCGTTCGACAACTGGCTGCAGGGTATTCCCGGACGCCAGCAGGTCATGAAGGATCGCCGCGGGCGCATTATCCGCGAGCTCGACACCTTGCAGCCGGCGCAGGCCGGCAAGGACATGGCGCTCAGCATCGACTTCCGCATCCAGAATCACGCCTACAAGGAACTCAAGTCCGAGTATCTGCTGCGCGGTGCGCGTTCGGCCTCGGTAGTGGTGATGGACATCAAGACCGGCGAGGTGCTGGCGATGGTGAACCAGCCGTCCTACAACCCCAACAACCGTGGTGCCATCACCGACTTCAGCGCCTTGCGCAACCGTGCAGTGACGGATCTGGTGGAACCGGGGTCCACGATCAAGGCCTTTACCGTGGCGGCTGCCCTGGAGTCCGGTCGGTACACTCCGGAGACGCTGGTCGATACCAGTCCCGGTCGTATCCGCGTGGGACGCGACTGGGTGACTGACGCCACCACGCGCGACATCAACCATGGCGTACTGACTGTCGAAGGCATCATCACCAAGTCCAGCAATGTGGGAGCCAGTCTGCTGGCGCTTTCCATCGGCCCCGAAGCGTTGCGCGATGTGCTCGCGCGCGTGGGTTTCGGCGTGGAAACCGGCTCCGGTTTTCCGGGCGAGCGTAGCGGTGTGCTGCCCGCGCATCGGCGCTGGTCCGACATCGAAACCGCGACCTTGTCCTATGGTTACGGACTCTCCGCGTCCGCACTGCAGATCGCCAGCGCCTATGCCACGTTGGCCAGTGGAGGCGTGCGCAAACCGGTGTCGCTGCTCAGGCTTGACGAGGCGGCTCTGGCGTCCCAGCCCCGCGAGCAGGCAATCAGCGAGTCTGTCGCTCATGCGGTCATGAATGCTCTGGAAACAGTGGTGGACAAGGATAGGGGCGGCGGCGCCACTGCGGCCAACGTCCCACTTTACACGGTGGCTGGCAAAACCGGCACGGCGCACATAGTCGGGGCTTCCGGTTACGAGAAGAATGCCTACAACTCGCTGTTTGCGGGATACGCCCCAGCCAATGATCCCCGCATCGTGGTGGTCATCATCATGAACGAGCCGGGTGGCAACGAGCACTATGGCAGTCAGGTGGCTGCGCCCCTGTTTTCACGCATCGTTGCCGGCGCCATGCGCATCATGAATGTCCCGCCCGATGACATGGAAAACGCAGAAATCATGACCCTGAGCGCCCTTTGACGGATGCCCGACGATGAACACAGCGGAAAAGATCGTGTACACAACCCGTCTTGAGCAGTTGCTCAGTGGTCTTGTGACACTCCCTGCGGGATATCTGGCGGAGTTTGACGTGCGCATCAGCGGAGTGACACTCGACAGTCGCACAGTGGTGCCAGGTGACCTGTTCTTTGCCTGCTTTGGTCGCAATCATGACGGGCGCGATTTCATTGATGCCGCGATCGACAAGGGGGCGGCTGCGATTCTTGCTCAGGCTGATTCCCGTTGGCAGGGGGTGAGTCTGCGTCGTGGTGTGCCTGTTCTGTGCGTGGACGATCTGGCCGCGCGCGTCAGTGCGATTGCCGGCCGCTTCTTCGACGAACCCAGTGCGGCAATGACGATGATCGGTGTGACCGGTACCAATGGCAAGACCAGTTGCACCCAGTTCATTGCGCAGGCACTTGGTGGCATGGGGCGTTCCTGCGCAGTCATCGGCACGATCGGGCAGGGATTCCTGCCTGCGCTCGAGGAGTCCACTCACACGACGCCTGACCCGGTCCTGCTGCAGGCGGTGCTTGCCGATCTGCGCTCACGCGGTGCCGACACCGTGGCCATGGAAGTGTCATCGCAAGGACTGCATCAACACCGAGTCAGTGGTGTGCGTTTCGACGTTGCCGTGTTCACCAACCTCACCCGCGATCATCTGGACTATCACGGCAGCATGGAGGATTACGCGGAAACCAAGCGTCGGTTGTTCATGATGCCCGGGCTCAGCAGCGCGGTGGTCAACATGGATGATCCGTATGCCTGCCGGATTCTCAACACGCTGTCCCCTGCCGTGCGCAGTTACACCTTCAGTGTGGCGAATGCGCACGCGGACATCCATGCGCTGAGCCTGCAGTTCACACCAGGAGGTTACCGGGCGCGTGTGACCACCCCATTCGGCGAGGGCGAGATTGGCGGGGTGCTGCTCGGGCGTTTCAACTTCAGCAATGTGCTCGCGGTGCTCGCCACGCTGATTGCCAGCGAGTCCGTGCGGCCGCATTTTTCGCTGTCCGCACTGCTGGAGCGCATCAATCAATTGCAGCCTGTGCCCGGACGCATGCAGATCGTAGACCAGCCAGGGGATATCACAGTCGTTGTGGACTATGCCCACACGCCCGACGCGCTTCAGGTCTCGCTGCAGGCATTGCGCGACCATTTTTCCACCCGAGTCTGGTGCGTTTTCGGCTGCGGGGGCAATCGCGATCAGGGCAAGCGTCCACTGATGGGCGAGATCGCTGAGCGCCACGCCGACATGCTGGTGGTGACCGATGACAATCCCCGGATGGAAGACCCCGATGCCATCGTGCGTCAGATCGTGCTGGGTGTCACAGATACCCGCAAGCTGTTTGTGGAGCGTGATCGTGCCAGGGCCATCGCGCTGGCAGTGACTGCAGCGGCACCTGGCGACGTAGTGATGATTGCCGGCAAGGGGCATGAGAACTACCAGGAAGTCAACGGACGCAAGCTCGCTTTCAGTGATGTTGCGCAGGCCCGGTCAGCCTTGCAGCGACGCGGCAAGGCGGGGGGAGTGCGATGATCGGTGGTCTGTCGCTCGCTGCGCTCCAGGATGTGCTGCCCGCCACAAGGCATGGCGCGGACGTCAGCTTTTCCCGCGTCAGCATCGACACTCGCACGCTGCAGACAGGGGATCTCTATGTGGCCCTGCGTGGAGCCAGCTTCGATGGCAACGCCTTCGTAAGGCAGGCATTCGAGAAAGGCGCCTGTGCGGCCATCGTCAGTGCCCCGGACGCTGTTCTGGCGCCATGCCTGCTGGTGGCCGATACCAACGCGGCCCTTGCTGAACTCGCACTGCTGAATCGACAGCGTTCCTCCGCCCGGGTGGTGGCCATCACCGGCAGTCAAGGCAAGACCACCGTGAAGGAAATGATCGGTCGGATACTGAATGTGTCGCACAAGACACTGGTCACGCGCGCAAATCTGAACAATCACATCGGTGCGCCGCTGACTCTGCTGGAGCTCGACGAGACGCATGAGTGTGCCGTCATCGAACTGGGTGCCAGCGGTCCGGGCGAGATCGCCTGGACAGTGCGGCTGGCGCGTCCCCATGTCTCGGTGCTCACCAATGCAGCGGCTACCCATCTGGAAGGCTTTGGCAATCTGGCCGGCGTGGTGCAGACCAAGGGCGAAATCATCGATGGACTGCCGCTCGACGGCACCGCTGTCCTCAATGCCGATGACCCGCATTTCGCGATCTGGCGCACACGCGCCGGCGGTCGCCGTGTGCTGAGCTTCGGGCTGCGGGACGAAGCGGCCGACTGCCACGCCAGCGCGATCGCGACAGACGGACGTGCCGGCACACAGTTCACCCTGCACACACCGGCAGGTGACTGCCGTGTCACTTTGCATCTGCTGGGTCTGCACAATGTGCTCAATGCGCTGGCCGCCAGTGCTGCGTCGATTGCGGCGGGCGCTTCGCTCGACGATGTCCGCGCAGGCCTCGAGGCAGTCAGGGCTGTCGCCGGTCGGCTGTGTCTGCGTGAGGCAGCCAACGGTGCTGTGCTGGTGGATGACACCTACAACGCCAGCCCGGCCTCGTTTCGGGCTGCCATCGATGTGCTGGCGGGTCTTCCCGGCCGACATGTCGTGATCATGGGGGACATGGCAGAGCTCGGCTCTGATGCCGAGAGTGGGCATCGTCTTGTCGGTGACCACGCGCGCAGCCTTGGCATCGACGCCCTGTGGGCTACCGGAGCTCTGAGTCGCCATGCGGTCGAAAGCTTTGGTGACGGCGCTCGTCACTTCGCTTCGCTCGACGATCTCATGTCCCATGCACTGCGTCATTCCGACGCGCAATGCAGCATTCTCATCAAAGGCTCCCGCAGTGCCGGGATGGAACGTGCAGTAGAAAAATTCATCGCGGGAGAGGCCCCATAATGCTCGTCTGGCTTGCCAACTATCTGACGCAGATCGACAGCGGTTTCGCTGTCATCCAGTACATCACCGTAAGGGGGATATTCAGCATTCTCACTGCCCTGATGATTTCGCTGATCATCGGGCCGTGGATGATTCGACGGCTCAACCGACTGCAGATCGGGCAGGTGGTGCGCGACGATGGTCCTTCCAGTCACTTCAGCAAGGCTGGCACGCCCACCATGGGTGGCGCCCTGATTCTGGTCAGCATGCTGTGCAGCACGCTGCTGTGGTCTGATCTGAGCAATCACTATGTATGGATCACCTTGATCGTCACCTTCCTCTTCGGTGCCATCGGCTGGGTGGACGACTACCGCAAGGTCTTCGAGAAGAATCCGAAGGGTCTGCCGGCGCGCTGGAAGTATTTCTGGCAGTCCGTCGCCGGCTTCGGCGCGGCCCTGCTGTTGTATTACACCGCGATCGGGCCCGCCGAAACCCACTACATCGTGCCGTTCTTCAAGGATGTTTCCATCAATGCCGGCATCCTGTTCGTACTGATCACCTACTTCGTCATCGTGGGCAGCAGCAATGCGGTCAACCTCACCGATGGTCTGGATGGGCTTGCCATTCTGCCAACAGTCATGGTGGGTGGTGCGCTGGGCATGATCGCTTACCTGGCCGGACACGTGGAGTTCTCCGAATATCTGCGCATTCCCTACGTGGCAGGCGCTGGAGAACTGGTGATCTTCTGCGGCACGCTTGTAGGGGCCGGGCTCGGCTTTCTCTGGTTCAACACTTACCCCGCCCAGGTTTTCATGGGCGATGTGGGAGCCCTGGCACTGGGTGCAGCACTCGGGGTGGTGGCGGTGATCGCCCGCCACGAGATCGTGCTCTTCATCATGGGCGGTGTGTTCGTGATGGAAACGGTGTCGGTGATCCTGCAGGTCGGCTCGTTCAAGCTGACTGGCAAGCGCATCTTCCGCATGGCGCCGCTGCATCATCACTTCGAATTGAAAGGCTGGCCCGAGCCGCGCGTGATCGTCCGCTTCTGGATCATCACCGTGATGCTCGTGCTCTTCGGACTGGCCACCCTGAAACTGCGTTGAACCTGGCACAGGCGAACAGAGCATCGTGAAGCAGCAAGGCAGCAACAGAATCATCGTTGGACTGGGCAAGACAGGCTTGTCCGTCGCTCGCTATCTGCACTCGCTCGGCCTGGATTTCGCCGTGGTCGACAGCCGCGTCAATCCTCCCGGGCTGGCGGACCTGCGTCGGGAGTTTCCGCAAACGGAACTGCTGCTGGGCGATTTCGCTGCACAGCGTCTTCTGCAGGCGGACGAGTTGATTGTCAGCCCGGGTGTGAGTCTGCAGACGCCCGCCATCCGCGCCGCGATGGAGGCGGGTGTCGCAGTCACCGGCGACATCGACATCTTCAGTCGTGCCGTCACGGCGCCAGTGCTTGCCGTGACTGGTTCGAATGGCAAGAGCACAGTTGTCTCCCTGCTGGGCGCCATGGCGCGCGCGGCCGGATTGAACGTGGGTGTTGGCGGCAATCTTGATGGTGCCGAGTCGGCCCCGGCACTCGACTTGCTGCGTGCCGGGCCGCATGACCTCTACGTGCTCGAACTCTCCAGCTTTCAGCTTGAAACCACTGCGCGTCTGGGCGCGAAGGCCGCATGCATACTCAATCTGAGCGACGATCATATGGATCGCTACCCCAGCATGCAGGAGTATGCCGCCGCGAAGCAACGCATCTTCCGCGGTTGCGAGCACGCCATCGTCAATCGCGATGAGCCAGCGAGCGTCCCCCGGAGCGCCACTCCCGTGCAGCATTGTTTCAGTCTTGCCGTGCCCAGTGGCGAGGACTGGGGAGTGTTGCTGCGCGATGGCAAGCCCTGGCTCGCAAGGGCAGGAGAAGCCGTGCTGGGCGTGCATGAGATGAAGATCGCCGGTCGTCACAATGTCGCCAACGCGCTGGCCGCACTGGCCATGGGCGAAGCGGGTGGCTTGCCGCTGCCTGCGATGCTGGAGTCGCTGCGTCACTTCGCCGGTCTGCCACATCGCTGCCAGTGGGTGCGCGAGCTGCATGGTGTGAACTATTACAACGACTCCAAGGGCACCAATGTCGGCGCGTCACTGGTCGCCATCGAGAGTCTGGGCGAGCTGTGCAGCGGGAAGCTCCTGCTGATCGCCGGCGGCATTGACAAGGAAGCGGACTTCACTCCCCTGTTGCCGGCCCTCGAGCGCTTTGTGCGACTGGCCGTTCTGATTGGCCGTGATGCTGCGCGTATTGCCACAGTGATTCGGCAGAGTGTGCAAGTGGTTTTCGCTGCCAGCATGGAAGCGGCGGTGCAGATCGCCGCCGAGCAGGCGAAGCCAGGCGATACGGTGCTGCTGTCTCCTGCCTGCGCAAGTCTGGACATGTTCACGGACTTCGCCCATCGGGGAAGGGTATTCACGCAGTGTGTGGAGGATCTGGCATGAGCACGCATGCGGCCACCCCTGCCATTTTCCGCCCGGTTGTCGCGCGGCATCAGCTGAATGGACTGCTCGTGGTCATGCTGCTGCTGATGAGCATCGGCCTGCTGATGATGACGTCGGCCTCAGTGGAAATCGCCAACGGGCTTTACGGGGATCCCTTCTTCTTCCTGAAGCGCCAGGTGTTCTTCACTGTGCTGGCGATTGCCATTGGCCTCGGGACCCTGCTGGTACCTGTGCGCTTCTGGTACAACATCAGCCCGCTGCTGCTTGTGGCGTCCTATGTGCTGCTTGCGCTGGTGCTGGTGCCGGGCATCGGTCACGAGGTCAACGGCAGTTCGCGCTGGCTCAATCTCGGCTTCTACAATCTGCAGCCTTCCGAGATGGCCAAGCTTTTCCTGGTGTTCTACTTTGCTGCCTACCTGGAGCGCCGTCGTGAGGAAGTGATCGGCTCCTGGACTGGATTTCTCAAGCCCATGCTGCTGCTGGCAGCGGCCATCGTGCTGCTGCACTTCGAGCCGGATCACGGCGCCATGGTGATCATGATCGGCACCAGTTTCAGCATGATCTTTCTGGCAGGAGCGAAGTTGCATCGCTTTGCGCTCGTGCTGGCACTGTGTCTCGCCGCCGTGGCGGCGCTGGCGATCATGAAACCTTACGTGCTGAATCGTTTCGAATCCTTTCTCAATCCCTGGGCAGCTGAGTATGTCTACGGGGAAGGCTACCAACTGACCCAGGCACTGATCGCTTTCGGTCGTGGTGGCTGGTTCGGCGAGGGTCTTGGCAACAGTATCCAGAAGCTGTACTTCCTGCCCGAGGCACATACCGACTTCGTTCTCGCGATTGTCGCGGAGGAATTCGGGCTGATCGGGGTGAGTGTTGTCATCGGCCTTTTCATCGCCCTGATCGCGCAGGCCTTCACGATCGGCAAGCGTGTGGAAGCCAAGGGCGATCTGTTCCCGGCTTACGTCGCCTACGGCATTGCGATGCTGTTTGCCTGCCAGACCCTGATCAATGTCGGTGTGAACATCGGGCTTCTCCCCACCAAGGGGCTGACGCTGCCCTTCCTGAGCTACGGTGGCAACAGCCTGCTGGTGAGCTGTTTCATGGTTGCCATCCTGGTGCGCATTCAGTACGAACTGTCGCACTCGACGGCACCCATGGCGAAGAGGAGCACGCCATGACGGCCAGCGCGACCAGAGGCACAGTGCTGATCATGGCAGCAGGTACCGGAGGTCACATCTTTCCGGCGTTGAGCATAGCGCGCAATCTGCAGAGCCGGGGCTATCGCACGGAGTGGCTCGGGACGCCGACAGGCCTCGAGGTCGACGTGTTGCGCAATACCGATATTGTCCTGCATCGCATCAACGCGCGCGGGCTGCGTGGCAAGAGTCGGCTGAGCGTGTTGACGGCCCCCTTCATGCTGATTCGTGCGCTGCTGCAGTCGCTGCAGGTGCTGCGTCGCGTGCAGCCATGCTGTGTGCTCGGCATGGGTGGCTATGTCACCGGGCCGGGCGGGCTTGCCGCACGACTCACGGGCAGGGCGCTGCTGATTCACGAACAGAATGCCATCGCCGGATTCAGCAATCGTCTGCTGGCGCGCATTGCCACGTGCGTGATGGAGGCCTTCCCCGGCACCTTCGAGCCGCGGATTGGCGCAATCAGCACGGGCAATCCTGTGCGCATGGAAATTCGCGCGCTGCCCCTGCCGCAGCAGCGCGCGACTGCCGTCGATGGTCGCCTGCGCGTGCTGGTGCTGGGCGGCAGTCTTGGCGCGGTGGCCATCAACCGGCTCATGCCGCAGATGCTGCAGCTGCTGGACCCCGCGCAGCGTCCGTTGCTGCGTCACCAGGTGGGCCGCAACAATCTCGATCAGGCGCGCGAAGCCTATGCGCAGGCGGGCATGGCGCTGGACGAACAGTGCCAGGTGTTGCCCTTCATCGATGACATGGCGGCTGCCTATGACTGGGCCGATCTGGTGATCTGTCGTGCCGGCGCCACCACAGTGTGCGAGATCGCGGCCGCAGGCAAGCCCGCAATCTTCATCCCTTATCCGCACGCCGTGGACGATCACCAGACGCACAACGCGCGGTGGCTCGGCAATGCCGGTGCGGCAGTGCTGATCCAGCAGTGTGATCTGGATGCGCAAGGGCTGGCTGCGCTGCTGCAGGAATTTTCGCGTGATCGCGCCAGGCTGCTGGCCATGGCCATCGCCGCACGTGCGCTGGCACGTCCCGAGGCCTGCGATCTGGTGTCCGAACAATGTATCAAGGCCTGCGGGGCAGCAGCACAATGAAAACCATGACACCGATCGCGCATCAGCACAGCGTTCCGGAAATGCGTCGAATCAAGACCATCCATTTCGTCGGCATCGGCGGTGCGGGAATGTGCGGCATTGCCGAAGTGCTGCTGAACCAGGGCTATCGCATCACCGGTTCCGATCTCAAGGTGTCGGGTGTCACTGCTCGCCTCGAGAGTCTTGGTGCCACAGTTTTCATCGGGCATCGCGCACCGAATGTGGCTGCTGCCGATGTAGTCGTCTACTCCAGTGCCGTCAATCCTGCCAACCCGGAGCTCAGCGCCGCGCGAGAAGCCGGCCGCCCCATCATTCCCCGTGCGGAGATGCTGGCCGAGCTGATGCGCTATCGCCATGGCATCGCCATTGCCGGCACTCACGGCAAGACGACGACCACCAGCCTGGTGGCATCAATCTTCGCGGAAGCGGGGCTTGATCCGACCTTCGTGATCGGTGGTCTTCTCAACAGTGCCGGTGCCAATGCCCGGCTGGGCGAGAGTCGCTATCTGGTGGCCGAGGCCGATGAGAGTGATGCCTCCTTTCTGCATCTGCAGCCGGTAGTAGCGGCGGTGACCAATATCGATGCCGACCACATGAGCACCTATGACGGGGACTTCAACAAGCTCAAGAAGTACTTCGTGGATTTTCTACACAATCTGCCTTTCTACGGACTGGCCGTGCTGTGTGTGGACGATCCGGTGGTGGAGGAGATTCTGCCGCAGATCTCTCGGCCCACATTGACCTATGGTTTCTCCGAGCGAGCCGATTACCGCATCTCCAATCTGTCGCAGCAGCGCCAGTTCACCCAGTTCGAGATAACCCGGCCCGAGCGCGAGGGGGTGCTCAAGGTGAACCTCAGCATTCCCGGTCGTCACAATGCCTTGAATGCGGCCGCCGCCGTCGCGATTGCCAGCGACGAAGGTATCAGTGACGAGCATATCTGCGCAGGCCTGAGCAAGTTCCAGGGTGTCGGACGGCGTTTCGACATTCAGGGCCATTTCCCGGTGCGCGGCGGCACCGCGATGCTGCTGGACGACTATGGTCACCACCCGCGCGAAGTGGCGGCGACGATCGCCGCCTTGCGTGACGGTTGGCCCGAGGCGCGGCTCGTGATGATCTATCAACCTCATCGCTACACTCGGACCAAGGATCTCTACGAGGATTTCGTGATGGTGCTGTCTGATGTGGATGTGCTGCTGATGCTTGAGGTGTATTCCGCCGGTGAGGATGCCATTCCAGGTGCGGATTCACGCAGCCTGTGCCGCAGCATCCGGGCGCGGGGTCGAATCGACCCCGTCTACGTGCAGGACGACGAGGATATTCGCAAGGTGCTGACCGAGATTCTGCGCGACGGCGATATTGTCATCACGCAGGGAGCGGGCAGCGTGGGTCTTCTGGCCAGACAGCTTGGCCAGCAAGGTCTGATCCTGGTGTGAGTCATTGACAAGAGTGTGAATGAAGAAAATGAGCAAAGGGACAGAGTCAATTCAGAATCTGGGGCGCGTGGGTGTGATCATGGGGGGCACTGCCGCCGAGCGTGAGGTGTCCCTCAAGAGCGGAGCCGCCGTGTTGTCTGCCCTGCTGGCGCTGGGCGTTGATGCCGTGGGCATTGATGCCGCCGAGGATCTGGTGGGCCAGCTGCAGCGTCTCGAGATTGACCGTGTGTTCAATGTGCTGCACGGGCGTGGCGGTGAGGATGGTCAGTTGCAGGGCTTGCTGGCATTCATGGGCATTCCCTGCACGGGCAGTGGTGTGCTCGCCTCGGCTCTGGCCATGGACAAGGTGCGCACCAAGTACCTGTGGCAGCGACTCGGTCTGAGCACGCCTGAGTTCTGCCTGCTGTCAGCTGATGCCGACTGGTCAGGTGTGATCGAGGCGCTCGGCAAGGTAGTGGTCAAGCCTGTGCGCGAAGGCTCCAGCATCGGCATGTCGATCGTCGAGACGGCGCAGGATCTGCAGGCCGCCTGGATCAGGGCAGCCGCCTTCGACTCCGACGTGATGGCGGAGCAGTACATCAAGGGTGCCGAGTACACCGTGGCTGTGCTTGATGGCGCGGTGTTGCCGGCCATCGAACTGCGCACTACACACACGTTCTATGACTATGATGCCAAGTACATCGCCAGCGACACACAGTATCTGTGCCCTGCACCGCTGAGTACCGAAGACACGGCCACCCTGAACGCGCTGTGCCTGACGGCGTTCAGTTCGCTGGGGTGCGAGGGCTGGGGCAGGGTTGACGTTATGCGTGATGCGCAGGGTCGGTTCTGGCTGCTGGAAGTCAACACGGTGCCGGGCATGACTGATCACAGCCTGGTGCCCATGGCCGCGGCAGCAAGTGGTCTGGATTTCGGGCAGTTGTTGTTGAAGGTGCTCAGTGCAGGCACCGCTCACATGCCCTCGCATTGAACAGGTGACCGAGACGATGGCACGCGAACTCTCAGGCTTTTCCGCACACGGTGGCATGCGCGAGGTTCGCCGCGGCGCTGTGCCTCTGAATCGAGCAATGCATGAAAAACCTGTGCGCGAGCGTCGCGATCGCACTGGCATCGTGCTGGTCGCACTGCTGCTCGCGATGGGCGTGCTGCTGGCGCAGAACGCCCCGCAGATAGTGACTTACGTCAGTCGCCCCGTGCGTGTGGTGCAGATGGAAAACACCTTGCAGCGGGTCGATGAGAATCGCGTGCGCGCGGTGCTCGCAGGACACCTCGATGCTGGCTATTTCGGCATGGATGTGCAGGCGATCAAGACGCAGCTCGAAGCAGATCCCTGGATCGAACAGGCCACCATCACGCGGGTCTGGCCAGACACTCTTTCAGTGCATATCAACGAGGAGGTTGCGATTGCCCGCTGGCGCGAAACCAGTCTGCTGAATCAGTACGGCGAGTCGTTCGAACCAGACACTCAGGAGCGCGATCTTGCACTTCCGCTTCTAAATGGTCCAAGTGGCACCGAGCGTCGAGTGATGGAACAGTACCAGTTGTTTTCCGAGATGCTTTCCGACACCGGCTTGCGCATTCGCGAGCTCGCTCTCAATGAGCGTGGGAGCTGGAGTCTTGTGCTCAACAACGATGTGCGCATGATGCTCGGGAGCAGTGAAGTTCTCGATCGCATGAAACGCTTCGTGACCTTGTACGAACGTTATCTTTTTAATGATTTTTCTCTTATTGAAACAGTTGATCTACGGTATAATCACGGCATCGCAATCAGGAAGAAACCTGCCATGCCTGACGGAGTTGCGTTGCAATGAAAAACACTTTGTTCAGTCAAGCCCGCTGCGCTTTCGCAAGCGCAAATCCCCGAGGAGCTAGCGGACAATGAGCGAATCTTCGCGTGGCAATCTGATCGTCGGTCTCGACATCGGCACCTCCAAGGTGGTTGCCATCGTCGGAGACATCAAGGCTGATGGCAGTCTGGACATCGTGGGCATTGGCAGTCACCGCTCCCGTGGTCTGAAGAAGGGGACGGTGGTCAACATCGAATCCACTGTCGAGTCGATTCAGCGTGCCATCGAGGAAGCCGAATTGATGGCAGGGTGTCAGATACACTCTGTCTACGCGGGCATCGCGGGCAGTCACATCCGCAGCATGAATTCCCACGGCATCGTCGCCATTCGCGATGGCGAAGTTACCCGCGCCGACATCGATCGTGTCATCGACGCGGCGCAGGCCGTGGCCATTCCCGCCGACCAGAAAGTTCTGCACATCCTGCCGCAGGAGTACATCATTGATTCCCAGGAAGGCGTGAAGGAGCCGCTGGGCATGTCCGGTGTTCGTCTTGAAGCCAAGGTGCATCTGGTGACCTGCGCCATCAATGCCGTGCAGAACATCGAGAAGTGCATCAAGCGCTGTGGCCTGCACACCGAGGAGATCATTCTCGAACAACTCGCCTCAAGCTATGCCGTGCTGACAGAAGATGAAAAGGAACTGGGCGTGTGTCTCGTGGATATCGGCGGGGGCACCTCCGACATCGCCGTCTTCACCGAAGGTGCCATTCGTCACACAGGCGTTATCCCCATTGCGGGAGATCAAGTCACCAACGATATCGCCATGGCCTTGCGCACGCCCACCGAGAATGCCGACGAGATCAAGATCAAGTACGCCTGTGCGCTGACGCAGCTCGCCAGTGCCGGCGAAACCATCAAGGTGCCCAGTGTCGGGGACCGCCCCCCGCGCGAGCTGTCGCGTCAGGCGCTGGCCGAAGTGGTCGAGCCGCGTTACGACGAACTCTTCACGCTCATTCGGGCAGAACTGCAGCGCAGCGGCTACGAGAACATGCTGGCGGCAGGCATCGTGCTGACAGGTGGCACCAGCAAGATGGAAGGCGTGGTCGAGCTCGCCGAAGAGATTTTCCACGCGCCGGTACGCATCGGATTCCCTCAGCAAGTCAAAGGGCTCTCCGACATCGTCCGCAACCCGATCTATTCCACCGGGGTTGGTCTGCTGCTCTATGGTCTGAAGCAGCAGCAGGACAGGGATTTCCAGG
>JBEDFR010000126.1:0-10456 GCA_041175045.1 Pseudomonadota bacterium | reverse complement strand
CTGGCAACCGGCGCGGGGATCTCCACATCCTGCAGGGCCTGAGGGTCTGTCACGGGCAATGAATTGTGGACTCCAACGGCTTTCATGATGCTTCCTCTTTGTTTTTCTTCGAGAATTCCAGCGCTCGAGGGCTTGTCAGGGAGTGCCCGCGTGTGTGCGTCGATATTATGGCACTGCCCGGGCGGCGGCCACAATCCGCGCATGGCCGCGGCGCCGGTGTGCTGGCGAAGCCGCAAAGCCCGCTGCTATGATGCCGACAAAGTGATCACGCGGACCCGGGCATGTTTGGCAAATTCCTTCTGACCTTCATCATCTTGCTGCTCGGGCTGCTCTGGATTCGTCAGGTCCGTCAGCAACGTCTGCGCGACGCCGCTGGTTCAGGCCCCGCGCTGCCGCAGAGCGCAGCGCCTGCTCTCAACGACTACCGTTTTGCTGCATGGCTGTTTCTGGCACTGATGCTGGGGCTGGGCGGCTATCTCTACTATCTGCAGTGGCAGCAGGACAACACGGTGCTGCAGGTCGTGCTGCACCGCGAAGGCAACAGCGCGCCCATCAGCTACGAGGTACGCCGCAGCGAACTCGACGAGCGCGCCTTCACCACTGTGCAGGGCGTGCGCGTGACCGTTGCGGCCAGCGAACGCATGGAAGTGCTGGGCCTGCAGGACGCACCGTGAGCACGCCGGTGTCCGACGACGTGCTGGACACCGGCTCGCTGCCCACCGGCGGAGGGCTCAAGGCCGTGCGCTATGTGCTGGGCCTTGCCGCCGAGGCCGGCCCGCGCCGGCTGGCAGAGGCGGTGCGCTCGAAGAACACCTGCAAGGCCTGCGCCTTTGGCACGGGCGGCCAGCGTGGCGGCCTGCACAACGAATACAGCCACGGCATCGAGATCTGCAACAAGAACCTGCAGGCTCAGTCGGGCGATCTGCGCCCAGCCATCCCGCGTTCGCTGTTCGAGCAGACTTCACTGCGGGATCTTGCCGCGCTCAGCGGCCGCGAACTGGAGGCGCTCGGTCGACTGGCCCATCCGCTGTACAAGGCACCCGGCGCCGATCGCTATCAGGTGATCAGCCTCGAAGAGGCCATCACCCGGATCAGCGACAGACTGCGCGACACAGACCCGCAGCGCAGCTTCTTCTACGCCTCGGGTCGCTCGTCCAATGAAGCCGCCTTCCTGCTGCAAGTGTTTGCGCGGGTGTTCGGCAGCAATCACGTGAACAACTGCTCCTATTACTGCCACCAGGCCTCGGGCGTCGGATTGCAGGCGGCCATCGGCACGGGCACGGCGACGGTGCAGTTTCAGGATTTGCCCCTGGCCGACACCTTCTTCGTAATGGGCGCCAATCCCGCGTCGAATCACCCGCGTTTTCTCAAGGTGTTGATCGAATGCCGGCGCCGCGCTGGCCAGGTGATCGTGATCAATCCGGCGCGCGAGCCGGGCCTGCTGCGTTTCGCCTCCCCCAGCCACCTGCATTCCATGATTGTGGGCGGCGCACCTGTGGCCTCGCTCTATGTGCAGCCCCATGTCGGAGGCGACCTGGCACTGTTGCAGGGCATCGCCAAGGCCGTGCTCGAGAATGGTGGCGCGGATACCCGCTTCATTGCCGACCACTGCTCGGGCTTTGCCGAGTATGCCGATCATCTGCGCGCACTCGACTGGGCGCGGCTGTGCGAGGAGTCCGGCGTGGAACTGGCGCAGCTGCTGCAGCTCGCGGCGCTCTACCAGCAAAGTCGCGCCTGCGTGTTCGCCTGGGGCATGGGCATCACTCATCATCGGCATGGCGTGGAGAACGTCGAGGCCATCAGCAATCTGGCGCTGCTGCGCGGCATGCTGGGCGCACCGGGCAAGGGCCTGCTGCCGCTGCGCGGACACAGCAATGTGCAGGGCGTGGGTTCCATGGGCGTCACGCCGACACTGAAGCAGCAGGTGTTCGAACGCCTCGAGACCAGCCTTCGCCTACGTCTGCCACAGACAGCCGGCATGGACACCCTGGCCTGCCTGCGCGCCGCACACGAGGGTCGCATCGATGCGGCCGTGCTGCTCGGCGGCAATCTGTATGCAGCCAGCCCGGACAGCCGGTTCGCGGCACAGGCGCTCGCGGCGATTCCCTTTCGCGTGCAGCTCAGCTCGACACTCAATCTGGGCCACATCCACGGCCTGGGCGAGGAGTGTCTGGTGCTGCCCATTCGCGTGCGCGACGAAGAGACGCAGCCCACCACGCAGGAGTCCATGTTCAACTACGTGCGTCTGAGCGATGGCGGCTTCGAGCGCATCGACGGCCTGTGTTCTGAAGTCGAATTGCTCAGTGGCATCGCCTCCCGGGTGATCCCGCGCGAGACGCTGGATTTCGCGCCGTTTGCCGAGCACCGCACTATTCGTCAGGCCATTGCCCGCGTGATTCCCGGTTACGCAGCGCTGGGCCAAATCGACGACAGCAAGCAGGAATTCCATGTGGCAGGCCGCCATCCTGGGCAGACGCAGTTTGACACGAAGGATGGGCGCGCGCATTTCGTGCGGCCCTCGGCCGATGTTTTCCGCGCGGCACTCGCCCGCGACGAATTCATGCTCAGCACGGTGCGCAGTGAGGGGCAGTTCAACACCATCGTGTACACCGACAATGACACCTACCGTCGCCAGAGCGAGCGTCACATCGTGATGATGCATCCGGCCGACATGCGCGCTCGCGGACTGCAGGAAGATCAGCACGTGACACTGCACAGCCGCGTTGGCAGTCTCGCCGGTCTGAAGGTGAAACCCTTCGACATACGGCGCGGCAATCTGCTGATGTATTTCCCCGAGGCCAATGTGCTGGTGCCGACGCACACCGATCCGCGCAGCCAGACGCCGGGCTTCAAGTCCGTGCCCGTTCGGCTCGCAGCCGACTGAACCCAGGCACGCTTCGCGATGGTCTGAGAACCCTGACTGTTTGTCGAATCGCCGTCTGCATCTCGTCGATTGCTGCTAGACTTCAAGGCATCGTTGCTGCTCCAGGCTGGACTCATGACTCTCTTGCGCACGTTCGCCTTCCTGCTCCTGCTGCTTCCCGTCGTGTCGCGGGCAGCGGAAGAGCGGATCGTGCTCGACGATGGCAGCATTGCCAAGGTGTTTGTCTTTTACCCCAAGGCTGACGGTGAGGGCCCTTGGCCTCTCAGCGTATTGATGTCCGGCGGGGCCGCCAACGAATACATCGTGCGGGCACAGTTCTGGCTCGGTCACGAGCTCGCTGGTCGTGGCTGGGTGATCGCCGTACCCGTGGCTCCACAGGCAGGCGGCTTTGCCGGCCGCAATGGCGAGCAGATACCGCAGATCATCAGCCGGTTGCAGCAACTGCCTGCCATCGAGGTTGGCAAGACCCTGCTCGTGGGAGTGTCCGATGGCGGCAGCTCAGCGCTCGAGATTGCCGGACGCAACCCCGACCACTATTACGGCGTTGTCGCCGTGCCCGGCATACTGCGCGAAGGGACTGCGCTGGGCGACTACAGCGGGCTGCCCGTGTATCTGCGCATTGGTCAGAACGATTATCTGGGCTGGAACAAGCAACTGTCTGACACGAGCGACCGACTGCGCGCGGCAGGGGCCGTCGTCGACGCGCGCCTCGAACCCGGCGCCAGCCACGTATTCACGCTGAACTGGGAGGAACTGCAGCCCTGGCTTGATTCCCTGCGCCAAGCCCTGCCCAGCCGGTAAAGATTTTCCCATGGCCGGCGCTTTCCTCTATCATCCCCCACACTGCCACCCACCAGCCGCAGCAACAGGAGCACCAAACGCATCATGTATACCTTCATCAAGATTCTGCACATGTCCCTCGCCTCGATTTCCGTTCTCGGCTTTCTGCTGCGCGGAATCCTCAAGATCAATGAATCACCCATCGTCGACAAGAAGCTGGTGCGTGTACTTCCCCACGTCATCGACACCTTCCTGTTGCTGACAGCCATCATGCTGGTCGCGATGTCAGGGCTGTATCCCTGGGTGGCGCCGTGGGTCGGAGCCAAGATCGTGGGCCTGCTGGTGTACATAGGCCTGGGTGTCGTCGTCATGCGCACCGCCCGCACCCGCCAGGCCCGCATCGCCTGCTTCGCACTGGCCCTGCTGACCGCCGGGTATATCTTCATGGTGGCAGGCACCAAGACTATTTTCTGAAACGAACAGTTTTCTGCTTGACATACCTTTGCAAAGGCATAGACTTCGCGCCTTCTTGAAACCGATTGCAGTACCAGAGAATCATCATGTTCACCCCACGCACCCGCCGCACAGCCTGCATGCACACATCGACCAGCGTCGATGTGTGGGCGCTGCATATTGCGGTGAAAAAAGCCCGGGAGGGTGGCTTGGAGTAAACTTCTGATTCAATAATGATTGAACCCTGAAAAGGCCTCCGAGTTCCCGCCGAACTCCGAGGCCTTTTTTTTCGACCTGAACAATTGCCAGTGTGCATCCACAAGGGGTGTGCAGAGGGGGACTCATGGCTGTAGAAAACCAACAGAGCACTGCGGCATTGCAGCGCAACATCCGCATCATTCATGCGCTGGCCTTCTTTCACATGTTCATGTTGATCGTGCCGGTGATCGTCCCGTTCTTTCAATCGAAGGGGCTGAGCCTGAGCGAGATCTTCTATCTGCAGGCCGTCTATGCCGGCTTCATCGTGGTACTCGAGGCACCTTCGGGGATGCTGGCAGACCACTTCGGTCGCCGCAGCGTGCTGCTGATTGGCAGCATCGCACACGGCCTTGGTTACGCCTGGCTGATCTTCGCCGACAGCTTCGTGCAGTTGCTCGTGTTCGAGTGCCTGCTGGGTGTCGCGGCGAGCATGATGTCAGGGGCAGACCTGGCCTTGCTGTACGACACCGAGAAGGCACTGTCGAATTCGGAAGACTCGCATACGGACAGCATCGCGCATCTATCGTCCACCAAGGCCTTTGCGGAGGGCGCGGGGGCTCTGGCCGGCGGCGCGCTGGCCATGAACTCCTTCGATTTGATGGTGGCGGCGCAGGCGGGCGTGGCCTGGGTCTGTCTCTTGCTGGCATTACTGCTGCATGAGCCGCCCTATCGTGAGGCACCTGGCACCCAAGCACTGCGCGGCTTTCGGGCGATCTATGCACATCTAATGCGGGGCGACAGGATATTGCGCCAGACATTCGTCGCGCTGCCGCTCTACAACCTCTGCACGTTTCACGTCGCCTGGCTGGTACAGCCCTACTGGGAGGCGCAGGGGCTCTCGCTGGTGATGTTCGGCGCACTCTGGTTTGCTCAGAGCCTCACCGTCGGCGTGGCCAGTCAGTGCGGACATTATCTGGAGCGCAGTCGAGGCCCGGTATTTGCGCTGGCACTCATCGGCCTGCTGCCGGTACTCGGACACTTCGGCATGGCGTGGCTGCAAGGCTGGGCGGGAATACTCATAGGCTTCATCCTGTTCTTCTGCCGCGGACTGTGCCAGGTGATCATGGTGAATGCGCTCAATCGCCGCGTTCCGGGCAATGTGCGAGCGACGGTGAACTCGCTCACCAGTCTCAACTTCCGTTTCGGTTTCATGCTCACCGGACCGCTGCTGGGGCGCGTGGCCGAGTCGCAGGGACTGCCCGTGGCGCTGGGGGCTCTGGGTGTGGCCTCTGTCGTCATTTTCGTGCTGATCATGCTGCCACTGATTCGCTCGGTGCAGGCGCTGCAGCGCGACAAGGCCCGCACAAATGCATGGCCAGGATGAGCGACGAACTGCCGTGCATTCGCACTCAAACAGTGCATTTTCGCTGCCCATTCTGGTGCATTCGCACGGGCTTGGTGCCGCTGCAAATGCCATGCTACAGTCTGCGCCTGGACCGCGGCGCCGCAGATTTCTTGCAGGCCAATACAACGATGCTGGAGACACTCTCATGAAGCTCATCACCGCCATTATCAAGCCATTCAAGTCCGACGACGTCCGCGAAGCGCTGCAGGAACTCGGCGTGAACGGCATGACCGTTACAGAAGTGAAAGGATTCGGCCGGCAGAAGGGACATACCGAACTCTATCGCGGTGCGGAATACGTGATCGACTTCCTGCCCAAGGCCAAGATCGAAGTGGCGGTATCCGACGACTTGCTGGAGCCAGCCATTGAAGCGATCTGCAAGGCGGCCAACACCGGCCAGATTGGCGACGGCAAGATCTTCGTCACCCCCATCGAGCAAAGCATCCGCATCCGTACCGGCGAGACCGGCAACGACGCGCTCTGAGGAGAGCCAGAATGAAAACAACAACCAGAACCACGCTCTCCCGCGCACTCGGCGTTCTCTTTACTGCTCTGCCTGCACTGGCCTTCTCTGCCGAGGGTGAACTGGACGGCGCCAACACCGCGTGGATTCTCACGGCCACGGCGCTGGTGCTGTTCATGACCATCCCCGGTCTGTCGCTCTTCTACGGCGGACTGGTGCGCAGCAAGAACGTGCTCTCCATTCTCATGCAATGCTTCGCAATCACTGCGATGATTTCCGTACTCTGGCTCGTCGTGGGCTACAGCATTGCCTTCGGCCCGGCCGAGAGTGGTTTCTGGGGCGGGCTCGACAAGGCGTTTCTGAGCGGCGTGACCAGAGAATCACTGTGGGGAAATATTCCCGAGTCCCTGTTCATCGCGTTTCAGATGACCTTCGCCATCATCACGCCCGCCCTGATCGTCGGGGCCTTCGCCGAACGCATGAAGTTCTCCTCCATGCTGCTGTTCAGCGGTCTGTGGGCGCTCTGCGTCTACTTCCCGGTCTGCCACTGGGTCTGGGCCGAGCACGGCTGGCTGTTCCAGATGGGTCTGATCGATTTCGCCGGCGGCACCGTGGTGCACGTCACGGCAGGCGTGGCCGCCGTCATCACCGCCATTACCCTGGGCAAACGTCATGGCTTTCTGGTGACCCCGATGATGCCGCACAACCTCACCATGACCATCACCGGCGCCGGCATGCTCTGGGTGGGCTGGTTCGGCTTCAACGCAGGCAGTGCGCTGGCGGCCAATGGCAGTGCCGGCATGGCATTGCTGGCCACGCACATCTCGGCTGCTGCCGGGGCCCTGACCTGGATGTGCATCGAGTGGGTGCGTCACGGCAAGCCCAGCGGTCTGGGCGCCGTCACCGGCATGGTGGCAGGGCTGGCGACGATCACCCCGGCCTCCGGCTCGGTCGGTGCAGGCGGCGGCCTGCTGATCGGCATCATGGGCGGCGCCATCTGCTTCACCGCCACCTACTACCTCAAGCACAAGGTGAAGATCGACGACTCCCTGGATGTGTTCCCTGTCCACGGCGTGGGCGGCATTCTGGGCACATTCATGGCCGGCATCCTGGTGTCGCCGAACCTGGGTGTGTTCAGTGGCAACGGCTATGCCGAGGGCATGAGCATGGGCTCCCAGCTGGGCGTCCAAGTGATCGGCATCCTGGCGACTGGCGCTTACACTGCAGTTGTCACCATCGTCCTGCTCAAGCTGGTCGCGGTGGCCACTGCTGGTCTGCGGGTGTCGAGTGACGAGGAACAGATGGGGCTGGACATATCCGACCACGACGAGAAAGGCTACTCTATGTAGCACCTGCCCGCGCCGGGCTCAGGCCCGGCGCGGCGCTTCGTCCGGAGTCGCCATGCCTCGCGTCCTGTTGCCCGCCACCCTGCTCATTGCGCTGCTCGCGGCCTGCAGTCGCGACACCTCCCCACCCGATCCCTCACCCGCTCAATCCATCGCCATCCGTGTGCTTTCCGCTCGTCCCGACATGGTCAGTGGCGGCGACGCGCTGGTGTCGATCACCAGCTCGGGCCTCCCGCTGAACATGGTGCAGGTCGCACTGGATGGCCGGGACATCAGCGAACTGTTCACGCTCGACCCGCGCGACAACAGCCTCAAAGCCCTCGTTACCGGCCTGAGCGAGGGGCCCCATGTGCTGGTCGCCATGGACGGTGCTGGCAGTGCACGCTCGCAGATCACCTTGCTCAATCATCCTGTGTCGGGCTCGATCTTCAGCGGACCGCCGCTGCAGCCCTTCGTCTGCACAGCCGCCGAGCAGGGCTTCGGCGAGCCGCTGGATGCCGCTTGCGCCACTGTGACGCAGATTCGGCACTTTTACCGCACCCAGTCCGGGAACTTTGTCCAGATCAGCGACATCACCGAGCCCTACCCGGACGATCTGGCCTACACCGAATTTCGCCCTGGCGAGCGGGTCCCATTCATCGTGCGAGTGGAGTCCGGCACGCGCAATCGGGCGCTCTACCACATCGCCGTGCTGGACGACCCGCGCCGCACCTATGGCGAATGGGATGCCGTGCGCAGTTGGAACCAGCGCCTGGCCTTCAGCTACGGCGGCGGCTGCGGCACTCAGTACAACCAGGGCTCACGCGCGCTGGAAAGCGTGCTGGATGCCACGTTGCTCGGTGCAGGATTCGCTCACGTGGTGTCGTCGTTCATGGTGATGGGGCATCAGTGCAATGACGTCCTCGCCGCCGAGACGACCATGCTGCTGAAGGAGCATTTCATCGAGCAATACGGCGAGCCGGTGTGGTCGCTGGGACTGGGAGAAGCCGGTGGCGCCGCTCTGACTCTGCTGATCGCTCAGAACTATCCTGGCCTGCTGGACGGGTTGCTGCCCGGCATGAGCTACTCCGACGCGTTCAGCATGCGCAATGCCGTGACGGACTGCCGTCTGCTGCAGCGTTATTTCGAGCAGTCAAGCCTGCCCTGGAGCCCGGAGCAGCGCCAGGCGGTAGAAGGGTTTGCGCCAGGCACCTGCGCGGCGTGGGCAGACACCCCGGCAGATGTCCTGGTGGCGGACGCAGGCTGCGGCATTGACGAGGCCCTCGTCTACCATCCCGACCGCAATCCAGGCGGCGCGCGCTGCACCATGTTCGACACCAATGTAGCGAGCGTCGGGCGCGACCCGACAACGCGCTTCGCCCACCAGGTACTGGACAATCGTGGCGTGCAGTATGGCCTGAAGGCCCTGCTCGACGGCCGCATCACGCCCGCTGCCTTTGTGGAACTGAATGAACGGGTGGGCGGTGTGGATCGCGACGGCCGCTGGATGCCACCACGCACCCAGGCGCAGGCAGAGGGGGTCGCCCTGGCCTACCGCAGCGGGCGCATCAATCGCGGTGCCGGAGCGCTGGCGAGCATCCCGATACTGCACTATCGCGCCTACACCGACAGCCGGGGGGATGTGCGTGACTTTCTGCGCGACCTGCAGATCCGCGAACGGCTGCGTCAGGCCCATGGTCACAGCGACAACCAGACCATCTGGGTTCAGGCAGACACTCTGCCATTCGAGCCACTGCGCGCACTGGCACTGCAAACCATGACGCAGTGGCTGGATGCGCTGCAGGCACAAGACCCACAGGCCCCGCCCTTGACACGAACAATCCGCGCGCGACCGGCCTCGGCGGTGGATGCCTGCTGGACGGCAGCAGGCGAGCGCATAGACGACACACTGGACATTGCCGCGCCGGGGCAATGCCTCGGGCTGTACCCCGTGCACGGGACCCCCCGCCTGGCAGCCGGCGGCGAATTCGCGGAAGACGTGATTGTCTGCGCACGCCGACCGCTGGAACGCGGCGCCTACCCGGTAAACTTCAGCGACGCGCAGTGGGCAGCGCTGCAAGCGACTTTTCCTCAGGGCGTGTGCGATGCCGGTTTGCCAGGCGAGGGACAGCTGCGCGTGGAAGGCCCTTGGTTGCGCCTGCCACTATGAGGCCGACAGGCCGACCTGCCGCACTCAGAAGTCGAAGAAGTAGATCTCGAAGTTGAACTGGAAACGCGGCTCCGGGTCCCAGCTTTCGTCCCGCGCCATGATCAGCTGTGGCACCAGCTCCAGCACCAGCCAGTCCTCATAGACCGCCTTGCGATACACCGTCTGTACGTAATAGTTCTCCACCCGGGGATTGGGCTGGCTCAAACCCAGTACGCCGGCCTCATACGTCAGGGTCTCGCGCTCACCCAGGCTTTGATGCACCGACACGGTCTGGGCGAACTCGAACTGGTTGTAGCGGTCCCTGTAGTCCAGATCGGTGTCGAAGCGCAGGAACATCGTGTCGTTCAGCTCGCGGCTGAAATAGATGCGAGCGTCCTGACCCCAGCCCTCGGCATGGTAGTACCACAGCTTGTGATCGGCGCCCAGATACCAGATGTCGTTCAGCTCCAGGCCATAGCGGGTGCGGAAACGGTAGAACGGGTCGAGCGGGATGCGGCCCTTTACCCCCACGTCGTGGGAGAAACGCAGGCCGTCGCGTTCGGGTAGTTCGTAGCTGAAGCCCCCGGAGAACTCCGCAGGACGGATATTGCTCAGTCGCTCGTCACGCAGGGAGTCGGTCTCGGTCTGCTCCGACTCGAACACCAGTTTCCAGCGTTCGGTGGCCTGGGGCAGGTCGATGCGGCCACTCAGGCGCGCCGTGGAGTGGTAGTCCCCTTTCTCGCTGACCTGCTGGTTCACCTTCAGGCGCAGATAGCTCTGATTGCTGCGCTCCCCTACC
>JBEDFR010000125.1:0-4606 GCA_041175045.1 Pseudomonadota bacterium | reverse complement strand
GGACAGGGTGCAAATGAGCATTGAGCGACTGCTGCCGACCATGGAGCGTCGCGAGATCATTCGCAAGTCTCTTGCCAACCGGGGCATTTTCATTCTTTGTCAGACTTTGGACGAGGCAGCGGACATCAGTAACCGCATCGCTCCCGAGCATCTCGAACTGTCGGTTGCTCAGGCCGATGTCCTTGCAGGGCGCATCACCCATGCCGGTGCTCTGTTCCTTGGTCGCTACAGTGCGGAAGTGCTGGGGGATTACTGCGCGGGGCCGAGTCATGTGCTGCCCACCTCGGGCACGGCACGGTTTTTCTCTGCGCTCGGAGTTTACGACTTCCAGAAACGCACCTCTATCATCCATTGCTCGCGGGGAGGCGCGGCGAAGCTGGCCGTAATTGCGTCGGAGCTGGCGGGTAACGAATTTCTGCAGGCGCACGCCCTGTCGGCTGACTACCGCCGCTGAGGGCTCAATTGCCGGGAATTTCGGGGATGCGATACTGGGAACTGCCGGTGCCAAGTTCCACAGGAATTTCGAGGTTTTCGCCTTCGCGGTAAATGCCCAGGGTGACAGTTTGTCCGGGCGCCTTGCGGTTGATCTGGTCTATTGCGCTGATGACGCTGTTAATTGGCTGGCCATCGATCGCTGACATGACGTCACCTGCTCTGATCCCTGCCTGCTCGGCAGGACTGCCTTCATTAACTTGCTCGATCAACAGGCCTTCCACATCATTTCGGCCAAAGAAATTGAGGCTGGTGCCCTCCGTCAGCATTTCTCCGGTTATCACCCCAAGATATCCCGGAGTCACTTCCCCGAAGGTGAGCAGCTGATCCACCACGCCCATGGCCTTGTCGATGGGCACCGCGAAGCCGATGCCGTCGGAACCCCCGGACTGTGAGTAGATGAACGAGTTGATGCCGATCAGCTCGCCCTGTGCGTTGACCAGCGCGCCGCCCGAGTTGCCGTAGTTGATGGCTGCATCCGTCTGGATATAGTCCACGATCGGCAGCCCGTTCTGAGGAATGCCCAGTGCACTGACTATGCCACGGGACACGGACTTCTGACTGATCAGCTCCTGGCTGGGAAAGCCGATGGCGAGCACGGTGTCACCGACGCGCACCTCGTCGGAGGAGCCGATGTGGATGGGCGGCGGGAAGCCGTCGACTTCGATCTGCAGCAGGGCGAGATCGGTGCCAGGGTCGGAACCGATCAGTCGCGCTGCGCTGATGAAACTGTTGTTGCCGGCGTCGGTGTAGCGCACCTCGATATCTTCGGCGCCCTCAATCACGTGCAGGGACGTCAACACGTGGCCTTCATCGCTGACAATGACGCCTGAGCCCAGGCTGTTGTAGGAGCGCTCGGCGGGAATAGTCTCCAGCAGATTGCGAAAGATGGGCGGGATCTCTTCCACAGGTGGCAGTTGTATCTGTTGCCGGATGGTGGAGTGGATGCTGATCACAGAGGGTGCGGCGCGGTCGACTGCCTCTGCCAGGGATGTCTCGACTGCCGTGGTCGGCGCCACCGTCGCGACTGGAGCAGCAGGGATGGCGCTGATGAGCCGCTCCAATCGTGAAATCTGCTGATACTGCACCAGGATGACGGCGAAGAGGACGCCCGCAGCCACAGGCCAGCTGATGAATTGCAGAAACTTTTTCATGGGATCTCGCCGCAACTCGGGCTGGTGCCGGACACTCTGCTACCATACGCCGCGCGCTGGTTCGAAAGAGCCGCCATTATGCGAGCAAACCCGTGACAAGTGAAGGTGAATTCCGATGATGGTCCTGCTTGATGATCTGCTCAAGGAAATCAAGACGCTGCTGCGCCCCGAGCAGTTCAATGACTACTGTCCCAATGGCTTGCAGGTGGAGGGAAGAAGGGAGGTGAGTCGTCTTGTCAGCGGCGTGACCGCGTGTCAGGCACTCATCGATCGCGCCGTCGCACTGAATGCCGATGCAATTCTCGTACATCACGGCTACTTCTGGCGTGGGGAGGATGCGTCGATCACCGGTATCAAGCGCAAGCGCATGCAGACATTGCTCGAGAACGACATCAGTCTGCTGGCCTACCATCTGCCGCTGGATGTGCATCCGCTGCTTGGCAACAACGCACAGCTGGGCGCCTTGCTGGGCGTGAGCGTGACAGGGGATCTGGGCAAGCAGAACAACAACAGTATCGGTTTGACCGGAACTCTGGCCCAGCCTCTGGATGGAAGCGCCATGTGTGCGTTTTTGCAGCAGACCCTCGGGAGAGCGCCTCTGCACGTTCCCGGCGTCGCGTCACCGATCAGAACGGTGGCCTGGTGCACGGGAGCGGCGCAGAGCTTCATCGAGCTGGCAGTGAAGGCGGGCGTGGACGCCTACATCACAGGTGAGGCATCGGAACAGACGGTCCATATCGCGCGCGAAACAGGTCTGCATTTCTTTGCTGCCGGCCATCACGCCACCGAGCGCTACGGTGTGCAGGCGCTTGCCGGGCACCTCGTGCAACGCTTCGGCATTGCCCACGAGTATGTCGACATCGACAATCCAGTCTGACCGTCGCGACGCGGCTCAGATGATCCCGCGGCCCTTGAGCAGCTTCATCACCTGACCAACGCATTCGTCGATCGATAGCGCTCCAGTGTCCAGTGTGAGCACAGCCTGCTCGGGTGCCTCGTAAGAATAGGAGACACCCGGCACGTCCTGGCTGCCCGACAACTCGGCCGCTGCATAAAGACCGCTTGGGTCGCGCTGTCGGCATACGTTCATGGCAGGATTCAGGTACACGATCAGGCAATTGTCACTGCCGATCACGCTGATGGCGTGCTCTCGCGCATCACGTCCCGGTGCCACGAAGGCGGCGCAGCAGATCACGCCGGAATCGTTGATGAGTCTGGCGACGTGAGCGCTGCGACGCAGATTCTCGGCCCGACCCGCTTCGTCGTGGCCCAGATCACGGCTGATGCCCAGTCGCATGGCCTTGCCATCCAGCACGGTGCTGACGCGTCCCATATCGAACAGGCGGCGCTCCAGCGCATGAGCGAGTGTGGTTTTGCCCGCACCTGAGACTCCGACGAAGAGAATCGTGGCTGGCTGCTGGCCGTAGCGTGCGGCGCGTTCCTCACGGGTGACGTGATGGGTGCTGCTACTCGTGGTGGAGTGCTGCTCGAGCGCTCGCGCATGGATCATGCCGGCACCGACAGTTACATTGCTGAGTCGATCGATGACGATGAAGGCGCCAGTGCTGCGATTGGCGGAGTAGTCGTCAACGCAGACGGTCTTTTCGACACTGATGCTGCACAGGCCGATCTCGTTCAGCTCCAGTGCAGGCGCCGGGCTCTTCTCCAACGTGTTGACATCGATGCGGTGCTGCAGCGTCGAGACCCTGCCGCTCACCGTCTTGGTGCCCAGTTTGAAGTCATAGAGCTTGCCGGGCAGCATGGGCTGTTCGGTCATCCAGACCAATGTCGCATCGAAGGCGTCGGTGACCAGAGGGAAGTTGCCGCTGTGCACGATCATGTCGCCACGGCTGATGTCGATCTCGTGCTCCAGCGTCAGGGTCACGGCCATGTCGGTGAAGGCGGCTTCCAGCTCCCCATCGTGCGTCACGATGGATTTCACCCGGCTGCTCTTCTGGGAGGGCAGCACCACGATCTCGTCCCCCTTGCGCACGATGCCCGAGGCGATCGTGCCGCAGAAGCCGCGGAAGTTGAGGTTGGGGCGGTTGACGTACTGCACCGGGAAGCGCAGATCGCGCAGGTTGCGGTCTTTCGCGATCTCCACGGTTTCCAGGGTCGCCATGAGTGTTGGGCCCGTATACCAGGGCATGTGTTCGCTCGGGTTCACCACGTTGTCGCCATTGAGTGCCGACATCGGGATGAACTGGAAACCGGCCTTTGCCAGACGCGAGCTGAATTGCAGATAGTCAGCCTTGATGCGCTCGAACACGTCCTGGCTGTAGCCCACCAGGTCCATCTTGTTGATGGCTACGAGAATGTGCCGGATGCCAAGCAGCGACGTGATGAAGCTGTGGCGGCGCGTCTGGAGCTGCACGCCATGCCGGGCGTCGATCAGAATGATCGCGAGATCGCAGGTGGAGGCTCCGGTGGCCATGTTGCGGGTGTACTGTTCATGGCCGGGGGTATCCGCGATGATGAACTTGCGTCTCGCAGTGGAGAAGTAGCGATAGGCCACATCGATGGTGATGCCTTGTTCACGCTCTGCCTGCAGACCGTCCACAAGCAGGGCCAGATCGATGGCGCCGCCCGTAGTACCGGACTTGACGCTGTCGGCCTTGATGGCATTCAGGTGATCCTCATAGATCATCTTGGAGTCGTGCAGCAGCCTGCCGATCAGCGTGCTCTTGCCGTCGTCCACGCTGCCGCAGGTCAGCAGCCGCAGCAGCTCCTTGCGCTCGTGCTGGGCGAGATAGGCATTGATATCCGTGCTGATGAGATCCGATTGATGTGACATGTCGTGAAACCTGGCCTTGGCGAATGACTCGAGAATGTGATGTGGGGGTCAGAAGTAGCCCTTGCGCTTCTTGTCTTCCATGGAGCCTGCCTTGTCGCTGTCGATCAGGCGACCCTGACGCTCCGACGTGGTGGTGAGCAGCATCTCCTGGATGATTTCGGGCAGG
>JBEDFR010000124.1:0-24391 GCA_041175045.1 Pseudomonadota bacterium | reverse complement strand
GATTGTAGCAGAGCCTCCCCGGCCTGCCAGCGCGCCGCGCCAGGGCAATTCGGGTACACTGCGCGCCAGTTTCCCCAGCCCGGACAGCCCCCAGCACCATGGCCAGACGCCGCCTCAGTGACCAGCAACGCAGCCGCATCACGCGCAACCAGGGCGATCGCGAGCAGCGCCTGCGTGCCAGCGCGCCTGCACAGGACGAAAGCCCGGAGGAACTCGGCCCCGAGCAGCCCGGCCTGGTGATCTGCCATTACGGCCAGCAGCTGGAGATCGAGAGCCTGGCGCCGGAAGCGGCCGGGCGCATCTTCCGCTGCTATCAGCGCACCAATCTGCCGGCGCTGGCCACGGGCGACCGGGTGATCTGGCAGGCCGACAGCGAGACCACCGGCGTCGTCGTGGCGCTGCAGCCGCGCAGCTCGCTGATGGCGCGGCCGAATCAGCAGGCCACGCTGCGCCCCATCGCCGCCAATGTCACGGCAGTGGCCATCACCATCGCGCCACTCCCCCAGGCCTTCGCCAATCTCATCGACCGCTATCTGGTGATGGCCGAACACCTCGGCCTGCAACCCGTGCTGGTGCTGAACAAGACAGACCTGCTGGAGGCGCAGCGCGACGCCGACCTGGAAGCCATGCTGGCGAACTATGCCCGCATCGGTTACCCGGTGCTGCGAGTGTCTACGCGGGCCCGGCAGGGGATTGCCGAACTCAAGGCGCAGCTCTGCGCACACACCGTCGTGTTTGTCGGGCAATCCGGAGTGGGCAAGTCCTCACTGGTCAATGCCCTGCGCGGGGCGCTGGCCGAGGAGGGCGCGGCGGTGGGCGGCATGTCCTCGGGCCACGAGAAAGGCACACATACCACCACCGCAGCCAGGCTCTATCACCTGCCGGGCAGCGGCGATCTGGTGGATTCGCCGGGCATTCGGGAGTTCGGGCTGTGGAGTCTGGAGCCGCAGGCGATCTTCGATGGTTTCGTGGAGTTTCGCCCGTTCCGCGGCGCCTGCCGCTTCCGCGACTGCAAGCATCGGCAGGAACCGGGCTGCGCCCTGCGCGCGGCAGTGGATGCGGGGCACATCAGCCCGGCGCGGCTCGCGAGCTACTTCTTTCTGCTGGAAACGCTGAAGGCCTAGAGAGTTCCGCCCAACGGCAGGCGGGAAATCGTCAGCACAAGCCTGAAAACAGGGTCCATTCCGCAGCACAACTTGTGCCGCTACCCCCCCTTGATTAAGCTTCGAGCCCTCTACGACAGCGGAAACTGCCTCAGATCATATGAACGACAGACTCTTCATTACCCTGCAGCACCTGGCGCCGCAGCACCTGTTGACGCACGCCGCCGGCTGGCTGGCAAACTGCACGTGGGGCCCGCTGCGGGCGCCTTTCGTGCAGTGGTTCGTGCGCCGCTACCAGGTCGACATGAGCGAAGCCTGTGTCAGTGACCCGCTGCAATACCGGACTTTCAACGACTTCTTTACTCGCGCCCTGAAAGACGGCGCCCGTCCGATCGCCGGCGACGAGAACACGATTGCCTGCCCGGCCGATGGCGCCATCAGTCAGCGGGGGCCGATTACCGGCGACACGCTGCTGCAGGCCAAGGGCCGCGACTTCAGCCTGACCAGCCTGCTGGGCGGCGACCCGGCACTGGCCGAGCAATTCCGCGATGGCAGCTTCGTGACGGTGTATCTCTCACCCCGCGACTATCACCGCGTGCATATGCCTCTGGCCGGCACGTTGACACGGATGATCCACGTGCCGGGCAAACTGTTCTCGGTCAACCAGGTGACGGCCGAACACGTCGACAGCCTGTTTGCCCGCAACGAGCGCGTGGTGTGCTGTTTCGACACCGCACAGGGCCCGCTGGCGCTGGTGCTGGTAGGCGCCATGATCGTGGGCAGTGTCGATACGGTCTGGGCGGGTCAGGTCTGCCCGGGACGCACCCGCCGCAGTGACATCGATTATCGCGACCACGTGCCGGCCGTGCAGATCGGCCGGGGCGAGGAAATAGGTCGCTTCAAGCTGGGTTCCACGGTGATTGCCGTGTTCGGCCCGGGGATGGCCTCGCTGGCAGCCAGCCTTGCCGCCGGCGATGCGGTGCGGATGGGCCAGGCCATCGGCACCGTGACGCAGGATCAGTCCAGGTAAGAGCAGCAGTAGTCGGTCACGCTCAACACCTTGATGCCGAACGCGGCGTTGGCTCCGACGTCAAAGCTCTCGCCACCCTTGATGGTCTGCCAGGTGGTGGAACCGGGCAGCTGGATCTCGACGGTGCCGGACAGAATGTCCATGATCTCGCGCTTGCCGGTGGAGAACTTGTATTCTCCCGGCAGCATGATCCCCAGGGTCTTTCTCTCGCCCGAGGCGAATTCGACCGTTCTGCTGGTGACCTTGCCGTCGAAGTAGATATTTGCCGCTTTCACGACGGTGACGTTCTCGAATTTGCTCATGCTGGCTTCTCTGCTGGATGGGGTTGTCGTCATTCCGGGGGGTCTTGCGGGCGGCGATTCTAGCGTGCGGCCATTTGGCCCGCAAACCGAATTTTGACCAGCTTTTCAGCGAGGGCAGTGACCCTGTGCGGAAGCTGTGAACTCGACGAAGCCCACAAACGCGTCTTGCGACAGGGCGAGGCCGCTGCCGCCCCGTGATTGCGCGCATGGGACATCGAGATGTGCCAGCCCCTGGCTGCGCCTGCCCTCCAGTTGTGCAGACGCAGAGTGAGGATGGGCGCCCTGTGGATCGGCGAGTCGATGGCGACGTCATAGACTCGTGCGTACAGAATAGCCTTTGGAAACTTTGCCAACGTTGACCGCGCGGGAGAGCATCTCCGTATAATCACCGCTATTTCAGGCTTGCCGGGAACTCAACATGGATCAGAATGAATTGAAAAGAGCCGTCGCCGCCGCGGCCGCGCAGCATGTGAAGGAAAGACTGCACGAGAAGTTCGTGCTGGGTGTGGGCACGGGTTCCACCGCCAATGCCTTCATCGAATGCCTGGCCGCATTCAGGCATGACATTCATTGCACGGTGGCAAGCTCCGAGGGCACCAAGGCACGGCTGCAGGCGCTGGGCATTCCGGTGATGGACTTGAACAGCGTGGACGAAGTCAGTGTCTATGTGGACGGCGCCGATGAAACCAACGCCAGGCTGCAGCTCATCAAGGGAGGCGGTGGCGCATTGACGCGCGAGAAGATCATTGCGGCCGTGGCGAAGGAGTTCGTCTGCATCGCGGATCAGAGCAAATACGTGTCCGTGCTGGGCACCTTCCCGTTGCCGGTGGAAGTGATACCCATGGCGCGCAGTCACGTGGCCAGAGCCATTGTCACGCTGGGCGGTGATCCGGTGTATCGCGAGGGGTTTGTGACAGACAATGGAAACCACATTCTCGACATACATCATCTGCATATCGTGAATCCAGTCGAGCTGGAAACTCAGCTCAATCAAATGACAGGCGTGGTGACCAATGGACTATTTGCGATTCGCCCGGCAGATCTGCTGATCTTGGGCACAAGTGATGGCATCAGATCTATCAAAGCCTGATAACAACGCTGTGGCAAAGCGGCACAAAAGATAATCCAGAATCCAGGCATGACTGCCTGAATCACGACGGTAAAAAAAACGCGGAGTATCTTGCGATACTCCGCGTTCGTTTTTACAGAGGAGTCACGTTCTCTGCTTGCGGACCTTTTTGACCTTGAGTCACGTTCATTGTGACCTTCTGGCCTTCGTGAAGAGTTTTTCTTCCGGAACCGTTAATTGCGCTAAAGTGAACGAATACGTCCTTCCCACCTTCCTGCTCAATGAAACCGAAGCCCTTCTCGTCATTGAACCACTTAACAGTACCTTCTACTTGCTCTGACATATTTCTCTCTTGTTCTTGAAAATTAGATACATGGCCAGCATCGCTGCCAACCCTTGAATCCCGCAGGATTCGCCCGAAGTGTAACCCTATATAAGAACGGATGGAATATGGATTTCTCACAAGCACAAGCGAAAAGTGGCTGTTTTTCTCCGTTTTTCCATCGATTCAGGCGAGCCACAAGGGCTCAATGCGCGCCGAAATCGAAAATCTTTCCCGGATTCATGACGCCCTTGGGATCAAACAGCCTTTTCATCGCCTTCATGTAGGCAATTTCCTCGGCACTGCGACTGTAGGCAAGGAAGGGTTTCTTCAACAGCCCAACACCATGTTCGGCCGAGATGCTGCCACCGAAACGCTGTACGCAGGCGAAGATGTCGAGACTGACCTCGGCGCATTGCTTGAAGAACACCGCCTTGTCGAGACCTTCGGGTTTCAGAATGTTCAAGTGCACATTGCCGTCGCCGATGTGGCCGAACCAGATGATCTCGAAATCGGGATATTGCCGCGTGACGATGGCATCGACTTCGCGCAGGAATGCGGGCACCTGGGAGACCTTCACCGAGATGTCGTTCTTGTAGGGCGTGAAGCGGGAAATGGTCTCGGAAATGTCTTCACGCAGGCGCCACAGATCCCGCGCCTGGGAAGAATTCTGACTCAGGGTGCCGTCCAGCGCCCAACCCTGGTCCATACAGAATTCAAACGCCTCCATGGCCTGATCCATGGTCTGTTCAGTGAGATTCTCGAACTCGATCAGCGCGTAGAAGTCACCGATGGTTTCGCAGGGACGTTGCAGTCCCTTTTCCGCAATCACATGGCGCAAAGCCTTTTCCGAGAAGAATTCGAAGGCCATCAGCGGCAGACGCGACTGGAATGTCTGCAACACATGCATGGCCGATTCCATCGTCTCGACTGCGAGCACCAGCACGGTCGGATCCTTCGGTGGCGTGGCGAGTTTCATGGTCAGTTCCACAATGAAACCGAGCGTGCCTTCGGAGCCGATGAACAGGTGCCGCATGTCATATCCTGTGGCGTTCTTGATCAACCCCTTGTTCAGGTCCAGCAGCGTGCCATCGCCAGTCACTACTTTCATGCCCACCACCCAGTCGCGGGTGAGGCCGTACTTGATGACCTTGATGCCACCCGCATTGGTGGCAACGTTGCCGCCGATCTGGCTGGAACCAGAGGACGCGAAATCCACCGGGTAAAACAGCTGTTGTTCTTCGGCGAAATTCTGCAGCTGTTCGGTGACGACACCGGGCTGACACACGACCTGGCGATCAGTGGCATCGAAACTCAGAATCCTGTTCATGCGATCGAAGGCCACCACGATCTCGCCATTCGCCGCCACGGCGCCACCACTCAATCCAGTGCGACCGCCCGAGGGCACCAGCGCAATGCCGTGCTCGTTGGCGAGCTGCACGATGGCCTGCACCTGCTCGATGGACGAGGGCAGGGCGATGACCGCAGGACGCGGCTCGTGCGCACGTGTCCAATCGCGCCCGTAATGCGCGAGGGAATCGGCATCGGACAGAAGCTTGTCGGCACCCACGATCTGCGTGAGTGCGGCCATCAGTGGTGCGGGCAATGCGTTCATCGGAAAGGACAACCCCAGTAAATAGGCGATGTCGTTATGCTACCATAGCCGCGCTGTCTTCCTGCAGCTACATGCCACGAGAACGCGCCGCCTCATGAATCCGAAATCACTCGAAAAAAGCAAGATCAAATTCCTTCTTCTCGAAGGCCTGCATCAGAGCGCCGTCGACACCTTGAACCAGGCCGGCTACACGAATATCGACTATCTGAAGACCTCGCTGTCAGAGGAACAATTGATCGAGAAGGTGCGCAATGTGCACTTCATCGGCATTCGCTCGCGCACCCAGATGACACGCAAGGTCTTCGCTGCCGCCGAGAAACTGCAGGCCGTCGGCTGCTTCTGCATCGGCACCAATCAGGTGGATCTGAATGCAGCTCTGCAGCGCGGCATACCGGTATTCAATGCCCCTTACTCAAACACGCGCAGTGTGGCGGAGTTGGTCATCGCTCAGGCTATCCTGCTGCTGCGCGGCATTCCCGAGAAGAATGCCCAGGCCCATCGCGGCGTGTGGCAAAAGATTGCAACCGGCTCCTTCGAGGCACGCGGCAAGAAGCTGGGGCTGATCGGCTACGGCAATATCGGCTCGCAATTGAGCGTACTGGCTGAATCCATGGGGATGAAGGTGTTTTTGTACGACATCGTCACCAAGCTGCCGCTGGGCAATGCCGTGCAGGTGTCCTCGCTAAGGGAACTGATGCAGACCTGCGATGTGGTGAGTCTGCACGTGCCGGAAACACCGCAGACGGAAAACATGCTCGGTGCCGAGCAATTGAGCTGGATGAAGAAGGGCGCCATCCTCATCAATGCCTCACGCGGCACGGTGGTGGATATCGACGCACTCGCAGCAGTGCTGCGCAGCGGTCATCTGGCGGGTGCGGCCATCGACGTGTTCCCGGTGGAGCCGCGCTCCAACGAAGACGAGTTCGTGTCGCCACTGCGCGAGTTCGACAACTGCATCCTGACGCCGCATATCGGCGGCAGCACTATGGAAGCGCAGGAGAACATCGGTCTCGAAGTGGCCGAGAAACTGGTGAAGTACAGCGACAACGGCTCCTCCTTCACGTCGGTGAATTTCCCCGAAGTGTCGCTGCCGGCACACCCGGGCATGCACCGTCTGCTGCACATTCACCGCAACGTGCCCGGCGTGCTCTCGCAGATCAACAGCATCTTCTCCGACAACGGCATCAATATCCGCTCGCAGTATCTGCAGACCAACGAAGAGATTGGCTATGTGGTGATGGATATCGATGTGGAATACAGCAAGGTTGCGCTCGAGAAACTGAATCAGGTCAAGGGCACGATCCGTTCGCGCGTGCTGTTCTGACACAGCGCCTGATTTACTGGAACACCTTATCCAGAACTGCGAGCACTTGCTGCCGGTAGGGCTCAGCTTCGTTCGCCAGATGATGACGGGCGCCGGCGATCTTCGTGAAGTGTGCCCTCGGGAATCTTCGCGCGATGGCCTGCAGGTTGTAGACCCAGTCCACCGTCGTGTCGCCAGTACCCTGGATCACTTCCAGCACCGCGTCGCAGGGCGGCGCAGAGGCGAATTCCGGCATCCATTGCTTCAGCGCACTGACCCAGCGGGCTGACAACTGACGCGTTTGCAGCGGGTCCAGCTCACGCACGAAATGCAGGAAAGTCGCGTCGTGACTGTTGTCGACAAAGCTGCGTGGAATGCCCGCCACGAAATGCTTCAACACGGCGTGCAGCGCCCGACCCCGCCACCATTGATATGGCCGCACCAGCGGCGCCAGCAGCACCACCTTGTCCACCCGCCCACTGCCTTGCGGACAGTGCCGCAGCGTGTAGTCCATGGCGATGGAGCCTCCCGTGCTCTGGCCCAGCAGATGCCAGGGCTGCGGCAATGCGTCGGCCGCGGCTTGCTGCAGCACGGTCTCGAGCGCGTCGGTGTACTGACTGAAGGCGTCGATGGCGGCGCGCGCGCCCGAAGACAGGCCATGCCCGGGCAAGTCGAACAGCACCACACCGAACCCCGACGCCAGCAGATGCCGCAACAGTCGACCGTAGAGCGCTGCGTGATCGTAGTAACCGTGCAACACGAACACGGTGCCGCGTGAGGCTTGCTCGCGCGCGGCATGGTACTGACAGAAGAGTCGGAAGCTACCACTCTCCAGCACGCCCGCACTGCAGTGCAGCGCAGGAGAGGGCAGTGGCAGACCATAGAATTGCAGATAGGTGGTGAGGGCCGGCAGCGCGGCACTGCTGTGGTGAAAGCGACAGGGCGTCAGCGCCCCCTGCAGGGCATCGATGTCTGCCTGGTGAAACATCTCTGCCGCCCTCCTCAGGAGCTGACGCTGCCGCCGGCTGATCAAACCTTGCGCGCGTAGCGCTCGGCCATTTCCTCCAGCGAATACACCTTGCCGATGCGGGCCACCTGGCCGGCAGTGCCGAAGGCCTCCAGGCGCGCCTTCACCACGGACTTCATGGCCTTGATGGTCGGCGCCAGGAACTTGCGCGGATCGAACTCGGACGGGTTCTCCGCCATGAACTTGCGCACCGCGCCCGTGGAAGCCAGACGCAGGTCGGTGTCGATGTTGACCTTGCGCACGCCGTGACGGATGCCTTCCTGGATCTCTTGCACCGGCACACCGTAGGTCTCGCCGATCTGACCGCCGTACTGGTTGATGATGGCCAGCCACTCCTGCGGCACGGACGAGGAGCCGTGCATCACCAGATGCGTGTTGGGGATGCGACGGTGGATTTCCTTGATGCGCTCGATGGCCAATGTGTCGCCTGTGGGCGGACGGCTGAACTTGTAGGCGCCGTGGCTGGTGCCCACGGCGATGGCCAGGGCATCCACGCCGGTGTCGTCCACGAAGCGGGCGGCTTCTTCCGGGTCGGTCAACATCTGGTGCATGGACAGCACCCCTTCGGCGCCGATGCCATCTTCCTCGCCTGCCATGCCGGTTTCCAGAGAACCCAGGCAGCCGATCTCGCCTTCCACGGACACGCCGCAGGCATGGGCCATCTCGACGGTCAGGCGTGTGACGCGGACGTTGTAGTCATAGTCCATCGGGGTCTTGCCGTCTTCGCCCAGAGAGCCGTCCATCATCACCGACGAGAAACCCAGCTGGATGGAGCGCTGGCACACGGCGGGCGACACGCCGTGATCCTGATGCATCACGATGGGGATATGGGGGAATTCTTCGATGGCTGCCTGAATCAGATGCTTCAGGAAATTGGAGCCTGCGTATTTGCGTGCCCCAGCCGAGGCCTGCAGGATGACCGGACTGTTGCATTCACTGGCCGCTTCCATGATGGCGCGGACCTGTTCCAGATTGTTGACGTTGAAGGCCGGGACGCCGTAGCCATTCTCGGCGGCGTGGTCCAGCAGCTGACGCAGACTGATGAGAGCCATGGATTACCTCGTTGTGTGTTCTGTTGAGTGATGTGCGTGACGGGCGCCGACTTCCTCCAGTATCTGAACTGCTGGCAGGGTTTCGCCCTGCACGAACTCCAGGAAGGCACCGCCGCCTGTAGAGATGTAGGAGATGTCGGCAGTGACTTCGAACTTGTCGATGGCCGCGATGGTCTCGCCGCCCCCGGCAATCGAGAAGCCCTGGTTGGCTGCCACCGCTCTGGCAACGGCCTCGGTGCCTTTGGCGAAGCTGTCGAATTCGAACACGCCGACCGGGCCGTTCCAGATGATGGTCTGCATGCCCGCGATAATCTGCGCGAATGCGGCGGCCGTCTGCGGCCCGATGTCCAGAATCATGTCGTCGGCAGCGACCTCGGCCACCGGCTTGATGCTGGCCTCGGCATCCGCTGCAAAACTCTTCGCCACTACCACGTCGACGGGCAGGGGAATGTTCGTCTTGCTCATGAGTGCTCGCGCAGTGTCCACCAGATCGACTTCCACCAGCGACTTGCCCACCGGGTAACCGGCCGCCAGCAGAAAGGTATTGGCGATGCCACCGCCGACGATCAGCTGGTCGACGATGCCGGCCAGACTCTCCAGCACCTGCAGCTTGCTCGACACCTTGGCCCCGCCGACGATGGCGAGCATGGGCCGGGCGGGCTTCTTCAGCGCCAGCTCCAGCGCATCCAGCTCGCTGCCCAGCAGCGGACCGGCACACGCCACGGGTGCGAACTTCGCGACACCATGGGTGCTCGCCTGGGCACGATGCGCGGTGCCGAAGGCATCCATCACGAAGACATCGCACAGCGCCGCATAGCGACGTGCCAGGTCATCCGCATTGGCCTCCTCGCCCGCGTTGATGCGCACGTTCTCCAGCAGCACCACTTCACCGGGCGCAGGAGAGGCCTCGGCAGCGTTGTCGAAGTAGTGCTGCGAGAGCACCACGGGTACGCCCAGCAACTGCTGCAGGCGCGCTGCCACCGGCGCCAGCGAGGCGGCGGGCTGTTCGCTGATGGGCTTGCCCTCTTCAGGGCGGCCCAGATGCGACATGACAATCACGCGGGCGCCTGCGTCCAGCGCAGCCTTGATGGCGGGCGCGGCGGCGACGATGCGCGTGTCATTGGCAATGACACCATTCTTCACTGCCACGTTCAGGTCTTCGCGAATCAGCACGCGTTTGCCGCGCAGGTCCAGATCCTGCATTCTCAAGATTGTCATGACGACGACGTGCTCCTGTTGTCGAGTTGTCGGATAGTCTCTGCCACATCCAGCATACGGTTGGCAAACGCCCATTCATTGTCGAACCAGGCCAGCACCTTCACCAGGCGCTTGCCACTGACGCGAGTCTGACTCAGGTCGACGATGGCCGAACGCGGATCGTGGTTGAAATCACAGGACGCCAGTGGCTCGTCGGTGCAGTCGAGCACGAAAGGCAGCGAGGCGCGCGCACCGGCACGAATGGCGGCATTCACCGTGTCCATGTCCACATCGCTGCGCAGCGTCACGGTGAGGTCGATGGCCGAGACATTGATGGTCGGCACACGCATGGCCTGGGCAGCGAAGCACCCTTCGAGGTGCGGCAGAATGCGGCCGATGCCCTTGTCGATCTCGGTGTTGACCGGAATGATCGACTGCACCGCGCTGCGCGTCTTGCGCAGGTCTGTGTGGTGGAAGGCGTCGATGACCGGCTGATCGTTCATGGCGGAATGGATGGTCGTGATCACGCCATTCTCGATGCCAAAGGCCGCATCGAGGCACTGGATGACAGGGACGACACAATTGGTGGTGCAGGAGGCATTGGAAATGATGCGATGCTCTGGCCGCAGGCTGCTGTGATTCACGCCGTAGATGACGGTGGCATCGACATCGCTCTGCGCGGGATGAGACAGCAGCACGCGTTGCGCGCCGCTCGCCAGATGCAGGGCCGCGGTGGCGCGGTCGGAGAACGCCCCGGTGCAGTCCATCACCAGATCCACGCCCAGACGGCCCCAGGGCAAGCGGGCGATGTCGGCGTGCGAGAGCACCTCGATGTCGCGCCCGTCGATGCTCAGCACGCCATCGCGCCCGTCCACCTGGCCGGGAAAGCGGCCGTGCGTGCTGTCGTATTTCGTCAGATAGACCAGCGAGTGCGTGTCTGTCAGATCGTTGATGGCGACGATCTCGAGCTCGGGATACGCGCGCGACTCCTGCAGCGCGCGCAGCACACAACGACCGATGCGACCGTACCCGTTTATGGCAATGCGGTAGGACATGGCACTCTCATGCAGGAGAAGGCGTCACTTGCCACACAGAGCGGCGGCGGTACTGACCACGTTCTCGACGGTGAACCCGAATTCCTTCATCAACACCGGGCCCGGCGCAGATTCGCCGAAGCGGCGCATGCCGATCACGCGGCCATCCAGGCCGACGTACTTGTACCAGTAGTCTGCAGCGGCGGCTTCCACCGCCACGCGCGCACGCACCGCCTGCGGCAGCACCTGCTCGCGGTAGGCGGCGTCCTGCGCCTCGAATACATCGGTGGACGGCATGGACACCAGGCGCGCACGCAGCCCCTGGGACTGCAGCGCAGTGACGGCGTCCAGGGCGATGGAGACTTCAGAGCCGGTGGCAATCACGATCAACTGAGGGGTGCCAGCGCAGTCCTTCAGCACATAGGCCCCGCGCGCGATGGCTGCGAGTTGCTCCGGCGTGCGCGCCATGTGCGGCAGATTCTGGCGCGAGAACACCAGCGAAGTCGGGCCCTCGCTGCGCATTATGGCGGCCTTCCAGGCCACGGCGGATTCCACCGCGTCGCAGGGGCGCCACACTGACATGTTCGGCGTGACGCGCAGGTTGGCGATCTGCTCCACCGGCTGGTGCGTGGGGCCGTCTTCGCCCTGACCGATGGAGTCATGGGTGTAGACGAAGATGCACTGCTGCTTCATCAGCGCAGCCATGCGCACGGCGTTGCGCGCGTATTCCATGAAGATCAGGAAAGTGCCGCCGAAGGGAATGAAGCCGCCGTGCAGGGCGATGCCGTTCATGATGGCGCTCATGCCGAATTCGCGCACACCGTAGTTGATGTAGTTGCCGTCGGCGCGCTCGGTGATCGGCAGGGTGCCCGACCACAGCGTGAGGTTGGAACCGGCGAGGTCGGCCGAGCCGCCGATCATCTCCGGCAGGTGCTGGCCATAGGCTGCCAGACAGTTCTGCGAGGCCTTGCGCGTGGCGATGGTTTCGCCCTTGTCCTGACAGGCGCGGATGTACTCGTCGGCGTGAGCGGCGAAATGACCTGGCAGCTGTCGCTTCAGGCGACGCACCAGCTCCATGGCCAGCACGGGATGTTCTTCTTCATAACGGACCAGTTGTTCCTTCCACGCGGACTCGGCAGTGAAGCCCCTGTCACGCGCGTCCCAGGCAGTGCGGATGGCGGCGGGAATCTCGAAAGCGGCATGCGGCCAGCCCAGGGCCGCGCGGGTGGCGGCAATCTCGGCGTCGCCCAGCGGGGCGCCGTGCACGTTGTGCGTGCCCTGCTTGTTGGGGGACCCATAGCCGATCACCGTCTTGCAGCGGATCAGCGTGGGTCGCGCCGTGTCGGCCCGGGCCACGTGGATGGCCGCAGCGACCTGCTCTGCATCATGACCATCGGCCGCCAGCACCTGCCAGCCGTAGGCTTCGAAGCGCTTGGCGGTGTCGTCGGTGAACCAGCCTTCCACCTCGCCGTCGATGGAGATGCCATTGTCGTCGTAGAACACGATCAGTTTGCCCAGGCCCAGAGTGCCGGCCAGCGAGCAGACTTCGTGGGACACGCCTTCCATCAGGCAGCCGTCACCAGCGAACACATAGGTGTAGTGATCGATGACATCGAAACCGGGCCGATTGAACTGCGCCGCCAGAGTCTTCTCGGCAATCGCCATGCCCACGGCATTCGCCAGACCCTGACCCAGCGGGCCGGTGGTGGTCTCCACGCCCGGGGTGTAGCCGAACTCGGGGTGGCCCGGCGTCTTGGAATGCAGCTGGCGGAAATTGCGGATGTCGTCGATGCTGACGTCGTAGCCGCTCAGGTGCAGCAGGGAGTAGATCAGCATCGAGCCATGCCCGTTGGAGAGCACGAAGCGGTCCCGGTTGACCCAGCCCGGGTTCACGGGGTTGTGCTTGAGGAAGTCGTGCCACAGTACCTGCGCGATGTCGGCCATGCCCATGGGAGCGCCGGGGTGCCCGGAATTGGCTTTCTGCACGGCGTCCATGCTGAGGGCGCGGATGGCATTGGCACAGTCTCTGCGCGAAGGAAGACGGCTGGACATACGGGTCTGGCTCCTGATCTGTGGCGGAATTTCGAGGCCGGCCATTTTCCCGCACCTCCATGAAATAAGCCACCCGGGGCCTCCGTTATTTTCCCCGGCATGCAGTGCATGGGGCAGGAGCCCGCAGAGCTTCGCCTGCAAGCAGGCTCCCACTCACCGAAAGCTATATCAAATAATTTTGATATAGCCCAAAAGCCTTGTTATAGTGGCCACCCACGCCATTCCGGACACCCATGTGAGCTCTCCCGCACTGCAGACACACGAGAACGTCACCGCCGACGATGCCGATCAGCTCACCCTGGTCTGCAAGGCGCTGGCCGACAGTCTGCGGCTGGAGATCCTGCGCCTGCTGCGCACCAGCTCCTTCGGGGTGCTGGAGATCTGCCACATCCTGGACATCCGCCAGTCCGCGCTCAGCCATCACCTCAAGATCCTGGCCACGGCCGGCCTGGCCAGCACGCGGCGCGAAGGCAACATCATTTTCTACCGCCGGCCGCTGCTCAGTGCGGACGATCCGCTGCTCGCCTTCAAGAAGAGCGCCTTCGAGGCCATCGACCGCGTGCCGCTGCGCCCCGCATTGCTGGAACGCCTCAATCGCGTGCAGCAGGAGCGCTCGGAGCAGTCGCTGCAGTTCTTCACCCGCCACGCCGACAAGTTTCGCGAGAAGCAGGGTCTGGTGGCCGAGCATGCCCAGTACACCAGCAACCTGCTGGATCTGCTGCACGAGCTGGATCTGCGACCCGAGCACCGGGTGATGGAAGTGGGACCGGGCGAAGGCGAGCTGCTGACCCTGCTGGCCAGTCAGTTCAAGGACGTGCTGGCGCTGGACAACGCGGCAGAGATGCTGAGTCGCGCACGCAGCAGCGTGGCCGCCGAGGGCCTGGACAATGTGCATTTCATCCTGGGTGACACGCACAAGGCGCTGGAACTCGACGTGCGCTGCGATCTGATGCTGTTCGACATGGTGCTGCACCATCTGCCTTCGCCCCACGAAGCCTTTCAGCACGCCAGTGCCCTGCTCAACGAGGGCGGCATGCTGCTGATTGTCGATCTGTGCCGCCATGACCAGGACTGGGTGCGCGAATCCTGTGGCGATCTGTGGCTGGGCTTCGACCCGGACGACCTCACGGCCTGGGCCCTGCAGGCCTCTCTGCAGGTGGGGCCGAGCGTCTACCTGGGCCTGCGCAATGGATTCCAGATTCAGATGGGCGTGTTCCAGAAACCCACCATCCGCACCACCGCTTCAATCAGGACATCCCTTCACAATCACTCATGAAAAGAAAAGGAAAACACTATGGCCACCTCTCTCTTCACTTCTGAATCCGTCTCCGAAGGACATCCGGACAAGATGGCAGACCAGATCTCCGACGGCGTGCTGGATGCGATTCTGCAACAGGACCCGAAAGCCCGCGTGGCCTGCGAGACACTGATCAAGACCGGCATGGTCGTGGTGGCGGGCGAAGTCACCACCTCCGCGTGGGTGGACATCGAGGCGCTGGTGCGCAAGATCGTCTGCGACATCGGCTACGACCACTCCGACAAAGGCTTCGACGGTAATTCCTGCGCCGTGCTCAATGCCATCGGCAAGCAGTCGCCCGACATCTCCCAGGGCGTGGATGACACCCCCGACCACGAGCAGGGCGCCGGTGACCAGGGCCTGATGTTCGGCTATGCCAGCAACGAGACCGAGGTGCTGATGCCCGCGCCGATTACCTATTCCCACCGCCTCGTGCAGCGCCAGGCCGAAGTGCGCAAGAACGGTACACTGCCCTGGCTGCGTCCGGACGCCAAGAGCCAGATCACCTTCCGTTACGAAAACGGCAAACCGGTAGCCGTGGACGCCGTAGTGCTCTCCACCCAGCACAGCCCGGACATCGCCCAGGGCCCGCTGCAGGAAGCCGTGATGGAAGAGATCATCAAGCACGTGCTGCCAGCGCAGTGGCTGGACAAGCACACCAAGTACTTCATCAACCCGACCGGACGCTTCGTCATCGGCGGTCCCTTCGGTGATTGTGGACTGACCGGTCGCAAGATCATCGTGGACTCCTACGGCGGCATGGCGCGTCACGGTGGCGGCGCCTTCTCCGGCAAGGACCCGTCCAAGGTGGATCGCTCCGCAGCGTATGTTGCGCGTTATGTGGCGAAGAACATCGTGGCCGCCGGCATCGCGGATCGCTGCGAGATCCAGGTGTCTTACGCCATCGGCGTGGCCGAGCCGACATCCATCAGCGTCGAGACCTTCGGCACTGGAAAGATTTCCGAAGAACGCATCGTCACCCTGGTACGCGAGTTCTTCGAGCTGCGTCCCAAGGGCCTGATCCGCATGCTGGACCTGCTGCGCCCGATCTATCTGCCAACAGCGGCCTACGGCCACTTCGGCCGTGAGCAAGAGAACTTCACCTGGGAGAAAACCGACAAGGCCGCCGCCCTGCGCGCCGCCGCAGGCCTCTGATTGCCCGTTTCATTCATTGACAGCACTTTCATCACCAACGACAGGATTCACATATGAGCAAGCACGATTACAAGGTGGCCGACATCTCTCTGGCCGAGTTCGGACGCAGGGAAGTCATTCTGGCCGAGGCGGAAATGCCCGCACTCATGACATTGCGCGCGCGCTACAAGGCCAGCCAGCCGCTGGCCGGCGCGAAGATTCTGGGCTGCATTCACATGACCATCCAGACGGCCGTGCTGATCGAAACCCTGGTGGAACTGGGCGCCGAAGTGCGCTGGTCCTCCTGCAACATCTTTTCCACGCAGGATCACGCCGCCGCCTACATCGCCTCCAAGGGCATCGCGGTCTACGCCTGGAAAGGCCAGACCGTGGAAGAGGGCGACTGGTGTGTGGAACAGACGATCCTGAAAGACGGCAAGCCCTGGGATGCCAACATGATTCTGGACGATGGCGGCGATCTCACCGGCATGGTGCACAACAAGTACCCGCAGATGCTGGACAGAATCAACGGCATCACCGAAGAGACCACCACGGGCGTGCACCGTCTGCTGGAGATGATGGAGGAAGGCCGCCTGAAGGTGCCCGCGATCAATGTCAACGATTCGGTCACCAAGAGCAAGAACGACAACAAGTACGGCTGCCGCCACAGCCTGAACGATGGCATCAAGCGCGGCACCGACATGCTGTTGTCCGGCAAGCAGGCGCTGGTGGTGGGCTATGGCGACGTGGGCAAGGGCTCGGCCCAGAGCCTGCGTCAGGAAGGCATGATCGTGAAGATCGCCGAGATCGATCCGATCTGCGCCATGCAGGCCTGCATGGACGGCTATGAAGTGGTGTCGCCCTATATCGATGGCAACAACACCGGCCGCATCGAGGACATCGACCGCGCGCTGCTGAGCAAGCTCGACCTGATCGTCACCGCCACCGGCAATATCGACGTGTGTGACAAGGCCATGCTGCAGAGTGTCAAGAACGGCGCCATCATCTGCAACATCGGTCACTTCGACAACGAGATCGACACGGCCTTCATGCGCAAGACCTGGACCTGGGAAGAGATCAAGCCCCAGGTGCACAAGGTCTATCGCGGCGATGCCGAGAAGGACAGGGGCAATTACCTGCTGCTGCTCTCCGAAGGCCGCCTGATCAACCTGGGCAACGCCACCGGCCACCCCTCGCGCATCATGGACGGCTCGTTCGCGAATCAGGTGATCGCGCAGATCTACCTGTACGAGAAGAACTTCGCCGCGCTGTCCCCGGACCGCAAGAAGGACAACATCACGGTGGAAGTGCTGCCCAAGCACCTCGACGAGCAAGTGGCGGCGCTGATGGTGGGCGGCTTCGGCGGCGTACTGACGAAGCTGCGTCCGGATCAGGCCAGGTACATCCACTGCAATGTGGAAGGCCCGTTCAAGCCTGACAGCTACAAGTATTGAAGAGCGATCCTGTTCGCGGGCAGGGCCCTCTCCTGCAGCAGGCAACCAGCCCTGTGGGAGCTGGCCCTGCCCGCGAACCCGATTCACCCGTAGGAGCGGGACCTGCCCGCGAACAACCCGGAACCAGAGATCCCAGCCATGACACACATTCCAGAGCCGATGGTCGACCAGCCGCGCTTCAGCTTCGAGTTCTTCCCCACCAAAACGCCGCAGGGAGAAGAGAAACTGCGCGAGGTGCATCGCCAGCTCGCGGCACTGCAGCCGGATTTCTTTTCTGTGACCTATGGCGCCGGCGGTTCCACTCGCGAGGGCACGCGTCATATCGTCGAAGCCATCCACAAGGCCGGCTCCAGCGTCGCCCCCCATCTCTCCTTCGGGGGCTCCAGCGAGGCGGACATCCTGGCGCTGCTGAATGATTACAAGGGCATGGGCATCGCCCGACTGGTGGCCCTGCGCGGCGACATCCCCTCGGGCACCGGCGCCACCAGCAGCTATTACTACGCCAATGAACTGGTGGAGTTCGTGCGGCGCCACACAGGCGATCACTTCCACATCGAAGTGGCCTGCTACCCGGAGATTCATCCGAAGTCGGAAAGCTACGACAGCGATCTGCGCTTCTTCAAGAAGAAGGTGGACGCTGGGGCCAACGGCGCCATCACGCAGTATTTCTACAACCCTGATGCGTATTTCTATTACGTCGAACGCTGCCAGGACATGGGCATCACGATTCCCATCGTGCCCGGCATCATGCCCATCACCCATTACGCCAACCTGGCACGTTTCAGCAGCAACTGCGGCGCCGAGATTCCCCGCTGGATCCGCCAGCGCCTGCAGGCCTATGGCGATGACGCCGACAGCATCCGCGACTTCGGCATCGAGGTGGTGTCGCAGCTGTGTGACGCCCTGCTCGACGGCGGCGCCCCCGGCCTGCACTTCTACACCATGAACCAGGCCGGCCCGGTCAGTGCCATCTGGCACAATCTCGGTCTGAGCGCCCGCTGATGCGCCTGTCCCGCCTTCACACCCCACTGGCACTGCACAGCGGCGCCACGCTGGTGCTGCAGGACGAGCTGGCGCACTACCTCGGCAAGGTACTGCGGCTGCGACCCGGGGAGCAGGTGGCACTCTTCAATGGCACCGACGGCGAGCACCTGGCCGTCATTCTGCAGGTCGACAAGCGCAGTGTGACCGTGGCGCTGACGCAGCGCCGCGAGTGCCAGGCAGACCCGCAGCTGCGCATCCATCTCGGGCTCGGCCTTTCGCGCGGGGAGCGCATGGACTATGCGGTGCAGAAGGCGACGGAGGCGGGCGTCACCTCCATCGTGCCGCTGCTGACGGAGCGCTGCGAAGTGAAGCTGAAGGCGGATCGCGTGGACAATCGACTGGGGCATCTGGAACGCATCGCCATCAGCGCCAGCGAGCAGTCCGGTCGCTGCAGCGTGCCCGCAGTCGAGCAGCCCGCAACCCTGCAGGACTGGCTGGCCCGGACGCATGCCGGGGCCTGCTTCGTGCTGGACCATCGCGGTGCGGCCGGTCTGCAGGCGGCAGTTCCTCCCGCCGAGGTGACGTTTATGATCGGCCCCGAGGGCGGCCTGGCAGAACATGAAGTCGAGGCCGCCGTGGCCGCAGGCTTCCAGACCTGTCGCCTGGGCCCGCGCGTTCTGCGCACCGAGACTGCCCCCGTGGTCGCCATAGCCCTGGCTCAGTATCTATGGGGCGATTTGCGCCAGCCCGACGCCTGATGCCTCTCCTGTCATGGAATACCCCCCCAAAAAAAAGCGCCCCGAAGGGCGCTTTCAATGGAGGGATACCTTCACAGCGGGGTTTACTTGGTGAACTCCGGATAGGCTTCCAGGCCACACTCGGACACGTCGCAGCCAGTGGCTTCTTCCTCTTCGCTTACGCGGATGCCGAGGACGGCCTTGAGGATCGACCACATGATCAGGCTGGTCACGAACACCCAGACGAAGATGGTCAGGGCGCCGATGATCTGGCCGGAGAAGCTGACGCCGTCATTGGTGATCGGCACCAGCAGCAGACCGAGCAGGCCGCAGCTACCGTGAACGGAGATGGCACCAACCGGGTCGTCGATCTTCAGCTTGTCCATGAACACGATGCTGAACACTACCAGCACCCCGCCGACGGCCCCGAACAGGGTTGCTTCCAGCGCAGTCGGCGTGGACGGCTCGGCAGTGATCGCCACCAGACCCGCCAGGGCACCGTTCAGCGCCATGGTCAGGTCGAACTTGCCGAACAAGGCACGGGCCACGAACAGGGCAGCAACCAGACCACCGGCCGCGGCAGCGTTGGTGTTCAGGAACACCATGGCAACTGCATTGGCATTGGACACGTCGGCCAGTTTCAGCACGGAACCGCCGTTGAATCCGAACCAGCCCATCCAGAGGATGAAGGTTCCCAGTGTCGCCATGGGCAGGTTGCAGCCAGGGATGGCCTTCACACTGCCATCAGCCCCGTACTTGCCCTTGCGCGGACCCAGCAGAAGAACGCCTGCCAGCGCGGCAGCAGCACCTGCCAGGTGCACGATGCCTGAACCGGCGAAGTCGGAGAAGCCGAGGTCGCCCAGTGTGTACAGGCCGAACACGGCATTGCCACCCCAGGTCCAGGAGCCTTCCATCGGGTAGATCACGCCCGTCATGACCACAGCGAAGGCCAGGAAGGCCAGCAGCTTCATGCGCTCGGCCACCGCGCCAGACACGATGGACATGCAGGTGGCCACGAACACCACCTGAAAGAAGAAGTCGGACGCGCCCGAGTAGACAGCACCGCCCTCAAAGCCTTCCTCTGCCTTGGAGGCCAGGGCATCGGCCACCAGCGTCTCGCCCCCGTCGATTCCGCTCAGGAACAGGGTGCCGCCGTACATGATCGCGTAACCGCACACCATGTACATGATGCAGGCCACGGCGAACAGGGCGATGTTCTTGGTCAGGATCTCTGTGGTGTTCTTGGCACGCACGAGGCCCGATTCCAGCATCGCGAAACCTGCGGCCATCCACATCACCAATGCGCCACACACCAGGTAATAGAATGTGTCGATTGCGTACTGCAGTTGATAAATCTGGTCTTCCACCTTGATACCTCCGAACCCGAAACGAGTTCTTGACGCCTGATTGATTTGAGTAGTGAGTGCCTTACACAGCTTCTTCGCCGGTCTCGCCAGTTCTGATGCGGATGACCTGGAGCAGGTCGGTGACGAATATCTTGCCGTCGCCGATCTTTCCGGTATTGGCCGCCTTGGTGATGGCTTCCAGCGTCTGATCAAGCAGGTCGTCGCCGATTGCCACTTCGATCTTCACCTTGGGCAGGAAGTCCACGACATACTCTGCACCGCGATAAAGTTCCGTGTGTCCCTTCTGTCTGCCAAAACCTTTCACCTCGGTCACGGTGATACCCTGCACGCCGATTTCTGACAGCGCTTCGCGGGCATCGTCCAATTTGAAAGGCTTGATGATTGCCGTAACTAGCTTCATGTGTTTGCTCCTTACCTTCTTAATATCTGCTCCGCCGATTCAGTGCAGATACACCTGAATCAACCTGATGCACGGGGCGTGCCACAAAGAGAAAATCTTTTATTTACAGTGTGGTACGTAATTCCATGCGCGTTGTTGTTGGGATATCTGTACGCCTCGCTGCAAAAATGCACTGATATGGAGCATTCCAGAATGCAGCGCACCATGCTCGTGCAGAGGCCGAGAAACCCGTAGCGAGTCCCTGTGGCACCGGCAAGAAAAAAGGCCCTCAAGCGCGGTGCTTGCGGGCCTTTTGCGGGGTTTGCTCTCAGATCACGTTCGCCGCTGGCGATCATGATCCGCATACCTCAGAACGCCTTGGCAATGCCGAAGACGACAACGCTGCTGCAGTCCGAGGACCCACCGCAGTCGCCTTCGCTCAGCGAGGTATCGTTGTACATCAGCGACAGGTTCACACCCGCGAATGGCATGGTCAGCGACACGTTGTAATCGGAGTAGGCGTCTTCATCGCCGAAGACGTCTTGATCAAATGTCTGCAGGCCGTAGTGCAGGCCCAGAGTGATGTCATTGCCGAGCGGCAGGCCGTAGTCGAGCGTGTAATACATGGCCTTGCCCACGCCGGCGAAGAAATCGTCGGAGTAGTTGATGGTGGCCAGGAAGCCTGAGTAAGTGAATTTGCCATAGACTTCCAGGAAGTCGTCATTGCTGTTGCCCGGATAGTCGTAGTAAAGCGCACCGAAGTCGTAGCCCACTGCGTCAGTGAAGCTGCCACGGATACCGCCGTAGTAGTCGAGCTCGATGCTGTCATCAAACGTGATGCTGGAGGCCCAGGTGCCCACGTAGAAGCCAGACTCCGCGACGTAATCGAAGCCGCCCTGGATGGCGGAGCCACCGCTGGTCTGGGAGATACCGCGATAGATGTAGTCGGTCTTCAGCGCCACGTTGCCAGCGATGGATGCTTCCTGCGCGCTGGCAGTCACTGCTGCAGACAGCAATCCGGCGGCCAGCAATGCTTGGGTAAGTTTCTTCATTGGGAATAGCTCCTTGACGTAGTAGTAAAGTTTTTGACCTTTCAGGCCAGCAGCAACGAAGCGGCGTATTGGCTTTCTCGTGGACGCTCGCAACGAGGTTCACCAAGCTTTAAGCACAATGCGTGCCCAGTTTTCGAACTATCGCGACAAGAGCAATTCAATTAATTGAAATTTAAGGCGTTTTTGAATATGAAGAGAGGCGTGACGGGGCTCCCCGCCGGCTTCTCGAGGCGCTGCGAGGCGGATCTGGCCGCCTGCTGCACCGTTTTGGCTCACGAACACTCAGGGGCCCGAGACGCTCGTGCACCGTCCGCGGGCATTGGGCTACAATCGCCGCCCTCATCCTCGAAAAAGACAGTGGACGACTTACCCATGATCAACAAGCAGTTCTTCGAAGACTTGACCCAGCAGCTCACCCGCTTGCTGCCTCAGGCAGAAGCCGCTGGAGAAGAAGCCCGCAAGGCCATGGCAGCCATGCTGCAGAAGGCGTTTGCCTCACTGGACCTGCTGACCCGCGAAGAGTTCGCGGCGCAGTCGGCTGCCCTGGCGCGCGCCGAGGAGCGACTGGCCCATCTGGAGCAGGAAATGACACGACTGGAAGCCCTGGTGAAGGAACAGGGCAAGGCGTAACACCTGTCAGATCCAGGCTCGGTGTGGCTCAAGGCGACCGGCATGGCCGATCGCACTCGCCTCTCACTCCCTGAAGAATCTCTCCACCCGCCGATAGGCAATCGCCTCCGCCAGGTCCTGCTGCACTATTGACTCCCTCCCCGCGAGGTCCGCGATGGTGCGTGCAATCTTCAAGAGACGATGATGCGCGCGTGCCGAGAGCTGCAATTTCTGGACAGCAAATTCCAGAAACTGCTCACTCTTGTCGTCCAGCACGCAGCAAGAGTCGATCTCATGGGCGCTCATGTCGCTGTTGAGTTTGCCGCAGCGCTGCCTTTGCAGCTGCCGGCACGCGCGGATACGGACCAGGTTTTGTTCGATGTAAACGGCATCATTGGTTGCTGCGGACTCCCGCACGGCGCGCAGTTCATGCGGCGCCAGTCGCGGCACTTCGACAATCAGATCGATGCGGTCCAGCAAGGGGCCGGAGATCTTTTCCAGATAGCGCTTCACGCTTTCGGGAGTGCAGCGGCAGCGACCGTCCGGATCCCCATGAAAGCCGCACTTGCAGGGATTCATGGCGGCTACCAGCTGGAAATTGGCGGGTAGCTGCAGCCGATAGTTCGCGCGACTGATGGTGATGCGCCCCGATTCCAGGGGCTCGCGCAGCACCTCCAGCACGCTGCGATTGAATTCCGGCAGCTCGTCCAGAAACAGCACGCCGCGGTGCGCCAGGGTGATCTCGCCCGGACTGGCCTGGGCTCCGCCGCCCACCAGGGCAATGCTGGTAGCGGTGTGATGCGGGGCGCGAAACGCGGGTTGCAGCCAGCGCGCGGCATCAATGGGCTGCCGCGCGATGGACTGGATGGCGGCCGCTTCCAGCGCCTCGGCTTCATCCAGCGGGGGCAGCAGGGAGAGCAGGCTGTTCGCCAACATTGTCTTGCCCGTGCCGGGCGGGCCAATGAACAGAATGTTGTGCGCGCCGGCCGCGGCCACCTGCAAGGCACGCTTGGCCGCCTGCTGGCCCTTGATATCGGCGAGGCGAATGCTGGCGCTCGGCCCGGCGGCCAGTGCGGGTGGCTCCACGAATTCCACTCGCTGCATGCCCGTGCCGCTGCGCAGCTGCGAGCAGACTTGCAGCAGATGCTCGGCGGCCAGCGCCTGAACGCCGCGCACCAGGGCCGCCTCCGCCCGGTTGACCACTGGCAGCAGCAGCGTGCGGCCCTGATCCCGCGCTGCCAGCACCGCCGGCAGCACGCCGTGCACTGGCCTCAGAGCGCCATCGAGCGCCAGCTCGCCCAGCACTTCGTAAGCGGCGAGACCCTGCAGCGGGATCTGTCCCGAGGCTGCCAGAATACTGAGAGCTATCGCCAGGTCGTAGCGTCCGCCACTCTTGGGCAGATCGGCCGGCGCCAGGTTGATGGTCATGCGCCGGGTGGGAAATTCCAGACCAGCGTTGAGGATGGCACTGCGCACGCGTTCCTTGCTTTCGCGCACGGCAGCCTCTGGCAGGCCGACAATCGCGAGCGAGGGCAAACCGTTGGAAAGATGGGTCTCGACAGTCACCAGCGGCGCATCGATGCCGATATTGGCGCGGGTATGAACGATGGCCAGTGACATGCGACCTTCCATGGACGGTGTCGTGGGGGGGCGAGAGCGCGCAGAGCGCTGCTTCAAGTTCTAGAGCAGGATCGAGGTTCTGACAAGGCGGTGCGTTGCAAGCCGCTGCGCGCTGCGCCATTCTCTTCAAGGCAGAATCGATGTCCGCGTATATAATGACGAGCACCGCCAATCCATTGCCAACATCACTCGCCGCCATTCCCTGTGAACAAGCTCAATCCCCGTCAGCTGGAAGCTGTGAAATACATCAGCTCGCCCCTGCTTGTGCTCGCCGGCGCAGGCAGCGGCAAGACCAGTGTGATCACCCAGAAGATCAGTTACCTGATCAACGAATGCGGCTATCCCGCGCACCGCATCGCGGCAGTCACCTTCACCAACAAGGCCGCCCGCGAAATGAAGGAACGGGTCGGCAAGCTGGCCCGTGAACGCGACGGCGCCAGCAATATCCGCGGGCTCACGATCTCGACCTTCCACCATCTGGGTCTGACCATCATCCGCCGGGAACACGCGAAGCTCGGCTTCAAGTCGGGGTTTTCCATCTTCGACAGCCAGGACAGCCAGTCATTGCTCAAGAGCCTGCTGCACAAGGATGCGCAATTGAGTGACGAACAGCTCAGATTCCTGCAAAGCACGATCTCGAACTGGAAGAATC
>JBEDFR010000123.1:0-60119 GCA_041175045.1 Pseudomonadota bacterium | reverse complement strand
TCTGCTGCGCGGCGTCGCCGCCTTCCACCAGCGTCTGTTCGTCCAGTGCCAGCCCGCCGAAGCGCATATGCTGCTGCCAGCCACGCCAGACAAGGTAGAGCACGACGAGCAAGGCCAGCAGATAGGTCGTGCCTGCCAGCCAGCTGTCCAGTCCCGGAAAATGCGGCTGCAGGACCAGCCGCGAGGCATCGCTGATGGCAACGGTGGTCAGGCCTGCCAGACAGTCGCGCAGCCAGCGCAGGCTTTGATGCTCGTACGCCGAGTGCGTCGCCCGCAGGATGCGTTCATAGCGGGCAATCGTGTGAAACGCGAGCAGCAGATGTGCCCCTGTCCAGAGGGCGACAATCGGCCACAGCAGCTGCGCAAGGCCCGGCAGCAGCGGGACAAGGGCTGGCGCCAGGCACGCGGGGACAAGTCCTGGCCAGCTCCACGCGGAGCCGTCGCGCCAGGCCAGTCGCTGCGTCAGTGCCAGCAGCAACGGGCCGTAGAGCAACGCCAGACCGGGTCGAATATCGAACAGACCGGGGATGCGATCCGTCGCAATATTCCAGCCCATGTGCAAGGCCAGGGAGGCCATGAAGGCCGCGAGAGGCCAGACAGAGCGGTGTGCAAGCAGCAGCAGGGCCAGCAGCATGGACTGCAAACAAAGCAGCAACTGAAGCAGTTCGAGAGCACTGAACGTCATGACAAGGCTACCGGGCAAATTCCGAGCCTGCAGAATAGCACTGTGCGGACTCGCCCCTCGCCCGGTTTCCTTTGCCTGGCGAAAACAGCAGAATGCGCGCTCGACAAAACTCTCGGGAACACCTGCCAATGCCTGGACTCACTCTTACTGCTCTGCGCGTTCTGCTCTGTCTCGTCTTGCTGTCCTCGCCTGGCGCGCTGGCCGGCACCGTCGTTCGGGTCAGCACCGCACTGGGCGACTTCGACATCGAACTGCTGGACGACACGGCGCCCGTCACGGTCGCCAACTTCCTGGCCTACCTGAACCAGGGCGCCTACAACGGCACCGTGGTGCATCGACTGGTGCCGGGCTTCGTGATCCAGGGCGGCTGGCTGAGCTTCAATGAGGCACAGCAAACGTTTTATCCCCTGGCCACGACACCGCCCATCCTCAACGAGTTCACGTCCGCCGCTCCCAATCGCCGCGGCACGCTGGCCATGGCCAAGCGGGCCGGTGATCCGAACAGTGCCACCAGTCAGTGGTTCATCAATCTCCAGGACAATCCCGTCCTGAACACCACTGAAGGCGGTTACGCCGTGTTCGGCCGCGTCATGGGCAAAGGCATGCAGATCGTGGACAAGATCGGCGCGCTGCCGCCGGTCACCGTGCTGGCTGGCTACGACCCCTTTCCGCTGATCAACTACACCGGTGGTGCGCTGCTCAACCGCCACCTGGTCAGCCTGAACATGCGGGTGCTCGGCACCACCAGTGGTTACCCGGTGGTGTTCGATGGGGCCACGGCAACCCTGCATGCGCGCATCAATGCCGGCGAGCTGGGCTTGATCCAGGGGGCTTTCCGTCTGGTGCGCGAGACTCCGGCCATCGAGATCCAGCTGGACGCCGCCTCGGTGTTCACGCTGGAGCAGAGCGTGGCCAACATGGGCAGCTTCGACAGCGCCACGGGCCGTCTGACCCTGCCGGAGCTGCGCATCAACGGTGCCGTGGCCTATCGCCATGTGCGCTTCCTGCTGGTGGACGCCCAGCAGTTGCTGTTCCGGCTGGAAGGCGCGGACTAGGGACTGCTGGCTGGCTGCCCCCGCATCTTGTGGTACTCTCCGGGCTTTGCGACCTGGCCTGGATGTGTCCCATGAATGAATTCGTAAGTGCTGTGAATGCCGTGGTGTGGAGCCCGGCCCTGGTGTTTCTGTGTCTGGGGGCGGGACTGTACTTCTCCGTGCGCACCCGCTTCCTGCAACTGCGCCACTTCCGCGAGATGATCCGCCTGATCTTTCAGGGCAAGGTATCGGAAACCGGCATCTCCCCCTTTCAAGCACTGAGCATGACCCTGGCCGGCCGCGTGGGCACCGGCAATATCGCTGGCGTCGCCACCGCCATCACCTTCGGCGGGCCGGGGGCCTTGTTCTGGATGTGGGTAGTGGCCTTCCTCGGGGCCAGTTCCGCCTTTGTCGAATCCACGCTCGGCCAGGTCTACAAGGAAAAGATCCACGGCGAGTACCGCGGCGGGCCGGCCTTCTACATCGAAAAGGGCCTGGGCATGAAGCGCTATGCCTGGGTGTTCGCCTTCGTGACCATCATTTCCTGCGGACTGCTGCTGCCCGGCGTGCAGGCCAATGCCATTGCCGGCAGCCTGCAGACCGCCTTCGGCATCGACACCCGCATCACCGCCGTGGCGCTGGCCCTGCTGGTGGGCTTCATCATCTTTGGCGGACTCAAGCGCATCGCGCGCTTCGCCTCGGCCGCTGTGCCCTTCATGGCAATCGCCTATATCGGTGTGGCCCTGATCATCGTCCTGCTCAACATCAGCCAGGTGCCCGCCATGCTGTGGCTGATCTTCAGCAGTGCGCTGGGTTTCGACTCAGCCTTCGGCGCCCTGCTGGGGCTGGCCATCATGTGGGGCGTGCGGCGTGGTGTGTATTCCAACGAGGCCGGGCAGGGCACGGCACCCCACGCGTCCTCGGCCGCGTCGGTGAGCCATCCCGCCAAGCAGGGGCTGGTGCAGGCCTTCTCCGTCTATGTGGACACGCTGTTCATCTGCTCGGCCACCGGCTTCATGCTGCTGATTCTGGGCCACTACAACGTGGAAGGGCCCGATGGCACGGCGATCTACACGGGCATTGCCGGCGTGGGCGCGGGCGCCGGCTATGTGCAGCAGGCCATGGAGACGCTGATGCCGGGCTTCGGCAACATCTTCGTGGCGCTGGCCTTGTTCTTCTTCGCCTTCACCACGGTGCTGGCCTATTACTACATCGCCGAGACCAACGTCAGCTATATCAACCGCTATGTGGCTCGCCCCTGGCTGAGCGTGGTGCTGAAATTCGCGGTGATCGGCGCCGTGGTCTACGGCACCCTGCGCACGGCCGAGCTGGCCTGGGGTCTGGGCGACATCGGCGTGGGGCTGATGGCCTGGCTCAACATCGCCGCCATCCTGCTGCTGCAGAAGCCTGCCCTGCAGTGCTTGACCGACTACGAAGCGCAAAAGGCGCTGGGGGTGGACCCGGTGTTCAACCCGCACACACTCGGCATCAAGGATGCCGAATACTGGGAGAAGCGGCTGGAGGCGAGGGAGAGTCTGGAGTAGGGGGCTCGATCCCGCTTGAGCACTGTATGCAAGGCCAGCACGGCCTTTGTCCGGGTAGCCGTGAAAGAGTGGCGTCACTGACTACGTCCACTCTCACGGAGACCTTTGATGAAAACTGCCATTGCCCTTCTGACCCTCGGCCTTTCCCTCAGCAATTGCGCCACCATCACGCGTGGCACCACCCAGGCCTTCACCATCACCTCTGAACCCACGGGTGTCGACATCCGCCTGTCCAACGGCCTGGCCTGCCAGACGCCGTGTGCGCTGGAAGTGAAGCGCCGCCCGGGCTTCGTGGTGACCGCCAGCAAGCCGGGTTACAAGACGGTGACGACCAGCGTGGTGTCGTCCATCTCGGGCGGTGGAGGCGTGGGGAAGACTCTGGTGGAGGTGAACAGCTGATGCAGCTGTTGCATGCGGTCCAACTTGTCCATGTGGGCTCCGGTACGCACCTGACCCGTCCTGCCGCCGAGCGGAAGGCGAGGGGTGTACTGACCCGATGGTAGCCCGACTGCTGGAAATTGCGAAAGCGCTTTGCCTTGGGTGCTGCCGGGCACTACCATACACACTGAATGTACACACAAGGGAGTCTCCCATGACGGCATCCTCACAGGCCGATGGCACCGCGGGCATGGCTACCCGGGTTTTCATGAATGGCAACAGTCAGGCGGTCCGCATACCTCTGGAGTTCCGACTAGACTGCAAGCAGGTACAGATAAGTCGCAACGCTGCCGGGGAACTGGTGCTGCGTCCGTTGCCACCGATGGAGAATCGCGGGGATGCCTTGCTCGCAGCCCTTGAGGCATTCGAGCCTTCTTTCGCACAGGCAGTCGAGGAGCAGCGAGCGCTTCAGCCCGCGCAGCAGGAACGGGAACCGCTGTGAGATACATGCTCGACACCAATATCCTGATCTACCTGATCAAGAACCGCCCCGCGGAAGTGGCAATCCACATGAATCGACTTGCCGCGGAAGACACGGTATGCATGTCGTACGTGACGTATGCCGAGCTTCTCAAAGGCGCGCAGCGCAGTGCCAGTCGCGACCGCGTGCTGTTGCAGCTGGCAGCACTGATCCAGGTGGTGCCAGTGGATTATCAGGTGGATGACCGCCTGTGCACACACTATGCTCGCGTGTCCACCCAATTGCGGGATGCCGGCACGCCAATTGGTGCCAATGATCTCTGGATTGCCAGCCATGCCTTGTCACTGGCATGCGTACTGGTCACCAACAACGAGCGCGAATTTCAGCGCGTCGAAGGACTGCAGCTCCAGAACTGGGCGGCAGCCTGACTCATTCAAGGAGTTTCCCCCTCGTGACCCTTCCGCACTTCTTCATCCTCATCGCCCGCTTCGAAGCCTTCACCTGGGCTGGCCTGCTCGTCGGCATGCTGCTGGAGCATGTGCTGGCGGTGACCGATCTGGGGGTCTGGCTGTTCGGTCGCTTGTATGGTGGGGCGTTCATCGTCTACTTCTTCACGGCGATCGTGGCGGGGGCTGGTGTGAAAACCGGGGTCAGAGACGCTTTATTCATCAAGCGTTCTTGGCTTTACCAAATCGCTACAAGAATAAAGCGTCTCTGACCCCGGTTTTCCCCTCGGTTTCCCCGGTGTATCAGGCCTTGGCGAGGTTGGCGTTCGCGAAATCCCAGTTCAGCAGATTGTCGACGAAGCAGGCCAGGAAGTCGGGGCGACGATTCTGGAAGTCCAGGTAATAGGCGTGTTCCCACACATCGCAGACGATGATCGGGGTGGCGCCGCTGGTCAGCGGCGTCTCGGCATTCGCTGACTTGGCAATCTTCAGCTTGCCGCCATCCAGCACCAGCCAGACCCAGCCGCTGCCGAACTGGCCCACGCCGCCGGCCACGAATTCCTTCTTGAAGTTGTCGTAGCTGCCGAAGTCGGCATCGATCTTCGCGGCAATGGCGCCGGTGGGAGCGCCACCGCCGTTCGGCTTCATGCTCTTCCAGAAGAACTCGTGGTTGTAGCACTGGCCGACGTTGTTGAAGAGGGCGCCGCCCACCTTGGCCGCTGCCTTGACCAGCTCTTCGAGGGTATTGGCGACAATGCCGGAGCCTTCCAGCAGTTCATTGCCCTTCACGACATAGGCGTTGTGATGCTTGGCGTGGTGAAAGCTGAAGGTCTGCGCAGACATGTGGGGCTCAAGCGCATTGGTCGCATAGGGAAGTGCGGGCAGTTCAAGTTTCATGGTGACCTCGGTTGGTTTATGCATTGAAAAATCTTGCTTTTCCAGCATCCACGGCTAAGATTTGCCGCAGTTCGCAGCGCTGGATCGTGTCTGGGAAAGAGTCGGCGAGCTTAATTCAGTGTGCTGCCCAATTCAAGGAAAGTGCCCTCTGGGTCAAGGTTCCGGTAGACCCGTCAAAGCCACTTGCAGGATAATGCCGCCATGAAAGACAACGACGATTTCAAAGACATTCCCTCGCTGGTGCTATCACGTGAAGACGTGGTGGAGCGCCAGTCCGCCCGCAAAGGCTCCGACATCCAGTCCACGCCGAGTTACGGTGAAATCATCAAGGTGAGCACCTGGCCGGTGCGCATCATGCTGTTTCTGTTGACTGCGTCCATCGGTGGTGGCGCCTGGCTGGGCTATCAGGCCTATGCCGAGAATCTGCGCACCCTGGAGCAGACCAATCGCCGCATTGAAGACCTCGAGAGTCGCCTGGCGCTGGTGGGAGATTCCGCCGAGGAAACCACGGCCAATGTGATTGAACGTCTGGACTTCAACTTCTCCGAGATCGACAAGTTGTGGGCCGCCCGCAATGCCACCAACAACACGGTGAACGAGCTGACCGGTCGCGTGGCGGTGGTGGAAGATGCCAGCAAGGGCCACACCGAGACCACCGAGACCCTGGCGCAGATGATCGCCAACAACACCGAGCAGAATCAGGCCACTCTGGGCGAAGTGAACAGCGTCAAGGCAGACCTGGAGCAGATCAATGCCAGCCTTACCAGCATCAACGCCACGCTGCGCAGTGTGCAGAACGTGGCACAGGACATGGCCAATATCCGCGCCAGTCTGAACAACGGCGACAGTACCCTGGTGGGCCTGCAGGATCGCATGGTCAACCTCGAGGAAGCCGTCGAATCCATCGATGCCTACCGCCTGCAGGTCAACCAGACACTGAGTCGCCTGCAACAGAACATCGAGAACCTGCAAGGGGGTGCGCGCCCCGCGCCCTGAGCGAAACCCGCCCGCGGATGTGGTGGAATTGGTAGACACACTGGATTTAGGTTCCAGCGCCGCAAGGTGTGAGAGTTCGAGTCTCTCCGTCCGCACCAGGGTTTCCCGCTTCAAGGTTGCAAGAGTCGATTCGCGAGGCCGCTGGCATGTCCGATTCCCCGAAAGATCTTCCCACCCGCGTTGCCGCCCGTAGCGAAATCAGTGCATTTCTGCAGAAAGTCGCGTCCTTGCCCGCCGTGGCCAGGGGGGAGGGGGCCGGACGTCTTCTGTTTGCTCTGGATGCCACGGGCAGCCGTGAGCAGACCTGGGACCAGGCTACCCAACTGCAGGGCGAGATGTTTCTCGCTGCGCGCGCACAAGGTGGTTTGCAGATCCAGCTCACCTATTTCCGTGGCTTCGCCGAATTCTACAAGACGCCCTGGTGCCGGGATGCCGCCGCGTTGCTCGGGCTGATGACCGGTATCGGCTGCCGCGCCGGCACCACACAGATCGAGCGGGTGCTGCGCCATGCGCTGGCCGAAAACAAGGCCCAGCGCATTCACTGCGTGGTCTATGTGGGCGATGCGATGGAAGAGAACGCCGATGTGCTGTGTCAGCTGGCCGGGCAGCTGGGCCTGCTGAACGTGCCGGTGTTCGTGTTTCAGGAAGGGGCCGATGCGCGCGCGCAGCAGACCTTTCAGAGCATTGCGAAGCTTTCCGGAGGGGCCTGGTCTCCCTTTGATGGCGCGAGTGCCGCGCAACTGCGCGACCTGCTGCGAGCCGTGGCGGTGTATGCCAGCGGCGGTCGCCAGGCACTGGCGAATTTCAGTGCGAACGCGAGCCAGGCCGTGCAGCGGCTGACGCAGCAGCTGCGCCCATGACGCGGCGTGTAACCGGCTGCGGGAGAATGGAACGATGATTCTTTTGCGTTATTTGCTGATCCTGCTGATTCCCGTGCTGGGCTACATCGGCCTGCGCAAGCTCGCCATCAAGTATTCCCTGAGTCAGCGTCAGTTCAATCTGCTGCTGGTGCTCGCCAGCATCCTCGCCGTCATCGTGGTACTGATCCTGCTGGGGCGTCTCTCGCCCACCTTCATCATTGCGCCCATCATGGTGGCGGCCACCTTTGCGCTGCGCAATCTGCACCTGCTGATCCGCCTTCTGCCGCTGTGGCAGATGCTGCGCAGTCGCACAGCGAAGAGTGCCTACGGGAGTGCAGGCGCCAGCGACACTTCCAGCATCCGCACGCGCTTTCTGCTGATGCAGCTGCAGCATGCCACCGGCGACATGGATGGCGAGGTGCTGCAGGGCAGCTTCAGTGGCCGGCGCCTGTCGTCGCTGAGCATGGAGCAATTGCTGCTGCTGGCGCAGGAATGTCTGCAGGACGCCGATTCGCTGCAGATTCTGGAGGCCTACATGGATCGCGTGCACCCGGACTGGCGTGCCGATCAGGCGTCCTCCTCGCAGCAGGCACATGCGCCGCAGCCGCCCGCCACGGAAGCGGCCATGAGCGAGACGGAAGCGCTGGAGATCCTGGGCTTGCAGAAAGGGGCGACGCGGGACGACGTGGTGCAGGCGCACCGCCGTCTGATGCAGAAGATGCACCCGGATCGGGGCGGCTCGGACTATCTGGCGCGCAAGATCAATCTGGCGCGCGACTACCTGCTGGAGCGTCTGTAGGCGCTGGGTGTTGGAGCCTGCTTGCAGGCGTCCCCTGAACGCTGGCCGGAACCCTGCTCAGATCTCCCCCATTCACTCACTCTCGCCCGCGCTGCAGAAAGGCCTGCATGATGGCTCTGGCCTCGGGACTGCGCAGCAGCCGCGTAAAGTTCACCAGTTCCAGCGCCATGATGTCGTCGATGCCCGCCTGCTGATTGCGCTTGAGCAGATGCTTGGAGGTCTGCACCGCCTCGGGGGGCAGGGCCGCCAGGGCCTGTGCCCTGGCAAGTGCGTGGGGCAGAACCTGCGCGGCCGGCAGCACCTCGTTGACCAGACCGTATTCCCACGCCTTGCCGGCGCTGAAACGCTCGCCCAGCAGCAACAGTTCCGCCGCACGCTGGTGGCCCATCAGCTGCGGCACCAGCAGACTGGAGGCGGCCTCCGGGCACAGCCCCAGTCGCGTGAAGGGCAGTTGCAGCCAGGCATCCTCGGCGGCATAGACCAGATCGCAGTGCAGCAGCAGCGTGGTGCCGATGCCTACGGCCAGGCCGTTCACCGCCGCCACCAGGGGTTTGCGCACGTGGGCGATGGCCTTGAGAAACTGCACGGCGGGACGCTCCGTGGTGTGCTCGTCTTCTTTCAGGAAGTCATTCACGTCGTTGCCACTGGTGAAGCATTCAGGCTCGCCGCGCAGCAGGATCGCGCGCACGGCCGGGTCGGTGTCGGCACGCCGCAATGCCTCGGCCAGAGTGTGATACATGGCGCGGGTGAGGGCGTTCTTCTTCTCTGGCCGGCGGATGTGCAGGATCTGCACGCCCTGGTCGATGCTGCTGAGGATCTCGGGGCTGTCGATGGCGAGCATGGTGGCCTCCTGGGGAGTGAGGGGCCGGGAGGAGCTTGCAGGCAGGCTCTTGCCGGACGGTTCTGCTCGCACTCTATGCTAGACTCCACCGCAAATTCCACCACCGGCGGCTGCGCGCCGCGCCATTCGTGCCCTCAAGGACAGCATTGCCATGACAGTGATTCGCCAGGAAGACCTGATCCAGAGCGTCGCCGACGCCCTGCAATACATCTCCTACTACCACCCGCTGGACTTCATCCAGGCCGTGAACGAGGCCTATGAACGTGAGGAGTCGCCGGCAGCGAAGGACGCCATGGCGCAGATCCTCATCAATTCGCGGCTGTGCGCCGAGGGCAAGCGGCCCATCTGCCAGGACACCGGCATCGTGACGGTGTTCCTGAAGATCGGCATGCAGGTGCAGTGGCAGGGCGACATGAGCGTGGCGGACATGGTCAACGAAGGCGTGCGCCGCGCCTATCTGCATCCGGACAATGTGCTGCGCGCCTCGATCCTCAATGACCCGGCCGGTGCCCGCAGGAATACGAAGGACAACACGCCGGCGGTGATCCACATGGAGGTCGTGCCCGGGCACGAGCTGGAAGTGATCGTGGCAGCCAAGGGCGGCGGCTCCGAGAACAAGGCCAAGCTGGTGATGCTCAACCCCAGTGACAGTATCGTCGAGTGGGTGCTGAAGACCGTTCCCACCATGGGCGCAGGCTGGTGTCCCCCGGGCATGCTGGGCATCGGCATCGGCGGCACGGCCGAGAAGGCGGCGGTGCTGGCCAAGGAAGCGCTGATGGACCCGATCGACATTCACGAGCTGCGCCGTCGCGGCCCGCAGAACCGGGTGGAAGAGCTGCGGCTGGAGATCATGGACAAGGTCAATGCCCTGGGCATTGGCGCGCAGGGCCTGGGCGGTCTGACCACGGTGCTCGACATCAAGATCAAGGACTACCCGACCCACGCCGCTTCTCTGCCCGTGGCCATGATTCCGAACTGCGCCGCCACGCGTCACGCCCACTTCACCCTGGATGGCAGCGGCCCGGCGCACCTGGAGCCGCCGCGTCTGGAAGACTGGCCGCAGATCACCTGGGAGGCCGGACCGCGTGCGCGCCGCGTGAATCTGGACACTGTGACCCCGGAGGAGGTGGCTCAGTGGCAGCCGGGGGACACGCTGCTGCTGTCCGGCAGGATGCTGACCGGCCGCGATGCAGCACACAAGCGCATGAGTGAGATGTTTGCCCGGGGCGAGTCCCTGCCCGAAGGCGTGGATCTCAAGGGCAGGTTCATTTACTACGTGGGTCCGGTCGACCCGGTGCGCGACGAGGTGATCGGCCCGGCCGGTCCCACCACGGCCACGCGCATGGACAAGTTCACCGAGGAGCTGCTGAGCAAGACCGGCCTGCTGGGCATGATCGGCAAGGCGGAGCGCGGCCAGGTAGCCATCGATGCCATCAAGAAGCACAAGGCGGTGTACCTGATGGCGGTGGGCGGCGCGGCCTATCTGGTGTCCAAGGCGATCCGCAAGGCGCGTGTGGTGGCCTTCGCCGATCTGGGCATGGAGGCGATCCACGAGTTCGAGGTGCAGGACATGCCCGTCACCGTGGCAGTGGATGTCAATGGCACCTCCGTGCACCGCACCGGGCCGGCACAGTGGCAGGAGATCATCGCGCACAAGGTGACGGTGAAGTAGGGCTCAGTCGCAGTAGTCGGCGTAGGGGTTGGGCAGGTCGAGGTTGACCGTGCGCTGCCTGCCCTCGATATGCAGCGACTGGCCGCTCAGGCACACGCCGTCGCTGTCCACCACCTGATGATCGAAGCGGTAGATCGGCGCGATCTGCCCCGCGGTCATGCCTTCGTCATAGGTCGTGATCGCGGCCTGCACGGGTTCATTGCGCCGCGCGTGCTCTGCCATGGCCGCGCGGCCGTGCTTCTTCTCCAGCATGCGCAGGGCCACATGCGGCGCCAGCACCGACGCCGTCGCATTGTTGCCGCCGAAGCCCTTGGAGTTGATCAGCACCGCATCCATCCCCTGTGCGCCCACCTCGCGGTGCTGCAATACGAAGTCCAGACCTGCCGTGTGCACATCCTGCGCGACGCGCTCGGTGCTCAGAATCCCCGGCAATATGCCGTAGCGCCAAAGGCCCAGAGCACCGCTCAGCTGGTCTCCGGCCGAGCTGGCCAGAGAATGGCCCAGGTATGCCTTGAGTGCCGTGACTGCCCATTGCTCGATGCCGAACGAGGCCGCCACCGTGCTCAGGATGTGCGACTCGGTGACGCGGTTCTGCGGTGTACCGGTGCCGTGCGCCTGCACATAGCTGCGTTCGCGCAGGCCGCGTTCGCCAATCACGTTGCGCGTGGCAGCGGCTGCCTTGGCCATGGTGATGTAGTTGCCAGCGCCCGGGCTGGAAATCGACTTCTTGTAGCCATCGGCATTCACGAACACATCGTTCACCGCGCCCAGAATACTGGCCCCGGTCTGCAAGGCCAGGTCGTCGGCGCACAGCACCACGAACTGGGCCGACTCGGCCAGGGTGAAGCCCGCGTTGTTGCCGAAGGGGCGGCAGGCGCGGCGATGATCGGGCTGGGCCACATCGTCCAGTTCGCGCAGCGCCTCGTCGCTGGCCAGGGCGCCCATGGCGTAATAGCCTTCCATGACTTCGGAGGTGATGGGGGCTTCGCTGGCGCCGACAATCACCAGGCGGTGGGAACCGTCCTGGATGTCGCGAATGCCCTGGCGCAGGTTGTAGAGGAAGGTGGCACAGGCAGCCACCTGCGTGCCCGTGGTGCCGACGTTGCCGAGCACGTAGGCGTTGATGAAGTCGGCGGGCATTTCCGCCAGGCCCAGAGGCAACTGCTTCGAGGTGACCTTCTTGCCCAGCAGGCGTGACTGCAGCAGCCCGCCATTGCCGTTGAAATCCAGTTGCGACATGCAGCTGCCGGCGTAGACCGCGATCTGGTCCGGTGCCACATGGGTGAGCAGGGTGTCCCAGTCGATGCCCAGGGACTGCACGGCATCGCTGGCGCCGAAGACCGTCATCTGCAGGCCGCGTGGGTGGTTGCGCGAGGGGTAGAGTGCCTTCGGGTCGAAGCCACGGGGCAGCTGCCCCGCCGTGTTGACCTCGCTGCGGCGCAGGTTCTCCGTGAGGATGTCGAAGCTGCCCTGCACCTGCACACGCACCAGACCATCCGGTCCGGCAGTGAGCTGCCATGTGTCAGGCACGGCGTCGGGCAGGTGCTGCGTGCGCAGCAGGAAACTGATAGGGGCATTGGCGGTGGCCTGCAGGGTGGCGCGCTTGTGATACGGCACCGCCTGCGGGTCGAACAGATTGTTTTCCAGGCGTCGGATCAGCGTGCCGGCGCGCAGCGCCGGGTCGAGCGCGTGCAGATAAGGCAAGAGTTCCACCGGTGTCCCCAGGGCATCACACCACTGGCCCTCGGCACACTTCAGCAGACCCATGAGGGAGGCCAGGCTGGCCCGCGTCTGCATGGCATCGTGTTCGCTCAGGGCATCGAGCACGAGGCGCCGATAGGCGTGATGCAGGGAGCTGCGGCCGGCAGGATTGATGCCGCCCATGCCGATGATGACGGGAAGGTGTGCCATGTGGAGTCCCCTGTGGCGTGAAGGCGTCGCTACTATAGTGAGACGCACCCGCGTGTAACTATGGCAAAATAGACAGTTTGCTGCCCATTCTGGCCACCAGGCGCTGGCCATGTGGGCCACGTGACCGCCGCCTTGCGCATTGCGCGTCCGCGCGCCGACGCTATAGCATAGCCCCATGATCACTGCCGACTATCTGCAACGCCTCCACCAGCTGCACCAGGCGCTGGGCATCCCCGCTGACTATGCCCGGACCACGCCGCTCTGCCTTTGCGAGGAGGCGCAGACCCTGGTGGACACCGAGCCCGACGTGCACGGGCGTGTGCTGCGCCTGACGCCCCAGACCCTTGCTGCCTGGCAGGCCATGAAGCAGGCGGCGGCGGCAGACGACATCGTGCTGCATCTGGTGTCGGCCTTTCGCAGCGTCGATTACCAGGCCCAGCTCATCCGCCGCAAGCGCGAGGCCGGTCGCAGCCTGGAGCAGATCCTGCGGGTCAATGCTGCACCGGGCTACAGCGAGCACCACACCGGCCGCGCAATCGACATCGGCACGCCCGGCTGCCCGGATCTCGAAGAGCCCTTCGAGAACACGCCCGCCTTTGCCTGGCTGATGTCTCGTGGAGCTGCCTTCGGCTTCACGTTGAGCTATCCGCGCGACAACCACACGGGCATCTGCTACGAGCCCTGGCACTGGTGCTGTTCGACTTGAACAAGTCTGAAACGATGGGATAGGCTGCGGATGAAAGAGGAACAAGGAGAGAGCATGCAAACCGCTGGACTCGCCGCAGGGAAGTGTCTGCTCGCACTGCTGATGCTCGTCGCCTCGCTCCGGACCCTGGCGCAGGAGCCGCAGTTGCCATTCGAAGACTGGCTCGCCATCGTCGTTGCCGAGGCCCGGGAGCAGGGCATTCGCGAGGACATCATCCAGCAGGCGCTGGTGCCCGTCACCCCCATTCCCCAGGTCATCAGCAATGACCGCAGCCAGGCCGAATTCACCGAGACCTTCGAACAATACCTCGAGAAACGCGTCACCCAGTGGCGTATCGACACCGGGCGCGCCCGCCTCGCGCAGCACCGCGAACTGCTCGAGCAGGTCGGCGCCCATTACGGCGTGGAACCGCGCTTCATCGTCGCCTTCTGGGGCATCGAGACCAACTACGGCAATTTCACCGGCGGCACCGACGTCATTCGAGCGCTGGTGACGCTGGCCTATGACCCGCGCCGCGCCGACTATTTCCGGCGTGAACTCTTCAGTGCCCTGCAGATTCTCAACGAAGGCCACATCGCCCATGCCGACATGAAGGGCTCCTGGGCAGGCGCCATGGGTCAGAGTCAGTTCATGCCCTCCAGCTTCGTGCAGTACGCCCAGGATTTCGATGGCGACGGCCGGCGCGACATCTGGACCACACCGGCCGATGTGTTCGCCTCCATCGCCCAGTACCTGAAAGCCGCCGACTGGCGTGACGACCAGACCTGGGGGCGTGAGGTGCAGCTGCCCGCGGACTACCAGGCCCGCGCCAGTCAATGGCTGCAGCCGCCGGCCCAGCATTCCTGCAGCGTCGTCCGTCATCACACCCAGATGCTGCCGCTGGCGCAGTGGCAGCAGATCGGCGTGCGCCGCATCGACGGCAGCGACCTGCCGGGCAATGATTTCCTGGCGTCGATCATTCTGCCCGACGGGCCCGAGGGGCGTGCCTTCCTGACCTATCAGAATTTCCGGGCCATTCTGCGCTACAACTGTGCGAACAATTATGCGCTGTCCATCGGCCACCTTGCCGATCGACTGGCCGGGTATTGAATTGCGGACGACACACACCACATTCATCAACAGGCGTCGCAGAACTTGCGACAGATCAACGACGGGGAGGGCACGACAGAAGCAGCATTGAGACAACAAGCCACGTGCAACGACAACTAGGAGATTTTCGCAATGACCAACGAATTCCAGATTGTTTTTCACAATATCGACCAGTCACCCGCGTTGACCGCGAACGTCAACAAGCGCATCCAGAAACTGCAGCGCTTCAGCAACGACATCATCGGAGGCCGCGTCGTTCTCGATTGTCCGCACAACAATCACTACAAAGGCAAGGTCTTCAGCGTCACCATCGAGATTCACACCGCGTCGCGCGAAGTGATTGTCAAGCAGGGTCAGCATGACAAGCCGCAGCACGAGGACATCTACGTGGCCGTGCGCGATGCCTTCAATGCCGCCGAACGTCAGCTCAAGGCCACCGACAAGAAACATCGCAAGGCTACCCTGGAAGTGGAGAACTTCGAGGGGGTGCCCGATGTCCCTACTATGCAGAGCGTTGCCGCCTGAGCAGCGCAGTACAGGAACGCAGGTATGTCACTGACAGAACAACAGCGCATGGAACTTGAAGCCGCGGCCTTTCGTCGTCTGCTCCAGCACCTGGATGACAACAAGCAGGTCCAGAACATCGACCTGATGAACCTCGCCGGGTTCTGTCGCAACTGCCTGGCCAAATGGTATGCCGCGGCCGCCCAGGAAAACGGGTTGGCAGTGGACTACGAAGCGGCCCGGGAAATGGTGTATGGCATGCCTTACGCGCAGTGGAAAGAAAAGTTCCAGCTGCCCGTCACTCCCCAATAGTGTGCAAGGCAGAGACCCTGCAGGTCCGTGCTCAGCTCCTCTGGGGCCTAGCACGGACCTGCAGCGTCGACAGACCCGACCTGCCTGGCAGTCTCAGAGCGTTTCCGCTTCCACGTTGAACAGTTTCGTGCGCACCAGATGCCGGTATTCATTCGGCGTGATGGCGTTGACGCGCTTGAACAGCGCCGAGAAATGACTGGTGTCCTGATAGCCCACCGCGAACGCGATTTCCGCAATGCTCAGATTGCTTTGCTTGAGCAGCGCCTTGGACTGTTGCAGGCGTACTTCCTGCAAGTACTGCAGCGGTGTCTGGCCCGCGGCCAGACGAAAGCGCCGATTGAAAGACCGCACGCTGATGTCAAACTGCGCCGCCAGGCTCCTGAGTGTCACGTCCCTCTGGTAATGCTTCTTCAACCACTCCTGGATCTTGATGATCTGCTCGTCGTGGTGCGTGTCCTTTTCCTCGCTGGCGAGCAGCATGGATTCGTAGGAGCGCTTGAGTTCGTGAGTAAAGTGGTGCGACACCTCGTCGGCTATCGCAGACGTAAACAGCCGTTCCACAAAATGCAGCGTGACGTCGCGTACTGCGTTGACGCTGCCCGTGCAGTAAAGCCGATCGGCATGAGTAATGAAGCGTTTGCGCTGCAGCGTCACGCGTGGGTAACGCTTGCGGAAATCATCGAAGTAATACCAGTGCGTGGTGGCATTGCGGCCATCGAGCAGGCCGGCTTCGGCCAGGAAATAGCTGCCGGTGCCCACGCTGCAGAGGGTCGCGCCCTGCTCGTACTGTCTGCGCAGCCAAGCCGTGATGGCTGGGTTGGCCTGCACCACGGCATTGGGGTTGCCCCACAGTGCGGGAATGAAGATCAGATCGGTGTGGACAATCGCAGCGAGACCGAGTTCAGGCTGTACGCGGATGCCGCCGACCATGGGCAGCGCCGCGCCGTCGGCACTGGCGATCACGAAACGGTGCTGGTCCCGACGGCGCAGCCGGATGCGCTGAATCACCTCGGCGGCCTCGATCATCTCCAAGGGAATGGTGATGCTGGAGGCCAGCGCGTTCTCGATTGCCAGCAGGGTGACATGTTTCATCGGGCACCCTGATAGGACACGCGCAGTACATACCAGTCACGTCGACCGCTCGGCGTCTCGATGCTGACTTCGCTGTCCTGCGCCTTGCCCAGCAGGGCGCGGCCCAGGGGGGCGTCCACGCTGATGTAGCCGGGCTTCTCGGCGATCTCGTCCTGTCCCACCAGACGGAACTCATGTTCCCTGCCCTCGTCGTCTTCCAGGGTCACCCAGGCGCCGAAATAGATGCGCGAAGGATCGCTCGGCGGCTTGTCCACCACGGTCAGCAGTTCCAGGCGCTTGCGCAGATGGCGCACACGGCGGTCGATCTCGCGCAGCCGTTTCTTGCCGTAAATGTATTCCGCGTTCTCGGAGCGGTCCCCCAGCGCGGCAGCATCGGCCACCTGCTGGGTCACAATCGGGCGCTCGACGCGCCAGAGGTGGGTGAGCTCGTCACGCAGGCGCTGCTCGCCCTCGACGGTGATGTAGTTGGAGATGCGGGGGCGGGGTTTTTCGTCTGCCATCGTTGTTGTCTGCGGCCGGGGTCAGGCTGGCACGATAGCCGAATTCCGCCGGCTTGGCATCATTCCAGAGGCAGGGGCAGCTGCCGTCGCTCGGGATGCACGGCGTAGGGGGACGCGCTTTGCTGCACGCCCCCCAGCGGTTCCAGACGCACGCCGAGGCCGATCAGCCGCACCGGCCGGTCGCCCCGTGCATGGGCCTCGCGGCACAGCTGTTCATAGCCGGCGAGGTCTGTCCCTGACGACGCGGCTTCGATGGTGGTGGAGACGAAATTGTCGAATTTCAGCTTGAGGAATCTCTTGCTGACCCGGTACTGCGCCAGGGCGTTCTGCAGGCGGGCGAGCATCTGGCGATGCAGCTGGGGCAGTTCGGCCAGCACGGCGTCGAGAGAGGGCAGATCCACCGCAAAGGTGTTCTCGACGCTCAGGGACTTGCGCGTGCGGTCGGTGACCACCGGCCGCTCGTCGATGCCACGGCAGAGTCTGAAGAGACTGCTGCCGAAGCTGCCGAAGTGTTCGCTCAGTGCGGCCTCGTCGAGGGCCCGCAGGTCCTCGCAGGTGTGGATGCCCAGGGCATTCAGACGGGCGGCGGTGACCTTGCCCACGCCGAAGAGCTTCTTCACTGGCAGAGCCCGCACGAAGGCGTCCACCTCATGGGGTTTGACGACGAACTGGCCGTCGGGCTTGTTCCAGTCGCTGGCGATCTTGGCGATGAACTTGTTGGGGGCGATGCCGGCGGAGAGCGTGATACCGATGGTCTCCCGTACGCGTTGGCGGATCTCGCGCGCAATGAGCGTGGCGCTGCCTTGGCAGGCCGTGGCGGCGCTGACATCGAGATAGGCTTCGTCCAGCGACAGCGGCTCGATCAGATCGGTGTAGTCGCGGAAGATGCGGTGCACCGCCGCCGAGGCTTCACGGTACTTGTCCATGCGCGGGTGAATGACGATCAGCGGCGGGCACTTGCGCAGCGCGGTGGCCATGGGCATGGCGGAGTGCACGCCGTAGCGACGGGCTTCGTAATTGCAGGTGGCGACCACGCCGCGCTGTTCCGGGCGACCGCCGACCGCCACGGGCTTGCCGAGCAGGGAAGGGTTGTCGCGGGTCTCGATGGAGGCGTAGAAACAGTCGCAGTCGCAGTGAATGATCTTGCGGGGCGGGTCAAGCACAAAGGGGTCAGAGACACCTGCCCTGGCAGGTGTCTCTGACCCCTTTGTGTTGCTGGAGTCCGGCTCGATCACGACGGCTCAGCCGTGGCGGCGCTCGAAGTCCTGCATGAAGTCCACCAGCGCCTGGCAGCCTGCCAGCGGCATGGCGTTGTAAATGGAGGCGCGCATGCCGCCCACCACACGGTGCCCCTTCAGGGCGTACAGGCCGCGGGCCTCGGCTTCACTCAGGAAGGCCTTGTCCAGCGCACTGTCTGCCAGCGTGAAGGTGATGTTCATGTGCGAGCGGTGGGCTTTCTGGGCCGCGCCGCGATAGAAGTCGGTGGCATCGATCGCGTCATAGATCAGCTGCGCCTTCTGCGCATTGATCTTCTCGATTGCCGGCACGCCGCCCTGGTCCTTCAGCCACTTCAGCACCAGGTTCATCATGTACACGGCGAAGGTGTTGATGGTGTTGGGCATGGAGTGGTTTTTGGCGTAGGTGTCGTAGTTGAGCAGATTCGGTGTCTGCGGCATGGCGTGGCCGATGAGGTCCTTGCGGATCATCACGGCGGCCATGCCAGAGGGGCCGAGGTTCTTCTGCAGACCGGCGAACACCAGGCCGAACTTGTTGTAGTCGATGACGCGGGACATCAGCTCGGAGGTCATGTCGGCCACCAGCGGGATGTCGCCGGTGTCGGGGAATTCGTTCCAGCGCGTGCCGAACAGCGTGTTGTTGCTGGTGATGTGGACATAGGAAGTGTCCGCATCCAGCGTGGACACTTCGTAGTCGGGAATGTGATTGAAGTTGCTCGCCTCGCTGCTGGCAACCGTGACGGCCTTGCCGTAGCGCGCGGCCTCCTTGCGGGCCAGCACGGTCCAGTGACCACTCTCGATGAAAGCAGCCTTGTGCGCGCTCTTGAGCGGCATCAGGTTCAGCGGGATGGCGGCGAACTGCATCTGCGCGCTGCCGTGCACGTAGAGAATGTCGAAGTTGTCCGGCAAGCCGGCCAGTTCGCGCAACAGAGTGTCAGTCTCGGTCAGCAGGGCTTCGAACTCCGCGCTGCGGTGGCTGACTTCGATGACGGACATGCCCAGGCCGTTCCAGTCCAGAAACTCGTCTCTGGCCTTCTCCAGCACGGGCAGTGGCAACATGGCCGGACCGGCCCCGAAGTTGTATACACGTTTCATGGTGATTTCCTGTTTGCAATGGGTGATTCGTGGTGCCCGTGGCGCGCTCTCAGAGCACGCTCACCTTGATCACATCCTGGACCGCGGCAATCTCGGCCAGCACCGCATCGGAGGGGCGCGACTCGACGTCGATCAGGTTGTAGGCAATCTCGTTGCGACTCTTGTTGATCATGTCCACCACGTTGAGGTTCTGGTTGGCAAGAATCGACAGGATCTGGCCCAGCATCTTGGGCACGTTCTTGTTGCTGATGGCCAGACGCGTGCCGCGTGCGGCGCCGGGGGCGCGGTCGAGCGCCACGCTCGGGAAATTCACGGAGTTGCGGATATTGCCGTTCTCCAGGAAGTCCATCAGCTGGTCGGCGGCCATCACGGCGCAGTTGTCCTCCGCTTCGTCCGTGCTCGCCCCGATATGCGGCATCAGAATGACGTCGTCGCGGCCGATCAGCTCCTTGCAGGGGAAATCGCTGACGTACATGCGCAGGCGCTTCTTGTCGAGGCCGTCGACGATGGCCTGGGTGTTGACGATCTCGTCACGGGAGAAGTTGAGCAGGCACAGTCCGGGCTTCATGTTCGCCACGGCCGCCGCGTCGATCAGGTTGCGGGTGGAGTCGAGCACCGGCAGATGCAGGCTCACGAAGTCGGAGTTCACCAGCAGGGCAGTCAGGTTCTCGATCTTGCGCACCTGGTTCGGCAGACGCCAGGCGGCGTCCACGGACAGCGCCGGGTCATAGCCCAGCACCTTCATGCCCAGGCCGATCGCCATTTCCGCCACCAGGGAGCCGATGGCGCCCAGACCAACAATGCCCAGGGTCTTGCCAGCGATCTCCGAGCCCTTGAAGCGGCTCTTCTCCTGCTCCAGCAGTTTGGACATCGCGGCGTTGTCCTGCATTTCGTGCAGGGAATTGACGTAGGCGATGCCCGGCAGGATGCCGCGCGAGGACAGCAGCAGGCCGCACAGCACCAGCTCCTTCACGGCATTGGCGTTGGCGCCCGGGGTGTTGAACACGACGATGCCTTTCTCGGTGTAGCTGGCCACGGGCACATTGTTCACGCCGGCGCCGGCACGGGCCACGGCCTTCAGATTGGGATTGGCGTCGCTGTCCTGCAGCTTGTGGCTGCGCACCAGGATGGCATCGGCGTCGCCGAGGCCGGCACCCACTTCATAGCTGCTGTTGAAGCGCACGAGGCCCTTGGGGGAAATCTGGTTGAAAGTCTGGATCTTGTACATCGCGGTTACCTTGCATGCGCTGCGAGCAGCGATCTGGGCACGTATGGAGCGGAAAACTTCGTCGAAGCCCTGAGTGAAGCCAGGTGCACGGAGGACAGGAAAAAGGATCGATCGAGCTACGCGCCGGGGTTTTTGAAGGCGCACTTTATATCCCGAAACGGGTCGGAAAGCCAGCTCAGGCTGAAGTCGCGCGAGTGGGGTGAACGACTGCACGCCGCGTTTCTCGCCCCGTCGCAATCCGGCTATCATGCGTCGCATCGCGGGCAGCGGCCCGCCCGACCGGAGCACAGAAGATGATTGCAGGCGTGCCAGTTGCTGTGGCAGGCGGCAGTGTGCCGGTGCACTGTCTGCTCGCCCGCAATGCTGGTCCGATGACGGGGCCTGGCACCAATTCCTACCTTGTTGGCGAGCAACGTCTGGCAGTGGTGGACCCGGGTCCGGTCGATCCTCAGCACCTGCAGGCAATCCTGGACTTTGCTGGAGAGCGCCCCATCAACTGGATATTCGTCACTCATACCCACGGGGATCACTCGCCCGGAGCCGCCCCGCTGCAGGCGCGTACCGGGGCACAGGTCATCGGCCTGCCTCCGCCACCCGGCAGCGGCCAGGACCCGTCCTTTTGCGCCACGCGGCCCTTTTACGATGGTGAGTGCATCCACTGTGACGGGTTCAGCATGCGATTGATCCACACCCCGGGGCATGTCTCCAATCATCTGTGCTTTCTGCTGGAGCAGGATGGGCTGCTGTTCACCGGAGATCATATCCTGGATGGCATGACGCCCGTGATCGCGCCGCCGGATGGCTGCATGCGGCAGTATCTGCGGTCCCTCGAAAGTCTCGGATCATTGCCCCTGCAGGCCCTGGCGCCGGCGCACGGTCGAATGATGCATGAGCCGCTCCAGGTCATCGAAACCCTGCTGCGCCACCGGGCACGCCGCGAGAGCAAGCTGCTGGGCGTGCTGGTGGCGCAGCGGCAGCCTTTGTCACTGCAGGCTCTGGCCAGCCTGGTCTACGACGACATCGCCCCGGCCCTGCTGCCCCTTGCCTGCCGCACCTTGCTGGCCCATCTGCTGAAACTGGAGGCCGAAGGCCGCGCTCGCCAGGTTGATGCCCTGTGGCAGGGAGTTGCGCATGGGCGCTGATTCGGGCTGGCATCTGTACATGATCCGCTGTTGCCGCGGCAGTCTGTACGCCGGCATCAGCACCGATGTCGAGCGTCGCTTCGCCGAACACGTGCGAGGTGGCCCGCAGGCGTCGCGATATCTGCGAGGCAAAGGCCCGCTGGAGCTGGTATACAGGACGGCAGCGGGGACGCGAGCGCAGGCCAGTGTGCTGGAGCATCGCGTGAAGAAGTTGCCGCGAGAGCAGAAGTTGCGATTGATTGCAGGTGAGTTGACGATCGCGTCGCTGGGCTGGGCGCAAGCCGCACCCGCGGCGCCAGGAGCAAGGGACGATGAACAAAGCTGCTGACTGGATGAACCTGTCCGCCAGTATCGCCGTCATCAGAAGGTGCATGCGGGGGAGCCGGTGACACCGGGTGAAGCCTTGCAGCACGCCTATTTCCTGGCTGGAGTGTGGCGTGAGTGGGAGAACTCCCATTATCAGTTCGAACAAGGCTTGTTCGATCGGGATGAATTCGAACCGCGCATCAATCGCTGGATCTCCGTGATGCGTGTCAAAGCCAATCGGGATGCCTGGCTTGCCACCCGCATGAACTACTCGCCTTCCTTTCGCGCCGAGGTCGATCGCATCATTGCCCGACATTCCGACACCGCCGAAGCATCCGGATCGCAGGCGACGGTGCATTGATGGCGCGGCAGACGCAACCCGCGCGGATCAGCAGTGGTCTGCTGGGGCAGGTGCCCCTGATCGTTGCCATGACGCTGCTTCATCATGCCTGGCGCAAGCACCCCAACGACGAACGCAAGTCCTGGTGCATGCGGCCCTATCGGGGCGAATCGAGTCTGCCAAACGATATTCTGGCAATCCGGGAGGCATGCTTTGTTCCACAGCAGGCCGCAGGGCTATAATGCGCCACTTTTCCTGCAGGCGGGTTTGGCAATGACGGGCACTAGCGCAGTGGCGGCCACCATCGACATCGATCACTACATGACGTCACTCGGACGTCAGGCGCGCGCGGCGGCGCGTGACACGGCCCGTGCCGGCACGGCGCAAAAGAACGCGGCCCTGCGCGCCATGGCCGATTCCGTGACCGCCAGGCGTGAGGATATCGCCCATGCCAATGCACTGGATCTGGCAGCAGGACGTGAGAAAGGCCTCGATGCGGCCATGCTCGATCGGCTCGCTCTTACTGCGTCGCGCATCGACGGCATGATCGAAGGCTTGCTGCAGGTGGCCGCACTGGAAGACCCGGTGGGCGCCATCACCGATCTGCGCTTTCGCCCTTCCGGCATTCAAGTGGGCAAGATGCGCGTGCCGCTGGGCGTGGTCGGCATCATTTACGAGTCGCGACCCAATGTCACCTGCGAGGCGGCGAGTCTCTGCCTGAAATCCGGCAACGCCGTGATCCTGCGCGGAGGCTCAGAGGCCCTGCATTCCAACCAGGCGCTGGCCCGTTGCATCGCGCAGGGGCTGCGTGCCGCTGGCATTACGGAACACGCGGTCCAGGTGGTGGCCACAACGGATCGCGCTGCCGTGGGGCGGTTGATCACGATGCCTGAGTTCGTCGATGTGATCGTGCCGCGTGGCGGCAAGTCACTGATCGAGCGCATCAGTGCCGATGCTCGCGTGCCAGTGATCAAGCACCTGGATGGCAACTGCCATGTCTACATTGACGACAAGGCCGACATCGACAAGGCGCTGCGCATCGCCATCAATGCCAAGACGCATCGCTACGGCACCTGCAATACCATGGAAACCCTGCTCATCGCCCAGGGCATCGCGGCACAGGTGTTGCCGCAACTCGGCGACGCCTATGCCCGCGCCGGCGTCGAGCTGCGCGGCTGCGAGCGCACCTGTGCCGTGCTCCCTGACATCACGCGTGCGGTGGAGCTGGACTGGCTTACGGAATACCTGGCACCCATTCTCGCCGTCAAGGTGGTGGCCGACATGGACGAGGCCATCGCGCACATCGCCCGCTACAGTTCGGCACACACAGAGGCCATCGTGACAGAGGACTACTCTCGGGCGCAGCGCTTCCTGCGTGAAGTGGACTCCAGTTCCGTGATGGTGAATGCCTCCACGCGCTTCGCCGATGGCTTCGAGTACGGCCTCGGCGCCGAGATTGGCATCTCCACCGACAAGTTGCATGCTCGCGGCCCGGTAGGGCTGGAGGGTCTGACCTCCCAGAAATACATTGTGCTGGGCGATGGCCAGATCAGGGAATGACATGAGCGCGCGCCGTATCGGAGTACTGGGGGGCATGTTCGACCCGGTTCATCTGGGTCATCTGGAGCTTGCCCGGGTCGCGCTCGAAGAACTTGCGCTGGATGAGTTGCGCATGGTGCCTTGTCATCTGCCCACTCATCGCGCACCGGCTGCCGCCTCAACACAGGCACGACTGACGATGTTGAGTCTGTCCACGCAGGGAGATCCGCGCATCGTGGTGGACGATCGCGAATGTCGGCGTCAGGAGACTTCCTACACCGTCGACACGCTGCACTCGCTGCGCGCGCAGTTTCCCACAGCGACACTGGTGCTGGTGCTGGGCGAGGATGCTTTCGCGGGCTTCGAGCGTTGGCATCACTGGCAGCAGATTCTCGAACTGGCGAATGTGCTGGTAGTCAGTCGGCCTGACATTCCCGTCGAGTTGTCGAAGACTTTGCTGGCGTTGCTCGACAGGTGCCAGGTCGACCGCGTTCAGGATTTGTTCGAGCACTCCTGCGGTGCCGTGCTGCGCAGCACGAACATGCAGCGGAACATTTCGTCCACCGCCGTGCGCGAGGCCCTGCTTGCGCGGCGTGATACAGCCGCGTTGCTGCCACCCTGTGTGCAGGATTATATCGCTGTGCACGGACTCTATACCGACATCGGAGCGGGCGCCGCCTGACTCCCGCAACCATGAGGAATGACCCGGCTTGAATACACAGAAACTGTCGGCGCTGGCTGTCCATGCGCTCGAGGAAATGAAGGGGCAGGACATCGTCTGCCTGAACGTGCAGAAGCTGACGCCCATCGCCGACTACATGATCATTGTCACTGGCACTTCGACCACTCACCTGCGTTCGCTGGCCGATGAGGTCAGCAAGCGCGCCAGGGAGGCGGGTCAGAGTGTGATGGGAGAAGAAGGACGCCTGCAGGCGGAGTGGATTCTGGTGGATCTCGGAGCGGTGATCGTCCATGCCATGCTGGCGCGCACACGTACGCTCTACCGTCTTGAGGATTTGTGGAATTTTGATTCCAGCGCGGCAAGGTCAGCACGCAAGATGGGCGCGGATGAAGATCAGCCTGCTTAGCGTCGGCAGTCGCATGCCGGCCTGGGTGGATGCGGGAGTGGCCGAGTACACCAAACGCCTGCCGGCCGAGTTTTCCCTGCAGTTGAGCGATGTGCCGCTGGCGCGGCGTGGCAAGGGGCAGGATGTCGAGCAGGCCGTGCGCAAGGAGGCCGAGGCTCTGCTTTCCCGAGTGCGCCCGCACGAGCATGTGATTGCGCTTGAGGTTACCGGACTGCGACTGTCCACAGAGGCACTCGCGCAGCGACTCGATGCGCTCCGGCGTGATGGTCGCAACATCGTGCTGCTGGTGGGCGGGCCGGACGGACTGGGAGAGGCTTGTCTGCAGCGTGCTGACGAAAAATGGTCTCTCTCGGCGTTAACTTTGCCACACCCATTGGTTAGAATCGTCGTCGCTGAACAGGTGTACCGGGCATGGACAGTGCTGAATGCGCATCCCTATCACCGGGCCTGAGACAGATTGATTGGCGGCACTGACAAAACTTTATCGCGAATCGCCTGTCTCACAGCAAAAGCCGTCAAGACACAGAAGGGACCATGGCAGAAAAATTCAAGCTGAATGATCATGAGCGCGAGACCCTGATATTCAACAGGCGCATGATCGTCGCTGGTGTGATCGTTCTGCTGCTGCTCGGGACACTGGCTGCCTGGATGGCCTATCTGCAGATCTACCGCTACGAATACTTCGCCGCACGTTCCGACGGCAATCGCCTGCATTCCCAGTACGTCTCTCCCAACCGCGGTCTGATCTACGATCGCAACGGTGTGCTGCTGGCCGAGAACCGTCCCATCTTCAACCTCACGGTGGTGCGCGAAACGGCCACCAATCTGGATGTCTCGCTCGATCTGTTGCGATCGGTCATCAATCTCACGGATGACGACATTCAGCAGTACCGCACGCGTCAGAGTCGACGGGCGGTGCCGCATACCTCCGTGCCGCTGCGCTACCAGCTGAGCGAGGAGGAGATCGCTGCCATCGCGGTGAATCAGCACTTGCTGCCGGGCTTCGCAGTCGAGGCGCAGCTGGTGCGACATTACCCCTTCGCCGAAATGTCCGCGCATGCGATTGGCTACGTCTCGGAGATCAACAAGGAAGAACTCGAGGCGATGACGCCGGAAGAGGCGGCCAATTATCGCGGCACGCATCAGATCGGCAAGACGGGGATCGAGAAGACCTACGAAGACATGCTGCATGGCACGGTCGGCTACGAAACCGTCGAGAAAAACAATCGTGGCCAGGTGATGCGAGTGCTCGACCGCACCGACCCATTGCCGGGACGCGACATCGTGCTGCATCTGGACAGCCGTCTGCAGGCAGCGGCCGAGCGTGCGCTGGGTGAGCGACGTGGCGCTGTCGTTGCCATCGATCCGTCCACGGGTGGCGTGCTGGCCATGGTAAGCAGGCCTGGCTACGACCCCAATTTATTTGTGACAGGCATCAGCCGCGATCAGCTTGCCGAGTTGAACCGCTCCGGCCACACGCCACTGTTCAATCGCGCCATCGCTTCGCGTGTGCCCGGTTCCACCATCAAGCCCTTCATCGGGCTGGCCGGCCTCTACAACGGGACCATCACACCGGAAACAGTCATCGGCGATCCGGGCTACTTCCTTCTGCAGGGTCGTTCGCGGCCCTACTACGACTGGACCTGGTGGGTGGACAAGAGCGGTCACGGGGCCATCGATTTGCGCCGCGCCATCTATCAGTCCTGCAACACCTATTTCTACCAGCTGGCCCTGGACCTGGGGATCGACAGGATCCACGACTATCTCCTGACCTTCGGCTTCGGGCAGAACCTCGCGATCGATATTCCGGAAGCCAGCGTTGGTATCGTGCCCTCGGAGGCCTGGAAACGCGAGAATCGTGGTGAGCCGTGGTATGCCGGTGAAACGCCATACGAGGGCATCGGCAATGGCATCTTCCAGGCCACGACTCTGCAGATGGCCTCGGCCGCCGCCGCCATTGCCAATCATGGCGTGATCAGGCAGCCGCGCATGCTCAAGGGGACTGTCGGCACCGACGGGGAGATCACCGATGTGATTTTCGAGGACACTGCTGCGTCGCGTCAGTTGTTGCCCTCCCGGGAGCAGATCGAGCTGGTGCGCAATGCCATGGTTGACGTCGTCAACAAGCCCCATGACCCGAACGCGCGCCGCCACGAAGGTTCTGCCTACCCGGTGCTGCGCGACAGCGGCCGACCACTGTCATACCCCATGGGTGGCAAGTCCGGCACGGCACAGGTGGTGGAGTTTCGCGTCGACAGTGCGGGCAACCGTGACGAATCGGAAGTGGACGAACGCTTCCGCACCCACGCGATGTTCATTGCGTTCGATGCCTCGGAAAAGTCCCGCATTGCCGTGGCGGTCTTCGTCGAGAACGGCGGCGGCGGCGGCAGTGTTGCGTTCCCCGTGGCCCGCCAGGTGCTTGACGCCTATCTGCTGCCGGAGGGCGAACACTCCCCGGAAGTCTCGCTGGCCGGCTATGACGCCTCTGATGAACTTGATCATGACCATGACCATTGAACCGCGTCGCCTCAGTCCGGCGAGGCAGAAACACTTCAGGAAGGCTTGAATCTCGATGGCAACCCGCAGCTCCAGTCGACCACTCGGCGACCGCTTCCTCCAGCTCTATACCGACCGTGGCGAGTTGTGGCAGTCGCTGCGCGTCGATCCGCCTCTGGTGATCTCTCTCGTCTGTCTGGCGGCCTATGGCCTGCTGGTGTTGTTCAGTGCCAGCGGCGAGAACGTGGCGGATGTGCAGCGTCAGGCGTTTGCCATTGGGGTGGCTTTCGTGGTGATGACCGCGGTCGCCCAGCTCGAGGTGGACTTCTTTCGCCGGTCTGCGCCGCTCATGTTTGTTGGCGGCTTGCTGGTGCTTGGCATCGTGCTCGCCATGGGCTACGAGGTGAACGGCGCCAAGGCCTGGCTGGATCTGCCCGGCCTGCCCAGCTTTCAGCCCTCGGAGCTGGAGAAGTTCCTCGTGCCCATGATGCTGGCCTGGTACATGTCCACGCGTTCTCTGCCACCAAAGTTCAAGGACCTGATAGTGTGTGGCGTGATCATTCTGATGCCGGCGGCCTTGATCCTGCTGCAGAACGACACAGGCACGGCGCTGATGGTGATCATGTCCGGTGTGTTCACCATCCTGCTCGCCGGCATCAGCTGGAAGATCGTGTTTGCCGGCATCACGGCCGTGCTGGCGGCTTCCCCCGCCTGGTACATTTTCCTGGCGCAGCCGCACCAGAAGAATCGCATCCTGACGTTCTTCGATCCTTACCGGGACCCGACTGGCGCCGGCTACAACATCATCCAGTCACAGATCGCTATTGGTTCCGGCGGCGTGCAGGGCAAGGGCTGGCTCAATGGCGCGCAGTCCCAGCTCGATTTCATTCCCGAGAGCAATACCGACTTCATCCTGGCCGTGCTGGCCGAGGAGTTCGGGCTGCTGGGCGTGCTGTTCCTGATCTTTCTGTATCTGCTGGTGCTGGGGCGCGGCTTCTACATCGCCCTCACAGCCCAGGACACCTTCAGCCGCCTGCTGGCCGGCAGCATCGTGCTGACCTTCTTTTTCTACGCATTCGTGAACATGGCCATGGTGTCGGGTCTGATGCCGGTGGTGGGTCTGCCCCTGCCAATGGTGAGCAAGGGGGGCACGTCCATCGTGACGCTGTTGATCGGCTTCGGCATTCTCATGTCCATACAGACACACAAGCGCGTGCTGCCGCGTTGAACCGGCAGGCACCATGACCCCATCGAGTATTCAGGAGAGCCTTTCCCCATGACCTTGAACACCGTGCAGCGATCCGCCTTCAGTGCCCTGGCGCTGTTGTTGCTGGCGGCCTGTGCCAGCAATCCTGCGCCGCAGAGCAGTACCCCGACCATGTCGGCTTCTGATGCCTACCAAGCCAGTCGCTACGGCATCCAGCAGGATCGCGGGCCGACCGCACCGTTCGACCCTTCTCAGGTGCGGGAAGTCGAGACGGTCATCGAACCGCGCACCCTGGCCGGCAATCGCAGCCCCTACACCGTCAACGGCCGGACTTATCAGGTAATGCCGAGCGAACAGGGCTATCGCGAGCGCGGCTTCGCCTCCTGGTATGGCGAGAAGTTCCACGGTCATGACACTTCCAATGGCGAGGTCTATGACATGTTCCAGCTTTCCGCCGCGCACAAGAGCATGCCGATTCCGGGCTTTCTGCGCGTCACCAATCTGGAAAACAACAAGAGCATCGTGGTGCGCGTAAACGACCGCGGCCCCTTCCACAACGACCGTATCATCGACCTCTCCTATGCCGCCGCCTACATGCTGGACTTCCACAACAAGGGCACGGCCATGGTGGAAGTCGAGGCCATCATGCCGACCATCGTGTCCCGCGGTGCTCCTGCCCCGACGCGCAGTGCTGCCGCGCCCATTGCCGCTACCGTGCCGGCGCCTGCCATCAGCCGCGGTGATCAGTATCTGCAGGTCGGCGCCTTCGCCGATCTGCGTGCGGCCGAGCAACTCAGTGCCCGCCTGCGCAACATGACCTCGCGTCCGGTGTTCATCCGCTCCGTCGAGACCAATGGCGCGCAGCAGATCATGCACCGCGTGCGCGTGGGCCCGATCCCGGATGCTGAAGAGCTTGCCCGCATCACGGACAGCGTGGTTGCCGCTGATCTGGGAAGCCCCTACACTGTCAGCGAGTGAAAAAACAGCGTGAATTACCGAGTGAGAACGCAATGACGCAGGAGAAAACCCCCATGCAAGACAGCACAGCCCCCGCACGCCAGCTCGGCTCTGCACGCCATCGCGGCACTGTTCTGTGGAGTGTCGTCCTGCTGACGTCGGCCCTGGTGGCGACGACGCTGCAACCGGTCAGTGCCCAGTTGCCTGTGCCCGGCAACGCAGCATCCAACGCACCCGCCGCAGCGCAGATAGTGCCCCGTCCGCCCGAAATCGCGGCCAGCAGTTACATCCTCATGGATGCCGTCACCGGCAAGGTGATCGCGGAGCAGAACGCCGACGTCCAGTTGCCCCCGGCAAGTCTGACCAAGATCATGACGGCCTACATCGCCGAAGTGGAAATCGACAATGGCAACATGAGTCTGGACGACGAAGTGCACATCAGCGAGAAGGCCTGGCGTACCCAGGGCTCCAAGATGTTCGTCGACGTCGACAGCAAGGTGCGGGTGGAAGACATCCTGCGCGGCATCATCATCCAGTCCGGCAATGACGCCAGCGTGGCCATGGCCGAGCATCTGGCCGGCAGTGAAGAAGCATTTGCCGACATGATGAACCAGCACGCCCAGCGCCTGGGCATGACCAACAGCCACTTCATGAATGCCAGCGGCCTGGACACGGAAGAGGCTTACAACATCATGTCCGCGCGCGATCTGGCCATCCTGGCGCGTGCCACCATCCTCGAGCACCCCGCGCATTACAGCATCTACGCCGAGCGCGAGTTCACCTACAACGGCATTACCCAGCCTAATCGCAACACGCTGCTGTTCCGCGATCGCACCATCGATGGCATGAAGACGGGCTGGACCACCGCTGCCGGTTATTGCCTGGTGGCCTCGGGCGAGCGCGATGGCATGCGCCTGATTTCCGTGGTCATGGGCACCGCCAGCGAGGATGCCCGTGCCGCCGAGAGTCAGAAACTGATGACCTACGGGTTCCGTTATTTCGAAACCCACAAGCTTTACGACGCCGGTCAGGCAATCAGCGAGGCCCGGGTCTGGTCCGGGCGCGAGGACGTGGTGAACCTGGGTATCACTGAAGAGGTGGTGGCGACGATTCCCCGTGGTCAGGCCGAGCAGTTGCAGGCCAGTCTGAGCGTCGAAGAGACCATTACCGCGCCGATTGCACAGGGTCAGGTCCTCGGCAGGGTGGAGATCCGGCTTGGCGAAGAGCTCATCTATCAGGGCGACGTGGCGGCCTTGCAGGTCGTGGAGCGCGCCGGGTTCTTCAAGCGCTTCATGGACTGGCTGACGATGTTCTTCACCAGTCTGTTCAGTTGAGTGGTGTCATGACAGAGCTCGAAGCTCCGCGCATCGCCTTTCCCTGTGCCTACCCCATCAAGGTGATGGGTCTGGCCACACCGCAGTTCCAGCACGAAGTGGTGGCCCTGGTGCGCCGGCATGCGCCCGAGGTGGGGGATGAGCACATCAGTGTGCGTCCCAGCGCCAACGGCAATTACCTCGCTATCACTATCGTGATCGAGGCCACTGGCACGGAACAGCTCACCGTGATGTTCCAGGACCTCAAGGCGCACACGAGCGTCAAGATGGTGTTATGACCGCGCCCGCCGCCGTCCTGCGGGTGCGGCGTCTGCGCCGGTTGGGTGCTGAATCTGCCGGCCACGCCGAAGCCTTCACTCCCCTCGACTATGTGCCTGTCTGGGACGCCATGCGGGCCTTCACGGCCGCGCGCGAGGCGCAGACCGTCGACGAGCTCTGGCTCCTCACCCACACGCCAGTATTCACCCAGGGCCAGGCCGGCAAGCCGGAACATCTGCTGCGCACCGACGATATCCCCGTAGTCCAGATCGACCGTGGCGGGCAGGTGACCTATCACGGCCCCGGGCAGCTGGTGGCCTATCTGCTGCTGGATGTGCGCCGTGCCGGCATCGGCGTGCGGGAGCTGGTCGAGCGTATCGAGCAGAGCGTGATCGACGTGCTGGCGCAGCGGGGCATCACGGCACAGGGCCAGCGAAAGGCTCCCGGCGTCTACGTGAATGGTGCTAAACTCGCCGCCCTCGGTTTGCGTATCCGCAATGGCTGTTCCTACCATGGTCTCAGCGTCAACATCGACATGGACCTGGCGCCTTTTTCCCGCATCAATCCCTGTGGCTATGCGGGCATGGCGGTGACCCAGCTGCGCGATGTGCTGCCGCCGGGGCAGGCTGGCGCGACGCTGCTGCAGGACACGGCCACGGCGCTGACCGCGGCGCTGGCGGCGCACCTGGGTTACCCTTTGGTGGAAGACGCTGAACCGTATATCTGAAGAATTTCACACCGCGGCAAGCCGCAGAGGACCGACAGAGAAAATGGCAGACCAGCCCAGACGCAATGTCCTGATTGAAGGTGAGAAGCTGCGTGGCGCCGAAAAGGTAGCCCGCATTCCGGTGAAGGTCATCCCTACCGTGGATCTGCTGAAGAAGCCCGACTGGATTCGCGTCAAGATTCCCGCCTCGCCCCAGATCTCCCACATCAAGGACACGCTGCGCAAGCACAAGCTCGCCTCCGTGTGCGAGGAAGCCTCCTGCCCGAACCTGGGCGAGTGCTTCAGCAATGGCACCGCCACCTTCATGATCATGGGCGAGATCTGCACCCGACGCTGTCCGTTCTGCGATGTGGCCCACGGCAAGCCCAAGCCGCTCTCCGAGAATGAGCCGCGCGAGCTGGCCGAGGCCATCGCCGAGATGCGTCTGCGTTATGTGGTGATCACCTCGGTGGACCGCGACGACCTCAAGGACAGTGGGGCACAGCACTTTGCCAACTGCATCAGCGAGACTCGGCGCCTGAATCCCGACATTCAGATCGAAGTCCTGGTGCCGGATTTCCGCGGCCGCATGGAGATCGCGCTGGATATTCTCGAGAAGACGCCGCCGCACGTGTTCAATCACAATCTGGAAACCGTACCTAGGCTCTACCGCCAGGCTCGTCCGGGGGCTGATTACGCGTGGTCCCTGGAGCTGCTGCATCGTTACAAGGAACGGGTGCCCAGCGTGATGACCAAGTCCGGACTGATGCTGGGGCTTGGCGAAACCAAGGAAGAAGTCATGGAAGTGATGCGGGACATGAAGGCCCACAATATCGACATGGTGACGCTGGGCCAGTACCTGCAGCCCAGCCGCAATCACCTGGCCGTGGCGCGTTTCGTGCACCCGGACGAATTCGAGGAACTGCGTGTTTATGGCGAGGCGCTGGGCTTCACTCATGTGGCCAGCGGTCCGCTGGTACGCTCGTCCTATCACGCCGACAAGCAGGCGAAGGGCGAACTGATCTGAGCATGCTGCGTTGCACTGATGCACGCACACCCAAAGGCCGCTGTCCCGCAGACAGCCGCAGCAGCAGGAAGGGAATTGGAATGGCACTATTCGGCGGGAACTTCACTTCAGCGGTGCGCCGCACACTCGGTCGTACCGGTCTGGCGGTGTGCCTTTTGCTGGCTTGCACCGCAGCAGCGCAGGCCAACACACTCGTGCGCGTCAGCACCAGCTTCGGGGATTTCACCCTGGAGCTCTTCGATGACGTGGCGCCGATCACGGTCCGCAATTTTCTCAATTACGTCGAACGTGGGGCCTACAATGGCACCTACTTCCACCGTCTCGATGCCGGCTTCGTGCTGCAGGGCGGCGGTTATCGTCTGATTCCCTATCAAGGCCCGCTGCAGGTACCGGCCGATCCGCCCATCGTCAACGAGTACCGCGAATCCAATGTGCGAGGCACCATTGCCATGGCCAAGCGGGATGGCGATCCCAACAGCGCCACCAGCGAATGGTTCATCAATCTGGCGGACAACTCCGCCAATCTGAATGTGCAGAATGGCGGCTTCACCGTCTTCGGTCGCGTGCTGGGCGATGGCATGGGTGTGATGGACGCCATCAATGTGTTGCCCGTGTTTGCCCTGGGCAATGTGCAGTCGCAGATTCCCCTGCACAGCACGGATTCCAGCGACGAGCTGACCGTCAACAATTTCGTCACCATGAACGCTGAAGTGGTGCAGCGCTACAGCTCGGCACTGGCGGTGTTCGAGAGTCAGTCGGGCCTGCTGATGGCCTCCGTCGATGGTGGCGCCACGCTGGGGGCCTTCAGCGTGAACCTGAGCCTGCAGCCGCAGTTGCCGGGCACGGTGTTCCGCTTGAATGCCGACAGTCTGGTGCGTCTGGCAATCCGCCCCATCGGCATGGCGACTTACGCGGACAACAAGCTGCGCATTCCCACGCTGGAAGTGAACGAGAACGGCAACGTTCGGGTGCTGCGCAATGTCGTGCTGGGCCTGAGCGATGCCGCCCAGTGGTTGTTCAGCCTGGAAACCTACGAGCCTTGATCGGCTCACTCTCAGGGGAGACTGACGCATGCCTGCCAGAGGAGAATTCAGTTCCCGCTTCGGCTTTCTGATGGCGGCCTCCGGCTCAGCCATCGGCCTCGGCAACATCTGGGGTTTCCCCACCAATGCTGCCAGCAACGGCGGCGCCGCGTTCCTGCTGGTCTACCTGGTACTGGTATTCGGCCTGGCGTGGCCGGCCCTGATGGCTGAGTTGATCATCGGCCGGCATGCCCAGTCCAATGCCGTGCGCGCCCTGCAAGGACTGGCCCGGGGACCGCTCACGCGACGTCTGGGGACGATCGTGGGTTTTGCCGGCATCCTCACAGTCAGTCTGATCCTGAGTTTCTACGCCATCATCGGCGGCTGGATGCTGGCCTGGGCTGTCGAAGCGCCAGCCAGGTTGCTGGGGTGGGAGGCGGCATCCAGCTGGCTGCGTGCGGATGGTCTGTCGCGCAATGTCCTGTTCGATGCGTTGTTCATGGGCCTGACCATCCTCATCATCATGGCGGGTGTGCGCAATGGCATCGAGAAGTGGGGCACCCGGCTGATGCCTTCGCTGTTCCTGATCCTGCTGGGCCTCATTGTGTATGTCATGACCCTGGACGGCGCCATGGACGGGCTGGCTGTCTACCTCATCCCGGATTTCAGCGAAGCGCTTGACCCGCAGCTCATCATCAGCGCGCTGGGCCAGGCTTTCTTTTCGCTGTCCCTGGGCGTGGGCACCATGCTGGTCTACGGCTCCTACATCAGCCCGCGCGAGAGCCTCAGCACCGTGGGTTGGATGGTGGCGGCCCTGGACACCAGCTTTGCCTTCCTGGCTGGCCTGCTGATTCTGCCGGCGATGTATGTGGCACTGGCCAGCGGCGTGGAGATCTTCGATGCCAGCGGGGCCCTGGTGGCTGGTCCAGGGCTGATCGTGGCCGTCTTGCCGGCCTTGTTCGACACCATGGGCGGGGCAGGGGGCATCATCAGCGTCGCCTTCTTCATCCTCATGTCGATTGCAGCGCTGACGTCTTCTATTTCCATGCTCGAAGTGCCCGTGGCTTATGTCGTGGAGACTCGTGGCATCAGCCGCCATCGTGCCACGCTGCTGATCGGTCTGCTGATCACCGCCATTTCACTGACGATCGTGGCCAATTTCGGCGTGTTGTTCGACAGCGTGGTGACCTTGACCACCGAATACAGTCAGCCGCTGCTCGGACTCTTCTTCGCCGTGTTCGTAGGCTGGATCTGGCACCGCCACGGTGTGCTGGAGGAATTGAAAAAGGGGCATGCCGGCGTCGAGCACACCCTGTTCTGGAAGTTCTGGCCGTTCTACATCCGCTATGTGTGTCCAGTCGCCATCCTGGCTGTCTATGTGCAGCTGATCTGGTTCTGAGCGGCGTTCGCTTCAGCGTTGGCGCAGCGCCTCGCAGAACTGGTCAACTTCTGCGTCGGTGTTGTAATAGTGCACCGAGGCCCGGTTGAGATCGCCCAACCCTCGCGCTGCCAGATCGAGCGGATTGTTGCGCACCCTCACCACCGAGGTGTTGATGCCGCGCGTCAGCAGTCGCTGCTGGAGCGCGTCAGCCGATTCCCGGCTGGTGCTGAAGGTGACGATGCCACTCAGGTCGTGGCCGATTTCATGCACGTTCACTTCCGGCATTTGCCGCAACCCTTCGCGCAGGCGGCTCGCCAGTGCACGCACCCGTGCCTCTATCCACTGCATCCCGAGAGCATTGGCATAGTCCACAGCGACAGCAAGCCCGATCTTCCCGGCCACGCAACATTCCCAGTTTTCGAAACGTCGCGCGTCCTCGCGCAACACATAATGTCGTGCATCGAGGAAGCGGGCGGCCTGCATGTCGATCCAGGCGGGCTGCAGTGTGTCGAGGATGTCGCGCCGCACATACAGAAACCCTGTGCCGCGCGGGCCACGCAGATACTTGCGACCTGAGCCCGTGAGCATGTCGCAACCCAGTGCCTCGACATCCAGTGCCAGTTGTCCCGCAGACTGGCAGACATCGAGCAGATACAGAATGCCGCGCGCACGCGCCATGGCGCCTGCCTGCGCAACAGGATGCACCACGCCGCTCTGGCTTGGCACATGGGTCAGCGCGAGCAGTCGCACATTGCTCTTGCGCAGCGCCTTGTCCAGCGCCTCCAGGCACACAGTGCCCTGCGCGGTGTTGGGTACCACTTCAACGTGCACCTGGCCCCTTCGCGCCAGATGCAGCAGAGAGAGGTAGTTGCTGGCATATTCCGATTGCCCGGTGACGATGCGATCGCCTGGTCTGAAGGCAATCGCGTACAGCAGGGTGTTCCAGGCATGGGTGGCGTTTTCGGCCCAGGCGACCTCATCAGCGGCACAGTTCAGATGCGCGGCAAAGGCCGTGTAGAAATGCTCGATCGCCGCGCTGGCAGCAGCCGCTGCTTCGTAGCCGCCGATCCGCTGTTCCAGTTCCAGATGCTCCCGCACGGCCGTGCTGACCGCTGCAGGGCTCAGTGATGCTCCTGCATTGTTGAAGTGCAGCAGGTGCGAGGTGCCAGGTGTCTGACGGCGCAGTTCAGCGATGTCGTGGTGCATGGGTCTTGGTCCGGGGCTGGTTGCAAGCGCAGAGGGGCTTCTGTACATTGCCGCCAGCACTATAACCCACCACCTCCTGGAGGACATCATGCTGACCATCTATGGCGGCAGTACCTACAACGCAACCAAGGTCCTGTTCACGGCAGAGGAGCTCGGTGTCCCCTATGAGTATGTGCATCTGAATTTCGCTACCGGCGAGCACAAGAGCCCAGCGCATCTCGCGCGGCATCCGCTGGGCAAGATTCCCGCCATCGATCACGACGGCCACTACCTTTACGAAAGCGCATCGCTGTGTCGCTACCTGGCCAATATCAGTGACAAGCGGCTCTACAGTGCCGAGCCACTGGGCGCCGCGCGCATCGATCAGATGGTGGACATGATCTGTCATCACGTCGGTCGCTGGCTTGCCGTGTACTTCTATCAGGAAGTCGTGATGATGAAGTACTACAAGAAAGCGCCGGACGAAAAGGCGATCGCCGAAGCCCACGGGTTTCTGGAACAGCAATTGCCGTTCGTGAACCAGACCCTGCAGGACAATCGTTTCCTGTGTGGCAGCGAGATCACGCTGGCCGACACCATCGCCCTGCCGTACTTCCATGCGCTGGAAGCCACCTCCCTCAAGCTCGACGCCTGGCCGGCGATTGCACGCTGGTACGCCGAGTTGAAATCCCGCCCGTCGTTCCAGCGCGCCCTCGCAAAAATGCCCGCCTGACCCCACGCCGCAGTGTGCTGACGTGAGCCTGACACTGCCTGCCGAGCTGCCTGTGCTGATCGTCGGCGCGGGGCCGGCCGGTTTGATGGCGGCCGAACAGATCGCCGCTGCCGGCGTACCGGTCCATGTCATCGACGCCATGCCTTCTCCCGGGCGCAAGTTCCTGCGTGCCGGTATCGGCGGACTCAATCTGACCCACGCTGAACCCGCTTCGATCTTTGCCCAGCGCTACTTTCCGTCTTCCGCCGTGGCACCCTGGCTGGACTTGCTGGATGCCCGGGGGGTCCGTGACTGGGCCGCCGGTCTGGGCATTGCCACGTTCGTGGGCAGCTCCGGGCGCATCTTTCCGGTGGGACTCAAGGCGGCTCCGCTGCTGCGTGCCTGGCTCCAGCGTCTGCGTGCCCATGGTGTGACTCTGCACGTCCGCCATCGCTGGCAGGGGTTTGCCGCCACAGCCAGTGGAAAGGCGGAGGGCACCTGTCATCGCATCGCGACCCCGGCGGGCGATCACCTGGTACACGCGCGCGCCGTGGTCTTTGCTCTGGGCGGCGGCAGTTGGGCACGTCTGGGCAGCGATGGGCAGTGGTCTGAGCCGATGCGCGCCGCCGGCATCGAGTGCACGCCATTGCTGCCAGCCAATTGCGGCTTCGATTACCCCTGGTCTGACACTGTGCTGCAGCGCCATGCGGGGGCGCCCTTGAAGGGAGTTGTGCTGCGTGTGCTCCAGGATGGCCGCGAGCTCTTCGCCCGCAAGGGGGAGGCTCTGGTCAGCCGCCACGGAGTGCAGGGCAGTCTGATCTATGCCGCGGCGCGCCTGCTGCGGGATATCCTCGCGCGCGACGGCAGCGTGACAGTGTGCTGGGATCTGTTTCCAGAGCGCGACGCGGCGGCTCTGTGCAGAGCACTGCAGGCTCCCCGCGGCAAGCAGTCTCTCAGCAGCTTTCTGCGCAAGCGTCTGGGCCTCACCGGCGTCAGGCTGGCGCTGGTGCATGAACTGGCCGGACCGGCACTGCGCGACCCGGTGCAGCTTGCCCACGTTCTGAAGTGTCTGCCACAGACGCTGCTTGCCACCCGACCGCTGGACGAAGCCATCAGCACGGCGGGTGGTGTCACCCTCGCCCAGCTCGACGACGTCTTGATGGTGAAGCGCTTGCCAGGCGTTTTCTTTGCGGGCGAGATGCTTGACTGGGAAGCCCCCACCGGCGGCTATCTGCTGACGGCCTGTCTGGCCTCTGGGCGGCAGGCAGCGCAGGGAGTGCTGGGTTGGCTGCAGCGCATCGCCGTCAGCGCCAACTGATCGGAGCAGCAGGTAGAAGCAGGCTTGACATGCCTTCGTTCCTACGCGAATCAGGTAGCCGATCCGCCGCAGGGCGATAGCGCGAAACAGTATGAATATTCCTTGCGCAGTAAGATCGTGGGTTTCTGCATGGTCAACGACATGATTGGAAGACAGAGGTTCGCAACCAAGCCGCATGTTTCCAGTCTGATTCTTGAGCCTGATCGGGAGAAGGAGCGGGGAAAGGTGTTCAAGAACGATCAATATGAAATGAAAGAGTTGGGCGCGGTATCGCTCAGCGCCGCCTTCAAGTCGGCGCTTGATCGGTAGTGCCTCTGAAAGGAGATGATTGTCGACATGGCATGCAAGAAATCGATGCTTCGAGTGGCGGATCTGCACAAAGCCATTGTGGGCAATATCCACCGCGCGACGTCACGCCGTAGCGCAATCGCCAGTGTCGTTCCAGCCGTCGCCGGGAAGAGCGCGATGGCACCTGGCTTCGACCACGGGCCTTGATTCCGATCGGCATGACCGGCGGCACTTGCACGCAGTGATCATGTTTTCCTCATGGAGGATGCCATCGCGCTTGAGGCACGCTTTGCGGCCAATCACCCCGTGGCAGAGCGCTTGATCCGCGACCTCATCGATACCCTGGCCCGTATCGGCATCTAGCCCGGGCAATCGCTTCAGTGACCCTTCGCGACTGCGCGGCTGAAATGCAGGCTCGCGTGCTCGTCCACCTGGATCGCTCGGGATCGCGCCAGTTCCGCTTCCTTCCATGCCAGCGCCTCCGCCGCGCTGCACAGCCCCAACGTCACCGCTGTGGCTGCTGTGGTCTCCAGATCGGTGCGCGGGTCCAGCAGGCCCTTGCGCTGGGCTGACTTGATCGCGTCGCGCGCCGGTTTGGTGGCCAGCACCCGGCGGAAGGCGTCCTCGATGATGAATGCCGGGTCTTCATGGCGATTGCCCAGCCAGGTGTGGCGGGTGATGCGTTCGCGCAGCTCGTTGTCTGTCCACATGGTCTGCACCAGCTCGTGGTCCAGACGGTCCGATGGACGTTCATAGGCGTCGCCCCAGGGAAACACGACGCGCTTGAGGCACCATGCCACAGCCCTGCCGGGCAGGTTCGCGAAGAATTCATTGAAGGCGAGCTGGCAGTGATACAGCGCGAGTTCCACATTCCAGCGTACATGCGGCAGATCGGCGGCCTGCCGGCCGATGCCCTCGTAGTAGCGCAGGACTGTCGAAGCCAGGTAGAGCTGACTCAGGATGTCGCCCAGGCGCGCCGAGAGGCGCTCCTTGCGTTTGAGTTCCCCGCCGAACATCAGCATCGAGATGTCCGCAATCCACGCCAGGGCCGAACTCATGCGGGTCAACTGCTGATAGAAGGCGCCGGTGGCGTCGGACACCGGCCGGGCCGCGATGCGCCCTGCGGTCAGCCCCAGGCTCAGTGTGCGCACGAAATTGCTGATGCCATAACCGATGTGACGGAAGATCAGGCTGTCGAAGTCGCGCAGCCCGGCGCTTTCGTCCAGGTTCTTGGCCGCCAGCATCTCCCGGGTGATGAACGGGTGGCAGCGCACGGCGCCCTGGCCGAAGATCATCAGGTTGCGGGTCAGGATGTTGGCGCCTTCCACGGTGATGCCGATGGGCATGCTCATGTAGGCGTGGGCCAGATAGTTCATCCGCCCCATGATCAGGCCGCGTCCGCCGTGGATGTCCATGGCATCCTGAATGATCAGCCGTGACTTTTCCGTCATGTGGTACTTGGCAATCGCCGAGACCACGGCCGGTTTGATGTGCTGGTCCACCGCTCCCGCCGTGACGATGCGGGCTGCCTCCAGTTGATAGGTGTGGCCGGCGATGCGGGCCAGGGCCTCTTCCACCCCCTCGAAGTTGCCAATCGCCAGGTTGAACTGGGAGCGGATGCGGGCATAGGCGCCCGTCATGCGATAGCACAGCTTTCCGGTGGCAGTGCCGAGCGCCGGGAGCGAAATGGCCCGCCCCTCGGACAGGCACTCCACCAGCATCCGCCAGCCCTGGCCCGCGCGCTCGACCCCACCGATGATCCAGTCGAGCGGAATGAAGACGTTCTCGCCCCGCGTCGGCCCGTTCATGAAGGTCATGCCCATGGGGAAATGCCGATTGCCGATCTGTACACCCGGGTGGCTGGTGGGAATCAGGGCCACGGTGATGCCACGCTCCTCGACTTCGCTCAGCAGGTGCTCCGGATCGTACATCTTGAAGGCCAGGCCAAGCACGGTGGCGACGGGGGCCAGCGTGATGTAGCGCTTGTTCCAGGTGAGTGAAAGGCCGAGACATTCGCGACCTTCGAACATACCGCGACAGACGATGCCGGTATCGGTCATGGCACCGGCATCGCTGCCCGCCTCCGGGCCGGTCAGGGCGAAGCACGGAATGTCCTGTCCGCTGGCCAGACGCGGCAGATAGTGTTGCCGCTGCTCTTCCGTGCCGTATTTCATCAACAGCTCGGCGGGTCCCAGAGAGTTCGGGACCATGGCCGTGACAGCGGCGCTCGGGCTGCGGGTCGCGATCTTGGTGACGATGGTGGAATGCGCCAGCGCCGAGAAGCCCAGGCCGCCATATTCCTCGGGAATGATCATGCCGAAGAACTTCTCGTCCTTCAGATACTGCCACGCGGCCGCCGGCAGGTCCTTGTCCAGGTGCACGATATCCCAGTCGTCGATCATCCGGCAGAAAGTCTCGGTCTGGTTCTGCAGGAAGGCTTCTTCGGCAGCACTCAGTTGAGGCATGGGCATGGCGAGCCATTTCTTCCAGTCCGGCGCGCCCTTGAACAGATCGGCCTCCCACCAGGTATCGCCGGCTTCCAGCGCTTCCTGTTCTGTGGCGCTCATGGGCGGCAGCACGCGCTTGAAGAATTCGAACACGGGGCGGGTCAACCGCTCGCGCCGCATGTCGTCCTCGATGTAGAAGTAGACCACTGGCAGCAGCGCCAGCCACAGCAGCCAGGCGAAGCCGCCGAACCAGGTCATGGCCAGCAGTGTCACGGCGACGCCGGTGAGAATGGTGCCCATGCGGGCGCGGCGGTAGGCCAGCACCCAGATCACGCACAGCAGGACGAGGGCTTGCAGCAGAGTGGACATCGGGCAGGGCTCCTTGCTGACGAGTCAGCGCTGGCCGCGAGCGGCTGTCACAAGAGGTGTGCCGCTCAGGGCGAGTAGTATGTCGGTCAGTTCAGTCCAGGCGTCTGCCGCGCTCATGCCTTTGACGGCCAGGTCCACCTGCCTGGCCTGCTGCAGCAAGCCTTCGAGGTCGGGCAGTGACAGACGTTCAAGGGCCGCGGCGACAGGCGCTTCGTGGGTCTTGCGCACCCCTTCCGCACTCATCGCGGCGGCGCCGGAGCTGCCAGAGGCGATGCGGCGCCGGATGGCGATCAGCGTCCGCAGCTCGCGGGCGAGCATGGCCAGCAGCGCGAGCACTTCGCTGCCTTCGGCCTGCAGCCCGCCCAGCACCTTCAGGCAGCGGCGGGAGTCTCCGAGCAGAGCAGCGTCCAGCAGGGTGAAGACGTTGTAACGGGAGCTGTCGGCCACCAGCGTCATGATCTGCCGCCTGTCCACATGCACCTTTCGAGTCGGCGTGGCGCCCATCAGGACGCCCAGTTTCTGGATCTCCTGATCGGCGGCCAGCAGATTGCCTTCCACCCGCTCGCACAGCAGGCTGATAGCGTCGCTGTCGGCGCTCAGCCCCAGGCGTGCCATGCGGGCGCTGATCCAGCGCGGCAGACCGCGCGCGTCCACCGGCCAGACCTGCACGAATACTCCCGCGGACTCCAGGGCCTTGAACCATTTGGTCGAGAGTGTGGCGCTCTCCAGCTTCGGCGTGACCAGAATCAACAGGTTGTCGGGATTGGGGGAGGCGAGGTACTGGCTGAGGGCGTCGCGACCAGCATCGTCCAGCTTGCTGCTTAGACGCAGTTCGATGATCTTGCGATCCGCAAACAGCGACAGGCTGTTGCCGGATTGCAGCATGGTCTGCCAGCTGAAGCCGCGGTCGACGAAGAACAGCTCCCATTCGGTGAAGCCCTGCGTGCGGCCGTTGGCTCTCAGGGCAGACAGGGCTTCCTGGACCAGCAGGGTCTCGTCGCCCGCTATCCAGTAGAAGCCCTGCAGTGTTCGCTGCAGATGGGAATCCAGTTGATCGACATTAATGCGCATGGGGCCTGCTCGCCGGGCACATCAGACGCCCTGATCCGCCAGGGCAGCGCGCAGACGGCGCAGCACCTGTTGCGCCAGTTCCTGACGCATTTCCTGCTGCAGCAGCGCCACTTCCTCAGTGCTGCCGGCGATGGTGGAGAGATCCTCGTAGTAACTGCGCTGGGTGGCCAGGCGTGCAGGCCCGAAGACAGTGGTATCGCCGCGGGTGAACGTGATCTCGACGCTCAGTTCGAGGTCGTGCTGCGCGGCTCGCGCGCGACTATTGACGCTGCCTGGTCTGCTGACAAGGGTTTCCGCGCCGAGTTGCAGCTGCCAGGGGTTGCCACTGGGTCTGCCACTGAGGCCGGCCGACTGCAGGGCATCGCGCACGGTGCCGGCCAGCGCTCCGGCGGGCTCTGTCGACACCAGCGCTACCGCGCCGTCGCCTGCGGCCGGCGCATTGCCGCGCAGCGTGAAACCGCAGGCGCCGAGGGTCAGGCTGACCAGCGCCATCAGGGCGAGACGCAGGGGCGTGCGACGCTTCATCGGCTGCGCTCCGCATCGTCCGCCGGCAGACGTGTGACCTTGAGCAGACGAACCTGACGACTGTCACTGCTGAGAATGGTGAAGCGGAAGGGGCCGATCGCCACGGTTTCGTCACGTTCGGGAATATGCCCGAAGTGGCGCAGCACCAGACCGCCCAGCGTGTCTGCATCGGCGTCACTGAAATCGTGCTCGAAGGCTTCGTTGAATTCGGCGATGGGCGTCAGCGCCTTGACCACGCCATTCTGAGCGTCGATCCGCTTGATGAAGGAGTCGTCGTCGACATCGTATTCATCGTCGATCTCGCCAACGATCTGCTCCAGTACATCCTCGATGGTGACCACCCCGCAGGCCGACCCGTATTCGTCAATCACTATCGCCATGTGATGACGGGTCTCGCGAAACTCCCGCAGCAGCACGTTCAGCCGCTTGCTCTCTGGCACGAAGGTGGCGGGGCGCAGGATGCGCTTGACGTCGAAGTCCCCGGTGTCGCGCTTGAGGGCGAAGGGCAGCAGGTCCTTCGCGAGCAGGATGCCAATGACGGAGTCGGAGTTCTCGGCCACCACAGGGAAGCGCGAGTGCGACACCGTCACCACGATGTCGAGCACTTCCTCGAGTGTGTTGCGGGCAGACACGGTGACCATCTGCGGCCGCGGGATCATGATCTCGCGTACCTGCATGTTGGAGACCTGCAGAGCGCCTTCAATGATGGACAGCGCGTCGGCGTCCAGCACATGGTCCTGGGCGGCATTGCGCAGGATTTCCAGCAGGCTGTCGGTGTCGGTGGGTTCGTCAGAGAAGATCTGCGCGATTCTGTCCAGCCAGGAGCGCGGTCGCGACTCCTGTCCCGTATGCTCGTCACTCATGGTCCAGCGGTTTCTCCTGATAGGGATCGGCGATCCCGAGGTCCTTCAACAAGATGCGCTCGAGGGCTTCCATGGTCTCGGCAGCGGCGTCGTCTTCGTGATCGTGTCCCAGCAGATGCAGCACGCCATGGATGACCATGTGTGCCCAGTGATCCGCGGCCGGCTTGCCCTGTTGCGCGGCCTCACGCAGCACCACCGGCGCGCAGATGGCGAGATCGCCCAGGGGATACTCTTCCAGCGCGTTCAGCATGAAGTCGGGTAGCTCGTGGCTGAAGGACAGGACATTGGTGGCGTAGTCCTTGCCGCGATAGTCGCGGTTGAGCTGCGCCGATTCCTGTTCATCCACGATGCGAATACCCAGCGTGACGGGTCTGGTGGTGTTACCACCGTGAGCCTTGGCGGCAGCCAGAGCGGCCCAGCGCGCGAAGTCTGCCTCGGCCGGCACCGCGACGTGCGGGCAGGCGTTCTCGAAGTCAAGCATCACGCTCGGCTCCGTGCTCCAGACTGTTGTCGTGGTTGTTCAGCGGGCTGATCGTCTTTTGATCATAGCGGTCGTAAGCCTCGACGATGCGCTGCACCAGGGTGTGGCGCACAACGTCGCGGGAGTCAAACCAGGTGAACCCTATCCCTTCGACATCTTTGAGCACCTGCGTCACCTGTACCAGACCGGAGCGGGTGCCCTTGGGCAGGTCGATTTGAGTGACATCGCCCGTGATCACGGCTGTCGAGCCGAAACCGAGGCGCGTCAGGAACATCTTCATCTGTGACGTGGTGGTGTTCTGGCTCTCGTCCAGAATGATGAAAGCGTTGTTGAGTGTACGGCCGCGCATATAGGCCAGCGGCGCTATCTCGATGACATTCTTCTCGATCAGACGGCCCACGCGCTCGAAACCGAGCATTTCATAGAGCGCGTCATAGAGCGGCCGCAGGTAAGGGTCGATCTTCTGCGCCAGGTCACCCGGCAGAAAGCCCAGCTTTTCGCCGGCTTCCACCGCCGGACGCACCAAAAGCAGGCGCTGCACGCGATCCTGCATCAGGGCCTCGACGGCACAGGCCACAGCCAGATAGGTCTTGCCCGTTCCCGCGGGCCCGATGCCGAAGTTGATGTCGTGCCGCTGGATGGATTCTACGTAGTCTTGCTGATGGGCTCCGCGTGGCTTGATGGACGCCAGCGGGGTCTTGAGAATCAACGGCTTGTCGACGTCAGGGCGCGACTTGTCGAAACTTTCTATGCTGCGCAAGGCCAGATGCACCATGTCCGGATTAACGGTCGCCGTGCCGGTAGTCCGGTACAGGGACACTAACACGCCACTGGCACTTTCCACGGCCTCCTGGGCGCCGGACAGCTTGAATTCGTTGCCGCGGTTCTGAATTTTCAGCGCCAGGGACTTTTCGATCTGCTGCAGGTGCTCGTTCAGATGCCCGCACAGATTGGCCAGGCGCTGGGAATTGTCAGGCTCGAGGATGAGTCGCTGGGTGTATTTCTGGGTTGCCATCAAGACAGCTTGCAAGCCTCCGGGGCGATGCGATGAGCCGGTAGTATACCAATCTGAGCCTGCTTGTAAGCCCCTGCGACAGGAACGTCTGTCGCGTTGCGTCAGAGCGCGCCGGCCAGGGAGTTGGCGTAGGCGCGCGTGACCGTCACCTCCACGAACTGGCCGATCAGGCGCGCATCGTCGCAGCGGAAGTTCACCACGCGATTGTTCTCGGTGCGGCCCTGCATTTCGCCCGGGTCCTTGCGCGAAACGCCCGTCACAAGAATGCGCTGCCGGCTGCCCACCATGCGCTCGCTGATGGCACTTGCCTGCTGGATGATCTGGGCCTGCAGGATCGCGAGGCGATGCTTCTTTTCCTGTTCGGAAGTGGTGTCGGGCAGTTCGGCCGCAGGGGTGCCGGGGCGCGGGCTGTAGATGAAACTGAAGGAGGTGTCATAGCCCACCTCGATGATCAGGTTCATGGTGTCCTCGAAGTCCTTGTGGGTCTCGCCGGGGAAGCCGACGATGAAGTCAGAGGACAGGCTGATGTTCGGTCTGATGGCCTTGAGCCGGCGGATGATGGACTTGTACTCCAGCACCGTGTGGCCGCGCTTCATGGCGGCGAGGATGCGGTCGGAGCCGCTCTGCACGGGCAGATGCAGGTGATCCACCAGGGCCGGTATGTGCCGGTACACCTCGACGAGGTTGCTGGAGAACTCCATCGGATGCGAGGTGGTGAAGCGTATGCGGCCGATACCCTCGATGGCGGCGATGTACTGCAGCAGGGTGGCGAAGTCGGTGATGCCCCCTTCGTGGTTCAGGCCGCGATAGGCATTGACGTTCTGCCCCAGCAGATTGATCTCGCGCACGCCCTGACCGGCCAGGTGCACGGCCTCGGCCAATACATCGTCCAGCGGGCGGCTGACTTCCTCGCCACGAGTGTAGGGCACCACGCAGAAGGAGCAGTACTTGCTGCAGCCTTCCATGACCGTCAGATAGGCCTCGCAGCCATCCACGTGTGGCTCGGGCAGGCGGTCGAATTTCTCGATCTCGGGAAAACTGATGTCTACCACGGTGCCCCGACCGCTGGCGTCGTTCAACATCTGGGGTAGCTTGTGCAGCGTTTGCGGGCCGAAGACCACGTCGACATAGGGCGCGCGCTTGCCGATGGCTGCGCCTTCCTGGCTGGCCACGCAGCCGCCCACGGCGATCTGCAGGGCTGGGTTGCTCTTCTTCAGCGCCTTCCACCGACCGAGCTGGTGGAAGACTTTTTCCTGGGCCTTCTCGCGGATGGAGCAGGTGTTCAGAAGCAGCAGGTCGGCCTCTTCCGGCGTCTCCACCAGTTCGGCACCATGGGATTCGCGCAGCAGATCGAGCATGCGCGAGGAGTCATATTCGTTCATCTGGCAGCCGTGAGTCTTGATGAAGACCTTGCGTGGCTTGCCGGCGCTTGCAGCGCGTATTGGTGCTGCAGAAGGTTCAGTATTGCTCATGTCGATGGCGGTTCCCGCCGGGGGCGCTGGCTCCCGGGCTGAAGTGAGCGCGGATTGTAGCAGCTTCGACTCGGCTCACAAACCGCCGCAGCGCCCGCAAGAAGTGCGGGTGGGCGGCGGACAATTCCTGTAGACTGCCGGCCAGTTGCGCAATGGCTGGCCGCGTCGACTTGAATTGCGCCGCACCAGCCTGATATTGCGAAGCGTCATTGTCCAAGAGAGCGCATGCATGGCCATTCCCTCCGAAATCTACCGAATCACCTTCCTCAACAAGGGCAAGGTCTACGAAGTCTTTGCCAAACAGGTCTATCAGAGCGAGTTGTATGGCTTCATCGAAGTGGAAGACTACATCTTCGACGAACGCAGTCAGGTTGTGGTGGACCCGAGCGAGGAAAAACTCAAGGCCGAATTCCTTGGCGTGAAGCGCAGCTTCATCCCGATTCAGGCAATTGTGCGGATCGACGAAGTGGAGAAGGGCGGTGTCAGCAAGATTTCCAGCGGAGACAACATCACGTTGTTCCCGGTGCCTTTCATGGCAGCGCGCAACACCGACAACCAGAAATCCGAATGAACTATCCGGCGGCAGCCTCGAACAGGCTGCCGCCGCTTCTCTTCACTGAGCCAGCGCGCGTTCGATGCTGGCCAGTTCCACGCACAGCACAAACACCTTCATCGCGGCACTGATCTCCGGCAGACTCGGGAATGAGGGCGCCAGCCGAATGTTGTTGTTCGCCGGGTCCTTGCGGTAGGGCCAGGTAGAGCCCGCCGGTGTCAGCTTCACGCCAGCGGCCGCTGTCAGCGTGACTACCGTGTCGGCGAGACCGGGCTGTGTGTTGAACAGCACAAAGTAACCGCCCTGCGGCACCGTCCATTCCCCCAGCGCCACACCATTGACCTGCTTGCCGCGCAGGCCGGCCTCCAGTTCCCGCAACAGCGCTTTGAACTTGGGCTGCAGGATGGCGCGATGCTGCTGCATCAGGCCGCGCAGCGTGGGCATGTCCTTCAGGAAACGCATGTGGCGCAGCTGATTGACCTTGTCCGGCCCGATGGTGGAGATGATCAGCTGATCCGCCAGGCTCTTCAGATTGGCCTCGGAGCTGGCAATGAAGGAGATGCCGGCGCCGGCGTGGGTGATCTTGGAGGTGGAGCCGATCACATAGACGTTGTCCAGAGTGCCTGCCGCTTCGCTTAGCGAGAGGATGTTGGCGAGCTCCGGCGGGTTGTCCACCAGAGGATGCTCGGCATAGGCGTTATCCCACAGGATGCGAAAATTGGCACCAGCCACTTTGCCCAGCGCCGCCATGCGCGCCACCACGGCATCGGAGTACACCACACCGTCCGGGTTCGCGTACTTGGGCACACACCAGATGCCCTTGATCAGTGGATCCGCCTTCACCAGTGCCTCGACCTGGTCCATGTCCGGACCTTCGCCGTTCATGGTCACGGGGATCATCTCGATGTCGAGCGCCTCGCAGATGGCGAAGTGACGGTCGTAGCCGGGGGACGGGCAGAGGAAGCGGACCTTGCCACCGGCAGCCGCGGCCTCACGACTCCAGGCTGACGCGGCGCCGCGCACACCGTGATAGAGCGCGCTGGTGACGATCTGGTACATGAACTGCAGGCTGCTGTTGCCGCCGACCATGGTGCGCTCCGGCGTGGTGCCAAGATATGCCGCTGCGAAGCGGCGCGCCTCCGGGATGCCCATGATGCCGCCGTAGTTGCGGCTGTCGGTGCCATCCTCGCAGCGATAGTCATTGCCCAGGATGCCATCCAGCGCGTCGCTCAGAGCCAACTGTTCGGAGCAGGGCTTGCCCCGCGTCAGATCCAGATTCAGTTTTTGCGCACACACGGACTCATATTGCTGACGTAGTTCCTGCGCTCTGGCTTGCAGTTGCTGCTGGTTCAAGACGGGCTCCTCAGTGGATTCAATGCTGTTCAAGGGAAGGCGTGAGGCCGGGTGGCCGCCGCCGGGCGCGCGGATTTTACAGTATACTCGGGCCAAACTCGATCAGGACCTGCCCGCCAAGATGCCCTCCCGCGAAGACTCCTCACCCGCCGAACTGCCTTCTGCCGATGTCCATCCCTATCAGTCCTTGAGCCCGGAAACCGTGCTGGAAGCCATGGAAAGTCTTGGCATCGTCACCGATGCCCGCATCCTGGCGCTCAACAGCTACGAGAACCGCGTCTACCAGGTAGGCGTGGAAGACGGGCCGCCCCTCATCGTCAAGTTCTATCGCCCGCAGCGCTGGACGCGGGAGCAGATCCTTGAGGAACATGCCTTCGCTCTGGAATTGGCCGGTCTCGAGATTCCCGTGGTGCCGCCCATGCTGTTTGCCGCAGGGCAGTCTCTGCATGAGTACCAGGGCTTCTCCTTCGCGGTGTTCGAGCGCCGCGCGGGCCGCGCGCCCGATCTCGACAACCCGGACAATCTAGTGGTGCTGGGCCGCTTTCTGGGTCGCGTGCATGCCGCGGGTGCCACGCGCAACTTCGCGCATCGGCCGGCGTTGACCGTCCAGCGTTTTGCCATCGACAGCCGTGACTATCTGCTCCAGCAGGGCTTCATTCCCGAGTCCCTCGTGCGCGCCTACGACACGTTGAGCCGCGACCTGATCGCCCGCGTGGAAACGGTGTTTGCCAGCACGCGTGGCGTTGCCCGTCTGCGCATCCACGGGGACTGTCACCCCGGCAACGTGCTGTGGCGCGATGACGCGCCGCATTTCGTCGATTTCGACGACACCATGACCGGCCCGGCCATTCAGGATCTGTGGATGTTGATGTCGGGAGAGCGGGATCAACGCCAGGGACAATTGCTGGAGATAGTCGAGGGTTACAACGAGTTTCATGATTTCGATGCGCGGGAACTGGCGCTGATAGAGTCGCTGAGGACGCTACGCATCATGCATTACAGCGCCTGGCTGGCGCGGCGCTGGGAGGATCCGGCATTTCCCCGCAGCTTCCCCTGGTTCAACACCGAGCGTTACTGGGCGGAGCACATCCTGGAGCTGCGCGAGCAGATGGCGGCGCTGGACGAGCCGCCCCTGCAGCTGTTCTGAGACTCAGGGCGTCGGCGCGTCCAGCAGGCTGCGCACGGCGTCCTCGATCAGCACGATGTCATTGTCGCGAAAGCCCATGTGAACCATGCGCACAACGCCGTCGCGGTCGATCAGGAACGAGGTGGGCATGCCGCGCACGGCATAGGCGCCCAGCATCTCGCCCTTGGTGTCGGCCGCGATCAGGTAGTCCAGCGGCGTGTCCAGCAGGAACTCGCGCCCATCCTCGATCGGGTCGTCCACGTTGATGGCGATGACTTCGAAGCCCTGCTCGCGATACCTGGCGTAGAGCTCATTGATCAGCGGCATGGAGCGCAGACAGGGGGCGCACCAGGAGGCCCAGAAATCCACGTAGACCGTCTTGCCGCGCAAGGCCGAGAGGGTAATGGGCGGCTTGCCCTCGGCGATATCGGGCAGCGTGAAGTCCGGCGCCTGCTGCCCTTCTTCCACGGCCAGCGCGGCGCCACCGACGCTGAGCAGGCCGGCGGCGAGAACCAGTGTCTGTGCCATGCGACGCAGGATCATGCGGAGTCCCTCTCAGTGTCGCGGTGTGTGTGGACGCTCATCAGACCGGGACACCAGCCAGAGCGGGCACACTCTGCATGAGGGCTTCCCAGCGCTGTTTCTGCAGTTTCAGGCGATAGCGGGCTTCACGATAGCTGTCACGCAGCTTCAGCTGCTCGAAATGAGACCACTTCTCATGCAGCTGTGTCGACTTGGCTTCATACCAGGACTGCTGATGGCGCGCCCACTCCTGCAGCGCCGCCTTGCACTGCTCGTATTCGGTCTCCAGGCGTGCTCGCCAGGCTTCTGCATTGTGAATCATGCCCTCCAGCGCGTTGAAGGACTGTGCGGCGCGCTGGTACTGCATGTCCAGGCGGGCGCTCTCGATCACGATGGGCGAACAGCGCTTCAAGTCGCTGGTCAGGCCGACACGCTCGCACAGGCTGATGAACCATTTCGTCGGGTCGAAGTGCCACCAGCTTACGCCGTTACGGTAGTCCCACTGAAAGGTGTGGTGGAAGTTGTGATAGCCCTCGCCGTAGGTGAACAGCGCCAGCAGCGGGTTGTCCCGTGCCGAGCTGGCATCGCTGTAGGTCTGCCGACCCCAGATGTGGGCCACGGAATTGATCAGCCAGGTGACGTGCTGGCTCAGCACCAGGCGCAGCAAGCCGCCCAGTAGCAGGCAGCCCAGGATGTCGCCATTGAGCCAGCCCAGAAAGGCGGGCAGAGCGATGTTCATCAGCAGCACCAGGCTGAGGTAATGGCGGTGCTGCCACATCACGATCGGGTCCTTCTGCAGGTCCTTTGCGTTGGAGAAATCTTCCTTGCCGCTCTCGTAGTTGCGCAGAATCCAGCCCATGTGCGAATACCAGAAGCCCAGACCGGCGGAGTAAGGGTCCTTGTCGTTGTTGTCGACATGGGCATGGTGACGGCGGTGATCGGAGGCCCAGTGCAGCACATCGTTCTGCAGGGCGCAGGCACCACCCAGCGCGAACACGAAGCGCACGAACGGGTGGGCCTTGTAGGACTTGTGAGACCAGAGCCTGTGGTATCCGGCCGTGATGGACATGCCGCAAAAACCCATCAGCAGGACGAAGACCACTACTTCGTAGGAGTCATAGCCATGGGCGAACCCATACCAGGGGACCAGTGTGAGCGCCGCCAGGGGCGTTAGGGTGAAGAGCAGCGTGTTGGTCCAGTTGATGGGGGCTTTCGGCATAGATAAGTCCTGCAAGGAGTCGAATGACGTATGTCTGTTGAAGGCTTGGACAGCCAATGCTGGCGAATTATTGCACGCAGGTCTGAATTTCAGGAAATCGGCAGAGGTCTGAACCCGTAAGCTGGCCCCGTGGGGCAGAGAATGTTGTAATCGCCTTCGGCAATCCGCCACTCTCAGTCGCAGGCCCGCCCATGACTTTCGAACAATTGCAGGAGCACCTCTACGAGCTGCAATCACAATTCGCCTTCCAGGAGGATCTGCTGAATGAGCTCAATGCAGTCGTCGTGCGCCAGCAGGCGCAGATCGACACGCTGGAGCGCGAATTGCTCCTGCATCGCGAACGGCTGTTGCACATTCTCGAGAACCTGCCGGAAAAAGCCCAGGGCATCACAGCGGCCGACGAGCGACCGCCGCACTACTGAGACCACGGTTCACTTGGCTGCTGCGACGTCTTCTGCCTGCAAGCCCTTGTCGCCTTCGCTGATGGCGAATTCCACGCGCTGTCCGTCATGCAGCACGCGATGGCCTTCGCCGCGAATGGAGCGAAAATGCACAAAGATGTCCTCGCCACTGTCGCGTGTAATGAAGCCGAATCCTTTGCTGGCATTGAACCACTTCACACTGCCGCTTTCGCGGCGGGACTTGTTGTAGGGCACGCGGTGTTCTTCCACCACGGGCCGACGCTTGGTGGCTGGCTTGCGATGATGTGTTGCTGCTGCTGCGGCGGCGAGGCTGATCAGAAGCGTGCCGCCGAGCACGAGGGGCTGGGTGTACTGGATTTCGACAAGAAGGACGGGAATGGCGACCAGAAGGGTGGTAACAAAGGCGATGCTGAATGACTTGTTGTAATTGAACATGGAGACTCTCTTCGCTGCTTATAATTATTATGGCTTCGCCGCAGTCATAGCCTCATTGGCATAGCCGGCGGGAGTGATCTGAAACGCCAGGCAATTCTAACCAGCTTTGTTGACGAATCAAACCCTTGGGTGCATGGCCAGCAGCGGCACCCACAGCCTGCCCAGTGGTTAAGCCACAATTCAGATTGACCCTGCCACACTCCAGGCAGGAGTCCGGAAAACCAGCCTGACCCGAGACTCCGCAACGCCGCCGGCCAACTTGCCGCAGCGGTCACCGTCGCAGAGGAGAACAGCATGAACACACGTCCGCAGTCACGTCCCCTGGTCCGCCTGCTGCGCACTGCAATGGGAGGCATGGTCGTTGCCACGCTTGCCGCGCCAGTGCTGGCAGAGTCACGTTTCGACTACGCCGAGGTCATCGAGAGCACCCCGATCTACCGTACAGTCGAGGTCAGCGTTCCGCGCGAAGAGTGCTGGACTGAGGAAGTGGTGTCTCAGCGACGGGCGCATTCGCAGAGCAGTACGCCTGCCATTCTGGGCACCATCATCGGGGGTGCACTGGGCAATGCGGTGGGCCACGACAAGTCCAACAAGCGCGTCGGCACGGTGGTTGGCGCCGTGTTGGGGCACTCCATTGGACGTGATATAGTCGTCGCCACCAGTCGCGGACGAGTCACCCAAGTGGAAACCGTGCGTCAGTGCGAGACCGTGTACGACCACCACGACGAAGAGCGCTTGCTGGGCTATCAGGTCCGCTACCGCTACCACGACAAGGACTATTCGGTGCGCATGGACGACGACCCGGGCGAATTCGTCCGGGTGCGGGTCGATGTGCAGCCAGTGTTCTAGGAAACCGCGCCGGTGCCCTTGCTGCACGGGTTGCACTTCGCCTACATCAGGGAGAATCACCGTGCCTTCATCGGTTTTCCAGCATCGCCGCCTTGCGCAAAGACTTGCCACACTGCTGTATGTCGGGCTGCTGAGCCTGCCGGCAACGGCCGTGCAGGCGCAGCAGGTGCTTCTGGCGCAGCAGTCCGCCGGCACCACTGCCGCTCAGGCACCCCGCATCTCCCAGCGCGAAGCGCTTGAACTCGTGCGGGCCCGGTTCCCCGGCAATGTCGTCAGCCTCAGCGAAGTGCAGCAGGACGGTGCGCTGCAATACCGCGTGCGCATGGACAACGACGGCAACATCTTCACAGTCTATGTCGACGCCACCACCGGCAACATCCGGCGGGAGCAGTAGGGATGCGTCTGCTGGTGGTCGAGGATCAGAGCCTGCTGCGTCAGCAGCTGGCCCAGGGGCTGACCCGACACGGCTATGTCGTGGATGACGCGGCCGATGGCCGGGCCGGACTCTATTTCGCCACCGAGTATTCCTACGACGCCGCCATCATCGATCTGGGATTGCCGTTGCTCGATGGCATTTCCCTGATCCGGCAGATCCGGGCCCAGGGCCGCATGTTTCCCATCCTCATCCTGACGGCTCGCGGCGATTGGCAGGACAAGGTCGAAGGTCTCGATGCCGGTGCCGATGACTACGTCGTCAAGCCATTCCAGCTGGAGGAAATCCTCGCCCGCCTGAACGCTCTGCTGCGCCGTGCCGCCGGCTTCGCAAAACCCTTGATCGAGTTCGGGCCCATCGCGCTGGACATCACCGCCAAGCGCGTCACGCTGGCCGGCCAGGGCGTCGATCTCACGGCCTACGAATACAAACTCATCGAATACCTCATGCTGCACCCTGGTCAGGTAATCTCCAAGACCGAACTTACCGAACACCTTTACGCCCAGGACTACGATCGCGACAGCAATGTGCTTGAAGTGTTCGTGCGGCGGCTGCGGCAGAAGCTTGATCCCGACGACACCCTGCATCCCATCGAGACCATCCGCGGACAGGGTTACCGTTTCCGCACGGATGCCTGAGCGGCGATGACTGCCACGACGCCCCCGACCGGATACTCCCTCCAGACCCGCCTGCTGACGGCCGTCAGTGTTCTGCTTGCCGTATTTCTCGGTCTTACCGGCGTGGTACTTGACCGTGCGTTTCGCAGCAGTGTCGAGGCCGGTGTCGCCGAACAGTTGCAGGTGCAGCTTTATGTGTTGCTCGCGGCAGTGGAAGAGGACGCGGGGGAGTTCTATTTCCTGGAAGATCTGCGTGAGCCACGCTTCACGCAGCTCAATTCAGGTCTGTATGCCCTGGTCAATACTCCACAGCAGGAGGAACTGCTGCGCAGCCCCTCGGCACTGGAACGCGATTTCGATGGACTCTTCGCGCGCTGGTCCGCACTCGGGCGGGGTGACACCTATTTTTCGCGGGAAGTGGCCGCCGACGGCGAAGAGTATTTCATCGCGGCTTACGGCGTGGTGTGGGAGAACGGCCAGGACCAGTACGATTTCGTCGTGCTGGAGTCCACCGGCACCTATCTGGCTGAGGTCAACAACTTCCGCGCCAGCCTGTGGTCCTGGCTGGGCGGTGTTGCCATTCTGCTGTTGGTGCTGCAGGTGCTGCTGCTGCACTGGGGTCTGTCGCCGCTGCGCCGTCTGGCTCAGGATCTCCAGCGGATCGAGTCCGGCGCCAGCGAGCAACTCGAAGGGGCCTACCCGCGCGAACTCAGTCCTGTCACCGCGAATCTGAACCTCTTGATCAAGACCGAGCGCAAGCAGCAGGCGCGTTATCGCGAGACGCTCGGTGATCTGGCTCACAGCTTGAAGACGCCGCTGGCGGTGATCGCAGGGGTGATGCATGGCCTGGGTGACTCGCGCAACACAGCGCAGGCGACGGTCAGTGCTGAACAGCGTCACACCGTCGACGAGCAGCTGGAACGAATGAACCAGATCGTGGGCTACCAGCTGCAGCGTGCCGTCAAGTCCACCGGCAGCACGACGCTGTCGCGCCGCATCAATGTGCAGGAAACGACTGCTCGTGTCCTGCGCGCTCTGGAGAAGGTTTATGCGCAGCAGCCACGCGAGATCGTCTGTGATATCGATCCGGCCATCGCGTTTCTGGGCGACGAGCGCGATCTTACGGAAATGCTCGGCAATCTGCTCGACAACGCCTTCAAGTATGGCCGGCAGTGGCTGTCGATCAGCGCGCGGGTGAGTCTCGCGCCGGCACGGCAACTCAGCCTGGTGGTGGAAGACGATGGTCCGGGAATCCCCGCGCAGCAGCAGGAATTCGTCCTGCAGCGCGGCGCGCGGCTGGACACGCTGGCTCCGGGGCAGGGCATCGGTCTCGCAGTGGTGACGGATATCGTGGGCAGTTACGGCGGGCAGATCGACGTGGGCACGGGCAGTCGCGGCGGGGCACGCATCCAGCTGGTCTTCGGCAACTTCCAGCTCAACGCCGCGGAGCAGCCCTCAAGCTGAGACTCCCCACACTCGTCAGAACAACAGCGCCGCCAGGCAGCTGCACAGAGTCATCACGAAGAGGAACCACTTGATCGTGCTCTGCTGTGCCCGCACGGCAAATCTCACACTCATCCACGCGCCGAGCATGGTGCCCACCGCAAGAATCAGACCTGGCACCCAACGGATCATGTCGAAGTAGATGAACACGCCCAGTGCGATCAGCGTCGACCCCAGCGAGCACACCATCTTGAGGGCATTGGCCCGCACCAGATCGTAACGCAGTCCACCGGCCAGCGCCGCCAGCAGGATGAACCCGACCCCTGCCTGCACGAAGCCACTATACATGCCGGCGAAGAGCAGCATCCACCAAGCCCCGCGATTGTCACGCACATCCACCACCGGGGTGCCAGGCGGCGGCGCGATGAAGGAGGGTTTCACCAGAATGACCACCGACATGCTGAGAATGGTCATCAGCAGGATCGGCTTGAGGGCAGCGACCGGCATGATGGCCGCTGCGAAGGATCCCACCACGCCCCCCATGAGTGTCGGCACCAGGATCGGCAGAATCGCCGCTTCGTCGAGACGATCGTGATGGCGGAAGCCACGGATGCCGACCACGCACTGCAGCGCCACCGCTACGCGATTGGTGCCGTTGGCCACATCGGCGGGCAGTCCGAGCAGCATCAGCAGAGGCAGCGTGAGGTTGGACCCGCCTCCCGCCACGGTATTGATGCCGCCTGCCAATACCCCGACGAGCGCGAGCACGGCCAGCAAGGTGATGTCATAGTCCATGGGGGAAGAGGGTCCGTGAAAGTCTGAATGCGCGTGCAAGGCGTCGCAGTGTAGCAAAGCGCATGCGGCCGATCTGCAAAACTTCCGATTGCGTCTCATACTTGCAGCAGCACTGCGCGCCATGTGCCAGGGCGTACCGGCGGTGCGAGCTGGCCGGTACTGGGTGTATCCGCATTGGTTCGAGGCCTGTTCCGGTGTCGCAACGGCGTCCGCCAGTCATGATGAACATGAATGAAATCAAAGGGTTTACAGCCATGGAATGGATGACTGTCGACGCGTTCATCGACCTTCTGCCTGCCCTGGGGCGGCGGTTTCTGCAGGATGCCGTGTCGTGCATGAGCACCACCAGCCAGCCCAAGGCGCTGCAGGCCAGCCGCCACTTCGCCCGTCGCGAGGCGATCATGCGCGGCTCAGGGCTCAGCGTCTGGGCGAGCGCCAGGTCCGTTGAGAACGCGTGGGTCGGGCCAGGCAGCAGGAAAGATGACGGGTTGGATTGCTCATGATGCGCGCACGACAGGGGGGCATGACCTTGATCGAGATCCTGGTATCCCTGCTGATTCTCGCCATCGGCATGCTGGGCATGGCGGGGCTGCAGACGGTGGGCCTGCGCAGCACCCAGAGTGCCTATCAGCGCACCCAGGCCGCCATCCTGGGCCATGACATCGTTGAGCGGTTGCGAGCGAATCGGCAGGGCGTCGAGCGTGGCGGGTATGACCATGCTGTCGGTTCCGTGACAGCTTCCTGCAACAGCCTCTCCGGCTGCACCCCGGTGCAGATGGCCGCCAATGATGTGGCGCAATGGAAGCAGGCGCTGGCCGCCGCGCTGCCCGAAGGTGAGGGCACCGTGTGCCATGATTCAAGTCCTGACGATGGCACGCCGGCCGCCCCGGCCTGCGATGGTGGTGGTGACCTGTTCGCCATCAAGATCTGGTGGGATTCCGATCGCGATGGCACTGCCGAAAACCTTTTCACCATGAGTTCCCAACCATGACTCTGTCGATTGTGATCACCCGTTCTGCACGCGCCGGGTGCCAACCTGTGAGCGCCTGCGCGCGTGGCTTCAGCATGATTGAACTGTTGATCGCCATGGTCATGGGCCTGAGTCTCGCGGCTGGCGTCATGCAGGTGTATGTCGGCAATTCCCAGACAGAGCGGGATCAGCAGGCGCGTGCGCGAATGCAGGAGAATGGCCGCTACGCCATCCACTTCCTGGCGCGTGAGCTGCGCATGGCCGGGTATCTGGGTTGTCTCGCCAGCCTCGAGCAGAGCGACATCCACAACATGCTGGGCGCGCCGCCGCCCTCGTTCCAGCCCGATGCCGGCCTGCAGGGATGGGAGGCCGTGGATACCGGCCCAGGTGACATCGCGCCCGGCAGCGACAATGTCGCGGTCGTGGTGACGACGGCTGGAGGCTGGGCCACCTCGGGCGGCAACGTCATGGACGCCACCAGCGCAGTGCCGGATTCTGACATTGTGCGGGTCTGGAGTGCGTCCGGCACCGGCGCCACGATCAACTCGATTTCCGCCGGTGGCGCCATGACCGTGGTGAACTCCGGGATTGTCGACATCGAGGATGGCGACCTCCTGCTGCTCAGCGACTGCGAGCGGGCCGACTGGGTGCAGGCCTGCAGCGTCCAGGAAATCGGCGGCGGTGCCAGCATCAACTCCCTGCTCTCGTCCGGCTGTGTGCCCGGCAATGTCACCTCGCAGCCACTGGGCACCGGTGCAGGCGGCGAGCTGGTCAAGCTGCAGGGCACGATGTTCTATGTGGGCAAGCGGGGCAATGTGGCCACCAATCCGCCGGCCCTGTTCCAGCGCGAGCTGAGCCGGATGGCCGTCGCGGGTCCGCCGCAGGAATTGGTCGAGGGTATCCAGAGCCTGCAGGTTCTCTACGGCATCAATGCCGACAACGACAACAAGAAGAGCGTTGATGCCTACGTTACGGCTGACGAAGTGGGCGACTGGTCGCGGGTCATCAGCGTGCGCATCAGCGTCCTGGTGCAGTCTATCGAGGACGGCCTGATGCCAGCTCCGCAGGCCTACGTCTTCAACGGCGTGAGCTATGACGGCGAGGCGGGCAACGGGGCCCGTCCGGACGATCATCGCCTGCGTCGCGTCTTCACCAGCACCATCACACTGCGCAATCGCGCCGTGGGGAGTTGAGGCCGATGTCCCGACTGCCGCATTCGGCTCCCCTGAAGTCTCTGTCACTGCCCGCGCGGCAGCGCGGTGCCATGCTGATCTTCTGTCTGATATTCCTGCTCGTGCTCACCATGATGGGCGTCGCGAACATGGAGTCGGCGGTGCTGGAGGAGCGCATGGCCGGCAATCTGCAGGATCAGAACGCTGCCTTCGAGGCAGCGGAAATCGCGCTGCAGGCAGCAGAGCACTGGCTGTTGCAGCAGCGCGACCTGCCACAGACCAGCGCGGACGGCAACGGTATGGTGTGGGAGCGTGATGCGGCGGATCCGGATGGCACCGACTCGCTGCACTGGTGGCAGGATGCCAGCAGGGACGACAGCCAGTGGTGGGAAGCCAATGCCATCGAGGTCGCCGGCGTTGAAGGCCTGGCCGCCGCGCCGCGCTACATCATCGAAGAGTGGTCGCAGATCACTACCGGGCAATCGATTGCCATCGGCACCGGACAGCAGTCCCGTGTACGAGTCTTTCATCGCGTGACGGCCCGTGGCTCCGGGGCAGGCGACACCGCCGTCGTGCAATTGCAGTCGACCTTCGTCAAATCCTACGAATAGCGTGCAGAGGTGAACGTGGACATCGGTGAAATCGGCAGGGTGGTGGGCTGGTGGCTGCTGTCACTGCTCGGTCTCGCCTTGCCCTCAGGGCTGCAAGGCGCCTCGCTGAGCGTCTCCAACGCGCCGCTGTTTCTCGGAGCAAGTGACGACCCGAAAGTGTTCTTCATGGTCGACAACTCCGCATGCTTGCACTGGAAGACTGTCTCCAGCACCGGCACCCGCACAGGGCGCCGCTCCTGCCCCTGCTCTCATGGCAGCATTACTGCCGCGCGCAGCACATTCCCGCCCGGCACCGCCGGGTATGGCATCACACGCAATCTGACCGGCTTCGCCTATCCTGTCGCCATCGATGACCACAGCTTCACCGACCCGCGCCCGGCAGGGCCGATCAGCTCCACCGAAGTCGCCAACTGCACCCTGACGCATGCGCAGGCCGCCATGCCCTGTGCCGCGTGCTTCGGCACCACGGCGGTCTCCAGCACCATGCCCGGCGTGGATGTCGATCAGCACGGGCGCGCGGCGGGCGAGACCCAGCAGAACATCGCCACCTGGCACCCGTCCTCGCGCCGCGGCCTGGAGCGTGTCGGGCGTCACGACGACCATGGCGGCGGGACCGAGACGCTGCTGGCGGTGAAAGGCCACCGGGGTAGTCCCTTCAGCGCAGATCCGCAGAAGATCGACAATCTCTTGCCAGCCGCCTGCGACCGCAAGGATGTGTTCTTGGTCGCTCCGTCACCCCAGGAAG